>JBDSEG010000129.1:0-8013 GCA_039920165.1 Burkholderiaceae bacterium
TCCCGGAGCGCGGCTGGAAGAAGCTCACGACCTTCGCGGCCGACCTGTACGGCCTGACCGGCACCGCGCTCTTCCTCGACCTCGACGTGGTGATCGTCGACGACCTGGAGCCGTTCTTCACCCACCCAGGCGATTTCGTCGTCATCCACGACTGGAAGCGGCCCTGGCGCATCACCGGCAACTCGTCGGTCTACCGCTTCGAGCTGGGCGCGCATGCCGACGTGCTCGACCATTTCCGCAGCCATGTCGAGCAGGTCCGTGCCGGCTTCCGCCACGAGCAGGCTTACCTCTCGGACTTCATCCACCGGCAGGGCCGGTTGACGTATTGGCCGGCCGACTGGTGCCGCAGCTACAAGTACCACTGCGTGCCGCGCTGGCCGCTCAACCACTTCAAGGCGCCGACCATGGCACCAGGCGCGCGCATCCTCGTCTTCCACGGCGTCGTCAACCCGCCCGATGCATTGCGCGGCGAGCGCCACGGCAACTGGCGCCACATGCTGCCCGCGCCGTGGATCGCGCAGCACTGGGTCGAGTGAGCGTCGTCGCGCCGAGTCGCATGAGGATCCTGCACTTCGTGACGGGCGGTTTCTCCGGTGCGACCCAGGTCGCGGTCGACCTGGTGCGTTCCGCACTGCGACCTGGCGGCGCGACCGAACCGCTATTGGTGCTTCGCCGCAAGCGCCAGGCCGACCCGGCGCGCGCCGAAGCGCTGCGTACGAGCGGCATGCCGGTCCAGACGGTTCCCGGCTGGTCGCACGCCGCAACCATCGGTGCGCTCGTCGGCATATGCCGGCGCTTTCGCCCGACGGTGCTGGTCGCGCACGGCTTCAGCGAGCACCTGTGGGGCCGCTATGCCGGGCTGATCGCCGGCGTGCCGCACTTGGTCCACGTCGAGCACAACTCGCGCGAGCGGTATACCCGCTGGCGCCTCGCGCAGGCGCGCTGGCTCGCGCTGCGCACCGACCGCATGGTCGGCGTATCCGAAGGCGTGACCGAGCATCTGCGCGAACTCGGCTTCGCAGCGGATCGCCTGTGCACCATCGGCAACGGCATCGAACTCGCGCCCTTCGCCAACGCCGCGCAGCATCACTACGCCGAACGCGCCCCGTCGCTCTTGATGAGCGCGCGCTTCTCGCGCCAGAAGGACCACGCGACGCTCGTTCGCGCTCTGGCGCTGCTGCGCGGTCGCGGATGCAGGGTCCCGCTGCGCCTGGCCGGCGGTGGCAGCGAACGGCATCGGCGGGCGCTGCTGCGGCTCGCGCAAGGCCTCGGTATCGACGACCAGATCGAATGGCTCGGCCACCGCAGCGACCTGCCGCAGCTCCTGATGGCGACGCCGATTTTTGTCCTCGCCACGCACTACGAAGGCATGCCGCTCGCGCTGCTCGAAGGCATGGCCGCAGGCTGCGCCGTGGTCGTGAGCGCCGTTCCCGGCGTGCGCGAACTGATCCGCGACGGCGAGACCGGCCGCCTCGTCGACGAGGGCGATCCGGTCGCGCTGGCCGATGCCATCGAAATGCTGCTGAGCGACCCCGCGGCGGCCGCGCGAATGGCCGAAGCCGGACGATGCGAGGCTATCGCGCTGCGCGGTCGCGAGCTGATGCTCGACCGCTACGACGACATGTTTCGCACGATCGTCGCGGCGCGACCTTCTACCATCGGGGCATCGGCATGAGCGGCTCGCCCACGACCCCGGTCTTCGAGCCGCTCGCGCTGCCGCTCGTCTATATCAACCTCGACGACGATACGGCGCGGCGCGATGCGCTTGAAGGCGCTTTCCGTGCCGCCGGCATCGCGCCGACGCGCCAACCCGGTGTGCGGTGGAATCGCCTTTCGCCCGCCGAGCAGTCCGCGACCTACAGCGAAGCGCTGAATGCCACGAGCTATTTCCGCGCGCTCGCGGACGGCGAGAAAGGTTGCTATGCAAGCCACCTCGCGTGCTGGCAGGGCCTGCTGGATTCGTCCGCGCCGGGGCTTGTCGTGCTCGAGGACGATGTGCTGCCGCAACCCGGCTTCCGGGCCGTGATCGCCGCGATCGCCTCGCTGCCCGCCGGCTGGGACATGGTCAAGCTGATGGGTCGCGAAGGTCGGCGCGAAAGCACGCGCGAACGCTGGCCGCTGGTCGCTGACTTCGACCTCGTCCGCTACCGGCGCGTGCCCAGCCTCACGGCCGGCTATGTGGTAAGCAGGCGCGGCGCGCACAAGCTGCTGGCATCGCGCAAACCCTTCGCGCGGCCGATCGATGTCGATCTGCGCCAGTGGTGGGAAAACGGCCTGGTGCTGCGGGGCGTGGTCCCGGCCGCGATCGCGCTCGCACCGATCGAGGCGACGAGCTCGATCGGCGCTCGCGCCGGCGCTGCCGGCCTCGGGCAACGCTGGCGCAAATTCGTCTACAAGCTGCGCTATTCGCTCGCCAACCGGCGCGCCGACCGGCCGTGAGCGGCCGGGCCGCGCCCAAGGCGAACACCGAATCCCACAGGGCGGAGGAAGTCTTATGAGCGCACCCGCACCGAATACGACCCGGCCGCGGGTGTTGTTCTCGTGGGATGGCAGCGAGACGCCGCTGCGCCTGCTGGAAGTCGACGCCGCGCCGGCCTTCGACCTTGGGCTGTTCGACTATTCGGGCCGGCATCCGGACGGACGAGGCCAGTGGGGTTCGCTCGCGGGCGAGTGCCTCGGCGCAGCGACCGAATGCAAGGGCGAGATCTACAGCCACCTGGCGGCCTGGCTCGCGGCGCGGGCCGAGACGCCGGAATATGTCGGCCTGATCGACGACGACGTGCTGCTGGGCGTGAGCGACATCAACCGCGCGCTGCACATTGCGCGCTGCACGGGGCTCGACGTGTTCTCCCCGGCACTGCGCCACGACAGCGTGTATTCGCACCGCTGGACGCTGCACCGCTCACACCGCCTGTTCCATGCGGTGCCGTGGGTCGAGGTCATGATGCCGTTCTACCGAGGAGCGCTCTTCGCCGCCGGCGCGGATCACTACGCCGGCAACGTATCGTCGTGGGGCATCGACAAATATCTGATCCCGACCCTGCAGAAGCTGATGCAACTGCCCGCCACGGCCATCGTCGACGCGGTGCAGGCGAGTCATTTGCGCCCCATCAGCAGCGGTCACAAGGTCTACCGCAACGGCCTCACCGCCCAGCAAGAGGCGGACCGAATGCGCCTGCGTTGCCAGACCCTGCTGCGCGAGCGCGCACCGGAATTGATCGGCACCTCGTGGTACCGGAAGATCTTCGAACAGCGGCACGCCGCCGGGCCGGCCGCGCGTCTGGGAACGGGTGTGGGACGGCGCCTGCGCGAGTGGCTCGACCGCAGCACCTGAGCGGCGGTCAACCGCCGCGGCAGGCCGGCGTTGAATGATCCGCTTCGCGCCGTCCGGCGGGAACAGCAGCAGACCAACGCCGAGCCTCGGCCGGCCACCCCCAAGGAGACTCCATGTTCAAGAAAATTCTCACCGCCGCGCTCGGCCTCTTCGCCGCCGCCGCCTTCGCCGCCCCGGTCGACGCCAACAAGGCGACGCAGGCCGAACTCGAGGCAATCAAGGGCGTCGGCCCGGGCATCGCCACCAAGATCCTCGACGAACGCAAGAAGAGCGCGTTCAAGGACTGGAATGATCTGGTCGTTCGCGTCAAGGGCGTCGGCGAAGGCAATGCCGCCAAGCTGTCGGCCGACGGCCTGACCGTGAACGGCAGTGCCTTCCAGCCGACGGCCGCCGCGCCTGCCATGAAGAAGGATGAGATGAAGGCCGACAAGGCTGCCGCAAAGGCTGACGCGAAGATGAAGAAGGAAGAGGCCAAGGAAGAGAAGGCGAAGATGAAGGCCGATGCGAAGATGAAGGCGACCCCGACCGCCGCCGCGCCCGCGACGCCCGCCATGCCGGCGTCGGCCGCGATGCCCGCCAAGAAGACCGTCGAGGCCGCGCCGATGAGCGCCAAGCCAGCGTCGGGCGCGATGATGGCCACTAAGCCGGCCTCGGGCGCGATGATGGCCGCCAAGCCGATGGCGCCCAAGGCATCCGAGCCGATGAAGAAGTAAGCGCTGCAAGGCGCAGCCCCGGCCCCGGGCCAACGACGAACGCCCCGCGTCGCGGGGCGTTCGTCATTCCAGCTCGGTCGTTGCCGGGCTCGGTGCCGGCGAGCGCGGCTTGGCGCGGCGCTCCCATCCGAAGAAACCGACCACGGCATCGCGGCGCGCGAACGTATCGGCCTCGCCGAGCGCCATCAGTTCGCGCGTATACGGCGCCTCGAAAAGAAGATAGCTCGCGAGCGCCGCACCGCGCGCATCGTCGCCCTCGCCCGAGACGCCGATGCCGCGCAGCATCGCGCGAATCGGCACCGGCAGCGCGTGCAGATGCTTGGCGGCGATATCGTCCAGGCGCTGGCTGGGCGCGATCACCAGCACTTCGATCGGCCGCAGGCTGGTCGAGGCGCGCGCCTCATCGGTCAGCAGCGCGAGCGTGTTGTTGATGCGTTGCAGCCGCTCGACATCGACCGCCAGCGCATCGAGGAAGATATTCGACAGCGCGTGTCCGGCGATCTGCGCCAGGTTGGGGTAGTCGCTGCTCGAAGCACGCTCCCCCGGTGGTTCGTGCATGCGCCCGGCGCCGACGACGAGGATGCGCTGCGCCCCCAGATGCACGGCAGGCGAGATCGGCGCGGCCTGGCGCATCGAGCCGTCGCCGCAATATTCGATTCGCCCGTCGACCGTGAGCGCGACGGCCGGAAAGACGAACGGAATCGCCGACGAGGCGAGCAGGTGCGCGACCGTGATCTCGTCGCGCACGGCGATGCGCTGCGAGCGCGTCCACGGCACCAGGTCGGTCTCGGCGTCGTAGAAGGTGACGTGCAGCCCCGAGCCGTAGCTCGATGCGGTGACGGCCAGCGCGTCGAGATGCCCCTCGCGCATCATCTTGCGCAGGTGCGCGGTGCTCACCAGGCTCGACAACAGCGTCTCCAGCGGCCGGTTGTCGAGCAGCGAACGCGGCCGGGCGCGGGTCCAGCGCGCGATCAGCCAGCCGATCGACATCATGGTCAGCCAGCGGGCACCGCTGCGAATGACGCCGATCGAATCGGAGCGGTACACCTGCTCGGCCCTGAAGTTTTCCCACACGTCGCACAGCCGCGCGACCGCGGCATCGAAATCGTCGGCCCGGCACGCGAGAGCCGCGGCGTTGATGGCGCCAGCCGAGGTGCCGACGATGACGGGAAAGGGATTGCTGGTCGGCGCGCCGCAGTCGCGCTTGATCTTCGCCACCGCCTTCAGCACCCCGACCTGGTAGGCCGCGCGCGCGCCGCCTCCGGTGAGGACGAGGCCGGTTTTCGGCTGGGTGGCGGGCATGGAATCGGGCACGGGCACGACGCGGGGTCGACCTACTCGTAGACGATATCGGCGCGCCCGGCGCGGGCACTCGCACGCCAGCGGTCCAGCGCCGCGTCGCTCGGGAAGAAGCGCACCGCATCGCCGAGATCGAGCTCGCCGGTGACCGCGGCGCGGTGCAGCGCGAGCCGCACCGTGAGGCCTTGCGGCCGGCTGCCGTCGTCGCTCGCGACGCGGCGCGAGGGGAAATCGCGCAGCAGGTCGGCGACCTTGGGTTCGCTGCCATTGAGTTCGACGCGCAGAAATTTGCCGAAGCGGCAGCGCGCGCCGGCCAAGTCCCACAGCTGGCTCACGTTCAGCCGCACGCCGCCCGAAAAGCGATCCGGCTGGATCTTGCCCTGGACCACGATCAGTTCGTCGTCCTTCAGCCATTCCTTGCTCGCATTGAGCAGATCGTCGGCGACGACAGTCTCGATCGCATCGGTCTTGTCGTCGAGCTTGAAGATCGCGACCTTGCCGCGCTGGCCGTTGACGATGCGCAGGTCGGTCACGATGCCCGCCAGCAGTTGCGGCTCGCGACTGTCGATCAGGTCGGCGATGCGGCGCTTGGCGAAGCGGCGCACCTCGTCGGCGTTCTGGTCGAACAGATGGCCCGAGAGATAGAAGCCGAGCGCCGCCTTCTCGGCCATCAGCCGCTCGCGCAGGGTCCAGACGGCGCCCGCAATGAGCGCAGGTTCCTGCGTGCTCGCGGCGTGCGAATCGTTGAAGTCGAACAAACCGCCCTGGTCGGCATGTGCAGCCTGGCTGTCGGCGAATTCGAAGGCCAGACCGACGCTCGCGATCGCGCTCGCGCGGTCGGCGTGCAGTGCGTCGAAGGCACCGCCTTTGATGAGCGCCTCGACGACCCGCTTGTTGATGCGCTGGCGATCGACCCGGGCGCAGAAATCGAACAGGCTGGTGAAGGCGCCAGAGTCCTGTCGCGCGCGAACGATCGCCTCGATGGCGCCCTGCCCGGTTCCCTTGACGGCGCACAAGCCGTACTGCACGACGTGGTCCGAAACCGGCTCGAAGCGTGCGACGCCGCGGTTCACATCGGGCGGCCGGATCTCGATGCCGAACGCGCGCGCGTCGATCATGAGCGCGCGCAGCTTGTCGGTATCGTCCATCTCCACCGTCATGTTCGCGGCGAAGAATTCGGCCGTGCAATGGACCTTGATCCAGGCCGTGTGATAGGCCAGCAGCGAATAGGCGGCGGCGTGCGACTTGTTGAAACCGTAGCCGGCGAATTTCTCCATCAGCGTGAAGACCTCGTCGGCATGGCCGGCCACGATGTCCTGGCGCGCAGCGCCGTCGCGGAAGATGGCGCGCTGCTTGGCCATCTCGTCGGCCTTTTTCTTGCCCATCGCCTTGCGCAGGATGTCGGCGCCGCCGAGCGAATAGCCGGCCAGCACCTGCGCGGCAAGCATCACCTGCTCCTGGTAGACGAAGATGCCGTAGGTCTCGGCCAGCACCGGCTCGAGCAGCGGGTGCGGATAGCTCACCTCTTCGCGGCCGTGCTTGCGCGCGCAAAAAGTGGGGATGTTCTCCATCGGCCCGGGGCGGAACATCGCATTTAGCGCGAACAGGTCCTCGATGCGGGTCGGCCGCGCATCCTTGAGCATGCGCTGCATGCCGGCGCTTTCGAACTGGAAGACGGACTCGGTGCGGCCTTCGGAAAAGAGCTTGTAGACGCGCGCGTCGTCGAGCGGCAGCTTGTCGTAGTCGAAAGTGCGGTAATCCAATCCAGCCTGCGCCGGCCGACGCGCCTTGATGAAGTCCTTGGCGAGCTCCAGGATGGTCAACGTCGCCAAACCGAGAAAGTCGAACTTGACGAGGCCGATCGCCTCGACATCGTCCTTGTCGAACTGGCTCACCGCCGAGTCGCTACCGGGCTGCATGTACAGCGGGCAGAAGTCGGTGATCTTGCCGGGCGCGATCAGCACCCCACCCGCATGCATGCCGACGTTGCGCGTCAGTCCCTCGACCCGCGCTGCCAATGCAAGAAGCTCTGCCACCTCTTCCTCGGCGGCCTCGCGCTGTTCGATCTCGGGCGCCTCCTTGCGCGCATAGATCAGCCCGGGGTCGGGGTTGGCGGGAACGCGCGCCAGCGTCACGTGCTTGCCCGGCGGGGCAGGCACGAGCTTGGCGATCGAGTCGACATGGCCGTAGCCCATGCCGAGCACCCGCCCCACATCGCGCAGCGCCGCCTTCGCCGCCATGGTGCCGAAGGTCGCAATCTGGCTCACCGCGTCGCGACCGTATTTCTGCTTCACATAGTCGATGACGCGGTCGCGGTTACCTTGGCAGAAATCGATATCGAAGTCGGGCATCGAGACGCGTTCCGGGTTCAGGAAGCGCTCGAACAGCAGGTTGTATTGCAGCGGGTCCAGGCCGGTGATATTCAGCGAATAGGCGACCAGCGAGCCGGCGCCCGAGCCGCGCCCCGGGCCGACCGGGCAGCCGTTGGTTTGCGCCCAGTGGATGAAATCGGCCACGATGAGGAAGTAGCCCGAGAAGCTCATCTTCAGGATGGTCGCGATCTCGAAATCCAGGCGCTCCTCGTAACGCGCGCGCTGGCGCTCGCGCTCGGCCGGATCGGGATAGCGCTGCGCGAGGCGAACCTTCAAGCCGGCGTGCGACGCGACG
>JBDSEG010000130.1:0-3074 GCA_039920165.1 Burkholderiaceae bacterium
ATCCTTCCTGACTCCCCACGACAGCAACAGCGGCCGACCGATGCCGATCGGTTCAGAATGAGCGCAATGGACGCTCGAGCCGAATCCACGACGACGCCGGCGGGCGCAACGCCTGGGCGGCTGCGCAGCATCGACGAGCTGTCCGGCCCGCGCGGCTGGCCGATCGTCGGCAACCTGGCGCAGGTGCGCATGGCGCACATCCACCAGGACATCGAGCGCTGGTGCCCGCAGTACGGTCCGATCTTTCGCGTCCGCCTCGGCCCGACCCGACTGCTCGTCGTGGCCGACCACGAGATCGTCAACACGCTGTTGCGCGACCGGCCCGACGGCTTCCAGCGCAGTTCGCGCTTGCGCAAGGTCGGCATCGAGATGGGCGGCACGCCGGGGCTGTTCTCGGCCGAGGGCGACGCATGGCGGCACCAGCGGCGCATGGTGATGGCCAGCTTCGCGCCAGGACACATCCGCGCCTTCCTGCCGCTGCTGCGCAAGGTGACGAAGCGGCTGCAATCGCGCTGGCGCAAGACTGCACGCGCCGGCCTTTCGATCGACCTGCAGGCAGACCTGAAGCGCTTCACCGTCGACGCGATCGCCGGCCTCGCGTTCGGCACCGACGTGAACACGCTCGAATCCGGCGACGAGGTGATCCAACGCCATCTCGACGTCGTGCTCGCTGGCCTGTACCGGCGCGTGATGTCGCCGATTCCGTACTGGCGCTGGCTCAAGCTGCCCGCGGACCGACAGATCGAGCGCAGCAACGCTGCGGTCCGCGATGCGATCAACGGCTTCATCGCCGCGGCGCGCGCGCGAATGCAAGCCGACCCGACGCTGCGCGAGCACCCACGCAACCTGCTCGAAGCGATGCTCGCCGCGGCCGATGCGGGTGACGCGAATGTCGATGACTGCGATGTCGCCGGCAACGTATCCACGATGCTCTTTGCCGGCGAGGACACCACCGCCAACACGCTCGCCTGGCTGATCTGGCTGCTGCACCGCCATCCCGACGCACTGCGCCGGGCAAAGAAGGAGGTGCGCGATGCAGTGCCCGATATCGCGACTGCAACGCTGGAATGCATCGATGCGCTCGATTACATCGACGCCTGTGCCACCGAAGCCATGCGGCTCAAGCCGGTGGCACCATTCCTCGGCATCGAAGCGCTGCGCGACACCACCGTCGCAGACGTCCGCGTGCCGGCGGGCACACTGGTCTGGTGCGTGATGCGCCACGATAGCGTCGATGACCGCTATTTCCCACGCGCTGCCGCGTTCGAGCCTGAGCGCTGGCTCGGCGTTGCCGGCGCAACGAAGCGGGTCGCGATGCCGTTCGGGTCCGGCCCGCGCATGTGCCCTGGGCGCTACCTTGCGCTGCTCGAGATCAAGCTCGCGATGGCGATGTTGCTCGGCAGCTTCGAGATCGATGCGGTCGACACAGCGGATGGCGCCGACGTGCGCGAAGTGATGCACTTCACGATGAACCCGGTCGGGCTGCGCATGCGGCTGCACGAGCGGGCGTCCTGAGTCAGCGCTGCGAGCGTGGCGTACGGCTGTTGATTTCGGTGACCGGTTCGTGGTCTGCACCACGGCGATCGGCGGGACCTTGTTTTCCGCGCCCCGTCCGTGCTTGCCGCCCGAGCGCTCGCCACCGAGGCACACGTCACTGACGGTCTTGGCGACAGACGTGATGACATTCTCGCCTCTGTCGAACCTGCCGGCATCCTGCGTTGCTCAGGCCGGTAACACCTCGAGCCGACCGCTTCGTGCGGCCAGGGTGTTCGCGAGGAGCGCCGTCGCCGCATAGACCGCGTCGATGGTCGGCGTGGGGGTCTCGGTAATGCGCGCCAACTCGGCGACGCTGCCCACCAGGGCTTGCAACTCCAGCCCGCGGCCGTGCTCCACGTCCTGCAGCATCGAGGTCTTGTGCGCGCCCACCGCTTCGGCGCCGGCGATGCGCTGGTCCAGAGAAACCTTGAATTCGACGCCGAGCCTCTCGCCGACGGCCTGGGCCTCGCGCATCATGCGCGCCACCAGTTCGCGGCTCAGCGGAAAGCGACAGATGTCCTCGAGCGTCGCGTGCGTGAGCGCACTGATCGGATTGAAGCTCAGGTTGCCCCACAGCTTGATCCAGATCTCGCTGCGGATATCGCGCGACACCGGCGCCTTGAACCCCGCCGCCATCATCGACCTGCTCAGCGCCTCGATGCGCGGCGAGCGCCGCCCGTCCAGTTCGCCCAGCGAGAAGCGATTGCCCTCGATGAGCTTGACCACGCCCGGCTCGACCAGCTCAGCCGCGGGATAGACGATGCTGCCGATCAGGCGATCGACCTCGATGCCCGCCGCCAGTGCGCCGTCCGGGTCGACGCTGGTCAATGACGTGCCGTCGAACGGACCGCCGAGCCGCTGGAAATACCACCACGGCACGCCGTTGATCATGGTGACTACCAGCGTCTCGGGCCCGAACAGAGCACGCAGCCCCGGAAGCAGATCGCGCACCTGGTGCGCCTTGGTGGTCAGCAGCACCACGTCCTGCGGGCCGGCCTCGGCCGGGTCCTGCACCGCGCGCACGCTGCTCGCGTGCTGGGTGCTGCCGTCGGGCAGCAGCAGCTTGAAGCCCTGCGCGTTGATGGCGGCCAGGTTCTTGTTGCGAGCGATAAAGGTGACGTGCTCGCCGGCCAACGCCAGCTTCGCGCCCAGATACCCGCCGATAGCGCCAGCGCCGACGATCGCGTATTTCATCGCCTAAAACTCGCCGGAGACGTACGAGCCGAAGCCCAGGCCGATGCGCTGGGCCAGCCCGATGCGCTGCAGCTTGCCGGTCGCACCCTTGGGCAACTCGTCGACGAACAGGATCTTCTTGGGCACCTTGTAGCCGGCCACCCGCTGCGCGACAAACAGCTGCAGCTCGCGCTCGGCGCATTCGTGGCCTTCGTGCAGCACCACCATCGCCGCCACTTCCTCGCCCAGCCGCTTGTGCGGCGCGCCGAACACGACCACCTGCGCCACCGAGACATGGTCGAGCAGGATCTCGTCGATCTCGCGCGGGCTGACCTTCTCGCCGCCACGGTTGATGATCTCCTTCA
>JBDSEG010000131.1:0-10127 GCA_039920165.1 Burkholderiaceae bacterium
GCAGAGGCAGGCCGGGTTGTTTCAGGTCGGTCTCGATGCTTCCGGCAGCCAGGCGGCGGAACACCAGAATGTCGTACTGCGAGGTGTAGTCGTAGTGCGAAGGCAGCTGGTTGCTCAGCAGGTCGGAGACATGCAGATCAACCAGCTGCATGCCACACAGTGACTGCAAGGCGGCCTGGATTTGCACTTGCATGACCTCGAATTCGCGACGCCCGCAGGCGATCCACAGATAGCCGTTGTCTGGCAGTCGCAGCTTGTCCAGCGGGGTCGGCACCCCGGTCTCGGCGACGCTGTTGCCGGTGACGGTAAAAATCCGCATGAGGTTCCTTGATACCGATTTATATGATCAATTGGCCTCTAGCCCGCATCCATAATGCGCAAGCAGCTATTATTTTTGAAGCAATCTGGCGGCATCCAGCGCGAAGTAGGTGAGCACACCATCCGCCCCGGCACGTTTAAAGGCGAGCAGGCTTTCCATCATGACGGCATCGTGGTCGAGCCAGCCATTGAGGGCGGCGGCCTTGAGCATGGCGTATTCGCCGCTGACCTGGTAGGCAAAGGTGGGCACTTTAAACTCGTCCTTGACGCGGCGTACCACGTCCAGATAGGGCATGCCGGGCTTGACCATCACCATGTCGGCGCCTTCGGCGATATCCATGGCCACTTCGCGCAGCGCTTCATCCGAGTTGCCGGGGTCCATCTGGTACTGGTTTTTATTGCTTTTTCCCAGGTTGGCAGCGGAGCCGACCGCGTCGCGGAACGGGCCGTAAAACGCGCTCGCATATTTGGCGCTGTACGCCATGATCCGCGTGTGGATGCGGCCGGCCGATTCGAGCGCGCCGCGGATCGCGCCGATGCGGCCGTCCATCATGTCGCTGGGCGCGACGATATCGACACCGGCCTCGGCCTGCACCAGCGCCTGTTGCACCAGCACCCCGACCGTCAGGTCGTTGACGATATAGCCGTTGTCGTCGAGCAGGCCGTCCTGGCCGTGGCTCGTGTAGGGGTCGAGCGCGACATCGGTCATCACGCCGAGCTGCGGAAATTCGCGCTTGAGTGCGCGCACGACGGTTGGCACCAGCCCCTTCGGATTGAGCGCCTCGCGGCCGTCCTCGGTCTTGAGCGATACGTCGACGACAGGAAACAGGGCGAGCGCCGGAATGCCGAGTGCCATGCACTGCTCGGCGACGGGCAGCAGCCGGTCGAGCGTCATTCGCTGCACGCCGGGCATCGAGGCGATGTCCTGCGCCTGCCCCTGACCGGCCAGCACGAAAACCGGCAGGATCAGGTTGGAGGCATGCAGCTGATGCTCGCGCACCAGGTCGCGCGTAAAGGCGTCGTAGCGCAGGCGGCGCGGGCGATGGGTCGGAAACGGGGCAGGGGGATGCACGGCAGGCTCGGCTCGGGTGCGCGGCAGGGGCTGCAACAGGCATTCAACGTGGCGAATGCCGTCTGCTAAAGTCGAATTGGATGATAGCCGCAAGGCTGTCGTCCCCTGCTTTTCCTCCCTGAGCAGGTGCCTTGCGTGTGACAGCACCAAGGCATTCAGCCCCGGTTTCGCATCGGGGCTTTTTCTTGCGGCGGCCCGCACCGGTTCCAACTTCGCGCTGCGCCAGCCGCGCAAGCTGCCCTCCATAATGACCCGATGCTCTGGGTCAAAGCCTTTCACATCGTCTTCGTGACGAGCTGGTTCGCGGGTCTGTTCTATTTGCCACGGCTGTTCATCAACCTCGCCGCGGTGCCGGCCGACAGCCATGCCGAGCGCGAGCGGCTGCTCGTGATGGCGCGCCGGTTGTACCGCTTCGCCGGGTTGCTGATGGTGCCGGCGCTCGCCCTCGGGCTCGTGCTGTGGCTTTACTACGGCATGGGCCGCGGCCCCGGCGTGTACTGGCTGCACGCCAAACTCGCCCTGGTGCTGCTCGCGATCGGCTACCACCTTGGCTGCGGGCGGATGCTGCGCAAGTTCGAGCAGTTCGCCAATCGGCGCAGCGATCGCTGGCTGCGCGTTTTCAACGAGGTCTCGGTGCTCGTCTTCACGGCGATCGTGGTGCTGGTTGTCGTGAAGCCGTTCTAGGGCCCGCAGCGTGAACAGGCCCTAGGCGCATGGAGCGCCACCGCAGTTCGGCCGCGCCGCTCGCCTGGCTGTATGCCGCGCTCATCGTCTATGCGAGCCTGTATCCCTTCGTCGGCTGGACTGTTCCCGGCGTCATGCCGTGGGCCTATCTGTTCCAGCCGTGGCCGCGCTGGTGGACCGTTTTCGATGTCGTATCCAACCTGGTCGGGTACATGCCGTTCGGCGCCCTGGTGTGCATCGCGCTGCTGCGCACCGGCCGCCATCCGCTCGCTGGCCTGGCCGGCGCGGTCGTCGTCGCGGGGTCGATGTCGGCAGGGCTCGAGAGTCTGCAGACCTACCTGCCGCAGCGTGTCGCCTCCAACGTCGATCTCGCGCTGAACGTCGGCGGCGCGGCGGTGGGCGCCTCGCTCGTCGTGCTGGCGCATGTGATGGGTGGCGTGGCGCGCTGGCAGACGCTGCGCGACCGCTGGTTCATCGACCGCAGCGCGGGCGGCATGGTGTTGCTGCTGCTGTGGCCGCTCGGCCTGCTGTTTCCCTCCCCCGTGCCGCTCGGCCTGGGCCACGTGTATCCGAAGGTGCAGGAGTGGTTGGCGCGCGCCGTCGAGGGAACACCGGCCGAGGGGTGGTTCGAGCCTTGGATCGACGCGACCGCCCACCTCGATGCGCTGGCCCCGGTGAGCGAGGTCGCTGCGGTCGCCCTCGGCCTGCTCGCGCCATGTCTGGTGGCATTCACGGTCACGCGCGATGCGCCGCGCCGAGTGGTCATGGTGCTCGGCGCGGGCGTTCTCGGCCTCGCGGCGACGACCTTGTCGACCGCGCTCAATTTCGGTCCGCAGCACGCCTTTGCCTGGCGCACGCCGAATGCGTTGGTCGGCTTCATGCTCGGTACCGCAGCCGGCATCGCACTGGCCTGGCTGCCGCGCCGCGTCATCGCCGGGCTGGCGCTGGTGGTGCTGACGATCTTGATCGCACTGATCTCGCAGGCGCCGGCCGACCCCTATTTCGCGGAAAGCCTGCACGGCTGGGAGCAAGGCCGCTTCATCCGTTTCCACGGCGCTGCGCAGTGGGTCGGCTGGCTGTGGCCGTATGCCGCGCTGTCGTATGTGCTGCTGCGGCTGGGCGCGCGCGATTCGGGGTGAAGTGCCCGGCTTCTAAAATGCCCCCGATGAGTTATTACGAGCGGCACATCTTCTTCTGCCTGAACCATCGCGACGGTCCGGACGATGCGTGTGCCAAGCAGGGTGCGCAGGCCGGCTTCGACCACTGCAAATCGCGCGTCAAGGCGGCCAAGCTGGCGGGGCCGGGGCAGGTGCGCGTCAACCGGGCCGGGTGCCTGGACCGCTGCGCTGGCGGGCCGGTCGCGGTGGTCTATCCCGAGGCGGTCTGGTACACGTATGTGGACCGCGACGATATCGACGAGATCGTCGACTCGCATCTGATCAACGGCCGCATCGTCGAGCGGCTGCTGCTGGCACCCGATGTGGGCCGCTGAGGGCGCGCGATGAATGCCCACACGCTGCGCCAGACGTTCGCCGGGCCAGCCGGCACCATCGAGTGCGCAATCGACGCACCGGCAGGTGCTGCACTCGGCGTCGCGGTCGTCTGCCATCCGCATCCGCAGCACGGCGGCACGCTCGATAACAAGGTGGTGCAGACGCTGGCGCGCGCCTTCGTGCAGCTCGGCTGGCGCAGCGTGCGTTTCAATTTTCGCGGCGTCGGCGCGTCCGAGGGCGCGTGGGATGACGGCCGCGGCGAAGTCGACGATGCGCTGGCGGTGATTGCCGCACAAAAGGTCGACGGTCGCGCGCCGCCCTTGCTGCTGGCCGGCTTCTCGTTCGGCGGTTATGTCGCGGCCGAGGCTGCCACGCGATTGCCCGCGCTCGAACGGCCGCAGCGGCTGGTGCTGGTCGGCCCTTCGACCCAGAAGCAGAGCGTGCCCGCGGTCCCGGCCGATACAGTCGTGATCCACGGCGAGACCGACGACGTGGTGCCGCTTTCCGCGACGCTCGACTGGGCCCGGCCGCAGGCGCTGCCGGTGATCGTCTTCCCCGGCGTGGGTCATTTCTTCCACGGCCAGCTCGGGCTGCTCAAGCGTGTCGTGCTGCTGCAGTTGCAGGATCGACCGAACGCCACATGACCGTGGTCTGAATATTCTCCGCGGCGCGCTATTCAGGCCCCAGCTTCCACTTCCCGAATGCCTCTCCCGACGGATCTTCCATGAAACGATTGTTTGCCCTTCTCCTGTCGCTCGCACTGGCCGGCACCGCGCTCGCCCAGGCGCCGCAGCCGCCCGAGGTCGCGGCGCGCCGCTACCTGGTGATCGATCTCACGAGCAACCAGGTTCTCGCCGAGCGCGATGCCGATGCCCCAGCTGATCCGGCCTCGCTGACCAAGCTGATGACGGCGTATGTCGTCTTCGGCGCAATCCGCGACAAGAAGCTCGCACTCGACCAGCGCTTGTCGGTTTCCAAGCGTGCCTGGGACGAGCGCAAAGCCGGCGGCTCGCTGATGTTCATCGACACCACGATGACGCCGACGGTCGACGAACTGGTCAAGGGAATGATCGTGCAAAGCGGCAACGATGCGTCGGTGGCGCTGGCCGAGGCGATCGGCGGTACGTTGGAGCAGTTCGTCGCCATGATGAACAAGCGGGCGCAGGCCTTCGGACTGAAGAACACCGAGTTCAAGAATGTTGCCGGGCTGACGGAGCCGGGTCATCACAGCAGCGCGCGCGATCTGGCAACGATCGCGACGCGGATCATTCGCGACTTTCCTGAGTTCTTTCCGTACTACTCGATCAAGGACTTCCGCTACAACAACATCGCGCAGCCCAACCGCAACCTGCTGCTGCGCCGCGATCCGACAGTGGACGGCATGAAGACGGGCTATACCGAAGCCGCCGGCTACTGCCTGATCGCCACCGCGCAGCGCGACTACCCGAACGGCAAGCGCCGGGTCATGAGCGTGGTGCTCAATACCACCTCGATGGCATCGCGCGCGGACGAAAGCCAGAAGCTGCTCAACTGGGGCTTTCAGGCCTTCGACACGGTGCGCCTGTTCGACGATGGCAAGCCGATCGTGACCGCGCCGCTGTGGAAGGGCATCGCCAAGGAAGCCAAGCTCGGCGCCGCCGGCGGCGTCTTCGTGACCGTTCCGAAGGGCGAGGGCGGCAAGCTCGTCACCAAGGTCGAGCGCACCGATCCGCTCGTCGCGCCGCTGGCCAAGGGTCAGCGCGTGGGCACCGTCAAGGTCGCAACCACCGGCGGTGCGCCGGTGGCCGATGTGCCGCTGGTGGTGCTCGAGGCGGTCGAGCAGGCCGGCATCTTCAGCCGGGCCTGGGACGCCCTGCGCTTGTGGATCAAGTAAGCTGAAATCTTCGACCGACGGAGCCCGCATGCACCCCTTGCCCGATACCCTGTGCTACCTGAATGGCGAGTACACCGAACTGCGCGACGCCAAGGTGTCGGTGCTCGACCGCGGCTTCGTCTTCGGCGACGGCATCTACGAAGTTCTGCCCGTCTATGCCGGCAGGGTGTTCCGTTTCGACGAGCACATGGCGCGGCTGGACCGCAGCCTCGGCAAGCTGCGCGTCGCCAATCCACTGACCAAGCCGCAGTGGCTAGAGCGCTGCCGCACCCTCGTCGCCGCGTTCGCGCAGCGCCCGGGCGCGGATTCCGGGAGCGGCGACCAGATGGTCTATATCCAGGTCACGCGCGGCGTCGCGCCGCGCGACCATGTGATGCCGGTCGATATCACGCCCACCGTCTTCATGATGACCGGTGCGATGAAGCCCGCCACGCCCGAGCAGCGCCACATCGGCGTCGCGTGTGTCTCGGCGCGCGATTTCCGCTGGGAGCGCGGCGATATCAAATCGATCTCGCTGCTCGGCAATGTGCTTGCGCGCCAGATCTCGGCCGACCACGGCGCGGTCGAGACGATCATGTTCCGCAACCAGTTCCTGACCGAGGCGTCGGCCAGCAATGTCTGGGTGGTGCACGAAGGCGCGCTGCTCGGCCCGCCCAAGAGCGAGCACGTGCTGGAAGGTATCCGCTACGAGCTGCTGCGCGAGCTGTGCGAGGAATGCGGCATCGCCTTCAACCTGAAGCCCATCCCCGAGGCCGACGTGATCTCGGCCGACGAACTGCTGCTGAGCTCGGCGACCAAGGAAGTGCTTCCTGTCACCAGCCTGGATGGCGGGCCGGTCGGCCACGGTGCGTTGCGCGGCAAGCCCGGCCCGGTCTATGCGCGGCTGTACCAGGCCTACCAGCGCGCCAAGGCGACCCAGTCGATCTGAGGCCCGACAGGACCGAGAAGCGATGCCTGATATCCCGCCCGAACAGTCGCTGATCGAATATCCCTCGCAGTTCCCGATCAAGGTGATGGGGCTGAACGTGAACGGGTTCGTGCACGCGATGACGAGCATCGCCGAGCGCTTCGACCCGAGTTACAACGCCGCGACCGTCGAGCTGCGCCCGAGCAAGGGCGACAAATATCTCGGCGTGACACTCACCATCACCGCCACCAGCCGCGAGCAGCTCGACGAGCTGTACCGCACGCTGTCGACGCATCCGATGGTGAAGATGGTGTTGTGAGCGGGCCGGTCGTACGCCGGCTCGGCCGCGTCGATTGCGCGGCGGCGCTGCAGGCGATGCGCGATTTCACCCGCGCGCGCGTCGCGCAGACACCCGACGAAATCTGGCTGTGCGAGCATCCGCCGGTCTATACCCAGGGCGTGGCCGGCAAGGACGAGCATGTGCACGATCCGGGCGCTGTTCCCGTGCTGCGTTCGGACCGCGGCGGCCAGGTCACCTACCACGGGCCGGGGCAGGTCGTGGCGTATGCCTTGATCGACCTGCGCAGGCTCGGCATCTACGTCAAGGAATATGTATTCCGGCTCGAGCAGGCCCTGCTCAAGACGCTCGAAGCCTTCGGCGTCACGGGCCATCGCGTGGCCGGGGCGCCGGGCATCTATGTCGAGCTGGCCGAGCCGTTCGGCCATGCGGTGCGGGCGCATTCGGTCGGCGCGGGCTTTGCCGGCCTCGGCAAGATCGCCGCGCTCGGTGTCAAGGTGAGCCGCCACTGCACGTACCACGGCGTGGCATTGAACGTGTCGATGGACCTGCGGCCTTTCGAGCGCATCGACCCCTGCGGCCAGCCGGGGCTGAAGACGATCGATCTTTCTACAATCGGCCTCGATGTTTCCTGGGACGAGGTCGCGCACACCCTGTCCGGCAAGCTCGCCATCTACCTGAATGCCTGAGCCGATGACCACCGCCACTTCCGAAGCCACCTCCGGCACCACTTCGACCGCCGCGCCGCCCTACGACGCCGGCGCCAAGCAGAAGGCGCAGGCGAAGACGGCGCGCATCCCGATCAAGATCGTTCCGGCCGAGCTGCTGAAAAAGCCCGACTGGATCCGCGTCAAGGCGGCCTCGCCCACCAGCCGCTTCTACGAGATCAAGCAGATCCTGCGCGAGCACAAGCTGCACACGGTGTGCGAGGAAGCCTCGTGCCCGAACATCGGCGAGTGCTTCGGCAGCGGCACCGCGACCTTCATGATCATGGGCGACAAGTGCACCCGGCGCTGCCCGTTTTGCGACGTGGGCCACGGCCGGCCCGACCCGCTCGATGCCGACGAGCCGATGAACCTGGCCCGGACGATCGCCGCGCTGCGTCTGCGCTATGTGGTCATCACGAGCGTCGACCGCGACGATCTGCGCGACGGTGGCGCGGCGCATTTCGTCGAATGCATCCGGCGCACGCGCGAGCTGTCGCCGCAGACCCGGATCGAGATCCTCACGCCTGATTTCCGCGGCCGCATGGACCGCGCGCTCGAGATCCTGAAGCAGGCGCCGCCCGATGTCATGAACCACAACCTCGAGACCGCGCCGCGCCTGTACAAGCAGGCGCGCCCGGGCTCGGACTACGCGTATTCGCTCAACCTGCTCAAGCGCTTCAAGGAATTCGCGCCCGCCGTGCCGACCAAGAGCGGGCTGATGGTCGGTCTCGGGGAGACCGACGAAGAAATCCTGCAGGTGATGCGCGACATGCGCGAACACGGCATCGACATGCTGACGATCGGCCAGTACCTGGCGCCCAGTGGCCACCACCTGCCGGTACTGCGCTATGTCCACCCCGACACCTTCAGGATGTTCGAGGCGCAGGCGCGCGAGATGGGCTTCACGCACGCTGCCGTCGGGGCCATGGTGCGGTCGAGCTACCACGCCGATCAGCAGGCGCATGCGGCGGGCGTGAGCGATACGCTGCCGATCTGACGGGCACCCGTCAGATCGGGCGCCGGCGGCGCCGGCTTACAGGCTCTTCGACAGCTCGAACATCAGCGCCGACGGCAGCGAGGCCGACAGCGCGTGGCGGCCGACGCGCGCCATATTCGTCTCGCTGAACGCCGACATCTGGAACGACTCGCCTTGTTCGACGATCTCGATGAATACGAATTCGGGCAGCTCGGTGCTGACCTGTTCGCGAAAGACCTGGAAGCGATCGTCGAGTTGCGCCGAGTCGACGACGATCGCGTGCGGCAAGCCCTCGCGGCAGAAATCGGTCATCTCGTCGACCGAGGCGACGAAGTCGACGATCAGGCCCATGTTGCCGATCGCGCCGCGGATCTGAGCGCGCAAATCGCGCTGCGACGTGACGACCAGCACATGGCTACCCGCGAGCGGCTTCGAGTTCGACGAGGGCGCGAATCCTTCGTCGATCTCCATCGTCGTCACGCCAGCGATCTCGGCGCTCGCGGTGCGCGGAAATTCGATGCTGAGGGCGGTATGGACCGCATCGTCGTGGCGTTCGAGCGGCAGGCCCATCGTCGTCGCGGTTTGCTGCAAGAAGCGCCAGGTGAGTGAATCCAGCCCGGCCGACGGATCGACGGACGCGGCCGTCGACTTCGGCTGGTCGGCCAGGCGGTGGGCGAAGCGGCAGTTGAGCACGGCGTGCGCCGGCCAGGTCTTGATTTCGATCTGGAATTCGATCTGCGAGCAGGCGTTGGCAAGGGCCCAGTCCAGCGTGGTGTTGAGCAGGCTGAACAGCAGCGACGCATCGACGATCACGTCGGCCGGCTTGAGCGAGGGCTTGAGCGCGATGCCGCGTGCCTGGGTCTCGCGCGCGCGGTGCGCAAGAACGCCCTTCAGCGTCTCGGCCAGCTGCAGCCGCTCGTGCGACTGGCGCAGGCGCCCGGACGCGAAGCGCGCCAGCTGCTGGCCGAGCATGCCGGTCTGGCGCGCGCGATCGACCTCGTCGCGCAGCGCGCGCAGGCTCGTCCGGTCGATCCGGCCGGTGGTGGTGAGGGCGTGAATGCGTTCGAGCGCGGCGGTCAGCGGGCCGGCGATCTCGGCGCCGATCTGCGAGACGAGGTCTTGCCAGCGCTGCTGGTCGGAACGATGTTCGTCGGTATGGGTGGACGACGTGGCGCCCCTAGGGCTGCGGTGGATATCGGCCATTGAATTCATGCTGTGCCGCGGACAGGACTGGTTGCGAACTCGGGAGGGCAGTGTGTTCCTCATCCTCGGGGCGGACCAGCGCGGATTTGGCGATTCCACCAAGGTCGGGGGGTGAATTCGACCGATTCCGTGCGGGATCGCGCGCCCTCAGACAACGCTGAGCAGGATCCGCACCAGCGCATCCGGTTCGCTCACCATGGCGTCGTGGCCGGTCGCGATCTCGTGCACGGTCCAGCCGGGCTGAGCGCCCACGCGCTCGCGTATCGGGGCAATCGTTGCCAGCGCCGGGGTGGTGCAGTCGACGAAGGTTCGCGGCAAGGCCGCCCAACGCTGCGCATCGAAATCGAGCGGCGCGTCGTACACGCCGCCGGGGTGGGGCGTCTGCCGCCGCGCGACCCAGGCGTGATCGGCGCCGGTGAGGCCGAAGATCGACGGATCGGGCGGAGGAATGAAACCGGTCTGCGCGATCGCGGCGCGGCGCGCAGCTTGCGTCGCTGCGGGCTGCGCGCTCGACCAGCATTCGCCGGAAAACGGAACCACGGCGTCGATGTAGACGAGATGGCGTACTCGGCCGACGAGTGCATCGGCGGCGCCGG
>JBDSEG010000132.1:0-6638 GCA_039920165.1 Burkholderiaceae bacterium
CTGAAGTCGGATCTGCTGAAAGACCTCGAGCAGAAGAGGCAGCTCTACAACAGCTACCGCGGCAACCCGTCGATCTCGGCCGACGCGCTCGATACCGTCACCCACCGCATCGAGCATGCGTTCAACGGCCTGAACCAGCTCAGCGGCAAGGCGGGCGCGGCGTTGCAGGGCAACGAGTGGCTGATGAGCATCCGCAGCCGGGTCGGCATCCCGGGTGGCACCTGCGAATTCGACCTGCCGGCCTATTACGCCTGGCAGCAGCGCACGCCGCAGCGCCGGCGTGCCGATCTGCTGCATTGGGTCGGCACGCTGATGCCGCTGGCCGAAGCGCTGCAGGTTCTGCTCGGCCTGTTGCGCGAAGGCGGCGTGGCGCACAAGGTCGTCGCCCCCGGCGGCCAGTTCCAGCAAAGCCTGCCGGTCGGCCGCGTGTACCACCTGATCCGCGTGCGCATGGACGGACCCGAGGACGTGGTTCCCGAGATCAGCGGCCACCGCTTGATGGTGTCGGTGCGCCTGATGCGCCAGGACAGCGAGGGCCGGCTGCGGCCGAGCACCGCCGACGCGAGTTTCGAGCTGACCCTGTGCTCGTAGGTTTGTTGCTCTGAGTTCCTCGCAGAGATCGTCGTGAAATCGCCGCGCGTCATTCGCTGCCCGGCCTGCGCCGGCCCTAGCGTCTACGGATCGGAAAACCCGGCGCGGCCGTTTTGCAGCGCGCGCTGCAAGAACGACGATTTCGGCGCCTGGGCCAGCGAGGGCTATCGGGTCGAAGCCCAGCCTGAACCCGGCGACGAAGACGAGCCGGGCAGCCCCGCGCCGCCGATCCAGTGAGCCGGGGCGCGGCGCATCCTTCGCCGCGGGCGCTCTCTATTCGAGCGACTTCAGCAACGCCGCCAGTTCGGGATCCATCTCGGTATCGGCGCCAGCGTCGGCCGGTGCGTCGTCGGCGCTATCGGGCGACGCGTCCCACGACACATCGGACGACAGATCGCTGCTCGAATCGTCACCGCCCAAGCCGGCGAGCAGATCGTCGAGACCGCCGTCCGACGAGCTCGACTCCAATGCATCCTCGCCGGCCTCGTCAGCGCCCGCCGCTGCCTTCGTTGGCGTGGCCGACGCGTCGCCCGCGAGGCGGCTGTGCACCGCCGACGTAACGCTCGATCGCGCCACCGGCTTGGGCATGCCCTGCAACGCGATCGTCTGCCCATTGACCGCATCCAGTCCCGCGAAGCGCAGCTCGGGCTGGCCCTTGTGCGCCATCAGCGCCACGATGCCGAGACCGCGCAGGCGCGCCGCCGCATCGGAATCGATAAAACGCTCGGTGCACGGCAGCGCGATCTGGTCGCCCTCGGCATCGACGAAATAGTGGAAAGGCAGATCGCCGATCGACAGCGTGCGGCCCACCGGCGCTGCGAGCAGGCACGCCGCGAGGAGCGCCGGATGCGCCCACAACATGCCGCGCAGACCGTCGGCGGCGGTGAACTCCTCGAAGTCGAAGCTGTCGATCGGATCGGTGCGCTTGCCGTAGGGATGGCGCAGCATGAACCGCGGCGTCAGCAATGCCAGGTGCGAGCTTTCGGGCAGCGCACGCAACTCGCGCAAGGCCTGAAGCATCAGCGGATGGGCCGGCTTCTTGCGGTCCATGAAGGGCTCGCTGCCGATCGCGGTGACGAATGGCGCCCCGGCGCGCGCCGCGATCTTCGCCATCCTGCCGAGCAGTTCGGCATGCGGCGGCGTCGCCTCGAAGTGGTACAGGCCGCAGATCAGCGACAGCCCGCCGGTTTTGTCGTGCGAGGGCTTGTCGACCAGCATCGAATACAGGCCGGTCTCGGTCAGGTCGCTCGCACTGCTCAAGTCGGCAGCCAGTTCCTCGGCCGAGATATCGACCAGCAGCACCTGCAGCGCGGTGCTCGTCTCGACCCGGCGCAGCAGCAGGTCCATGCCGCGCCACAGCGCCTCGAGATTCTGGAATTCGCTGCGATGAAGCACGGCGCGCATGGCATCCGACAGGGCACGGTCGACGCTCGCCACGAGCACGTCGCGCTTGGGATCGGGCGCCGCCACCACGAACGGCCCGACGATGCGGCGCAGCAACTCGTCGACCGGCGCGTCGGTCTGGACCTGCGGGGCGATGCCGACGAGCCGCGCGAAGTCAGAGAGCTTGCCGCCCGCTGCCGGTGCCGCGCCGCGCGAACGTTTGCGCCCGCCACGCGAAACCGGCCGGCCCGCGCCGCTCATCGCCTGCACTTCGGTCGCGGCCTTGGCGAAGGTCGCGCTGTTGTTCAAGCGCTTGCGCAGGTCGGCGAGCGCCTTGAAGACCGCGAGTTCGCGGTACAGCGCATCGGGGTGGAAGGCATCCAGCTCGGCAAATTCGATCTCGACCCCCGCGCCGGCGCCGGCGCCGCCTTCGCCTTCGCGTTCGTCGCGTTCGGCCAGCGGCAGCGCGAGCTTGACCTGCGCACGCGCCAGCGTCTCCTCGAGGTTGTCGAACTCGACCGGCACCATCTTGCGTCGCGCGAGGTCGGTGCCGGTCTGCAGCCGGCCGCGCGCCGCACCGCCGCTGAAGTCGCCGAGCACGGCGATGCGCACCGGGCGTTTGGCGGCCCAGGCCGGCGCGGGTTTGTCGAGCGTGCCGAAATCGGGGGTCCAGTCGGTGTCGTCCATCAAAAGCTCCCGGTCAGGTCGAAGGTGGCGAACATCACTTGATTTCTTCAGACGAAAACAGCGCCGCGCCGTATTCGTCCTGGCAGGGGTCTTCGCACACCGCCTTGCCGATCAGCACCGAGTCCGCGCCTTTCCATTCGCGTGCCGCCGCTTCGGCGGCTGACTTGGTCAGGAGTCCATAGCCGCCCTCGGGTTTGTAGCCGGCGGCCTTGAAATCGCGTGGGTGTTCGGAGACGACGGCGATGAAATGGTCGGTCCCGGCAGGCCCTGCGGTATCGAGTTGCCAGTTCACTTGCGGTAGGGTGAGCGACTGGCCGGCTTTGACGCGGTTGTCCTTCGCCAGCGCGTTCGGAAACAGCTGCATCAGCATGCCGTCGGTGCCGTAGAGCAGCACATAAAGATGGCCGTCGCGCGACGCCTTGACATTGAATGAGAGCCGGTCGCGGCCGATGCGGAACTGCGGCTTGGACGTGGCCGCCTCGACCTTGAAATCGGCGGTCTGGCCCCGCGCGATACGTTCGAATTCGCGCACCGGGTCAAACGGCAGGTTGGCGGCAACAGGAGCCGCCACCGCAGGCGCGGCAGGCGCCGTCGGCGTAGCAGCAGTGACGGCCGGCTCCGCGATCGGCGGCGCGGCGGCCGCCGCGGGAGGCTTCGGCGCCGAAGGCCGCAGCAGCGCCCACCCGCCGGCGCCGATCGCAGCCAGCGCGACCACCCCGGCGACGATCGCCAACGGCATCTTGCTGCGCGGCGCGGCGCCGCTCGCATCGGCCGATGTCGCGGCCGTCGCACCACGTCGGCGCCCCTTGGCGGCCTGCTTGCCGACGACTACCGGCTCCATTCCCAGCGCCTCGCGCAGCGCAGAGATCGAGGGCGTGCGCTGCTCCGGTTTGACGACGAGCGCGCGGTCGATCGCGGTCAGGAAGCGTTCGCTGTAGCGCCCGGCCGCCGACTGCGCGAGCGGCACATAGCTGTCGTTCATCAGGCGCCCGACCGAGGTCGGCGGGGTCTTGCCGGTGATCGCGAAATAGACCACCGCGGCGAGCGCATACACGTCGGTCCAGGCGCCTTGCTTCATGCCGGGCACCTCGGCGTACTGTTCGACCGGCGCATAGCCCGGCTTGAGGATCACCGTCAGCGCCTGCGTCATATCGCCGATGACGCGTCGCGCCGCGCCGAAATCGAGCAGCAGCGGCTGGTGGCTGCCGGCCAGCATCATCACGTTGTCGGGCGCGATATCGCGGTGGAAACATTGCTCGGCGTGGATCACCGCGAGCGCCGCGGTCAGCGGGTCGAGCAGCTCCATCAGCCAGGCCTCGCTCGGCGGCTCGCCCATCTCCTTCAATTGCTGCTTGAGCGTCTCGCCCTCGTAGAACGGCATCACCATATAGGCAGTGCCGTTGGCCTCCCAGAACCGGTACACCTTGACCAGCGACGGGTGGTCGAACTGGGCCAGCAGCTTGGCCTCGTTGATGAAGCTCTTCATGCCCGCGTCGAACGTCTCGCGGTAGCGCTCGGACTTGACCCCGACCCGGGTCCCGCCGGTGCGCGCCGCCAGCGCCGACGGCATGTACTCCTTGAGCGCGACCTGGCGTTCGAGTGAATGGTCGCGCGCGAGGTAGACGATGCCGAAGCCGCCCTCGCCCAGCCCTTGCGTGAGCTCGAACTCCCCGAGAAAGGTGCCGGCCGGCAGCATGTTGCCCTCGCCCTCACCCGCGGTATCGCGACGCGCCGGCGGTTCGGCCGGGGTGGGTGTCGTCGGCGCAGCCGCGCTTGCGACTGGCTGAGCTGCAGCCCCTAGCGGGCGTATGACGGTGGCATCCGAATCGGGCGGCGGCAGCGGGCGGCCCGGCATCACGGTGCGGTCGTCGTCAGGTTCGGCAGGGCTCATCGGTCGCAATCAGAAAATGGTCGTGGCATCGGAGTCGCGCGAACTCGCACCCAGCATGGCGATGAAATCGGCGCGCGCCGGCAGCCCGCGCGCAACCAGCAGGCGCGGCTCGCTCGGATGGTCTGCGAGCCAGAAGGAACGCCCCAGCGCGGCGTGCTGCCAGCCGTCGCCGGCATGCCGGCCGAATGCGTCGACGACCGCACCGACCAGATCGGCGCGGTTGCGCACCCCGGAAAGATCGACGAAGCCGCCGCCGCCTTCGAGCGCCTGGGCCAGCGAGTCCGGCACGGCCGCGGCCCGCGCGGCGTCGCTGTTCAGGTCGGGTGTCATCAGCGCCAGGACATCTTCGAGCCGCTCGATTTCCCAGTCGTCCTGCATCGCATCGACCGCCACGTCTTCGAGGCGCTGCAGCCAGCCGAGCAGCGCCTCGAGCCCGGCCGCATCGCCCGGCAGGGCCGGCAGCGCGGCCACCAGCGTGAGCGGGAAATAGCGCCCGACGCTGTCGACCGAAGGCATCAGCACGCCGGCCCACGCGGTTGCCTCGCGACCCGCTGCGACGACTCCCGGCATCAGCACGAAGCGCCACGCCGGGCTGTGCAGGTAGGCCCTAACCCAACCGCCCCCGAGCGCCTCGCGCTGCGCCGCGAGGCCATCGGCGAGCCAGCGATCCCAGGCCTCGACGAACCCCGGGTCGAGCCGGCGCGAAGCGAAATCGCCCAGCGTTGGGAGCTTGCCGTACCAGCCGGGAGGGAGGGGCGCGGTCGGGCTCATGGTGGGTAGGGTCCGTCGGTCAGATGAGTTCGAGTGACTTGCGCCCCTGGACGACCGCATCGACCACCAATTTGCGATCCATGGTGGCGAGCCGCCCGCCACGGGCTTGCGCCAGGGCCAGCAAATAGCTGTCGGTCACCTGCGCGTGACTCGATAGCAGCGATGCGTCGATGAGCGAAGCGTCGGCGATGCTTATGGTGTCGGCCCAGAACTCGTATCCTGGCAACGCACGCAGCGCTCTGAGAGTCGGGGTGACCGCACTCGGCGCGCCCGGCGAGTTCGGATATCTCGGATGGCCGACGATTCGGAGCAAACCGTTCTCGGTAACCGGGCACGTTGCGAAACGCTTGCACCCCACCCGCGCGAACCAGTCATGAACCTGGTCGTGCTGCACATGCGCAGGATCGGCGAGCGCGATCAGCACATTCACGTCGAGCAGGAATGTCGTCACGCCGTCGTCCCACGAGCGTTCTTCACGCAATCTCGTCCCGCAGCTGATTTACGACCTCAAGCGTCACCGGTCGCGCCCCTTTGCGCAGCGGCAGCAGGGGCACGCCGTTACGCACCGCGCGCGCACCATGAACCTGGCGATTCAGTCCCTGACGAGCCAGCACGGAGATAACCTCGCCGATGCTTTTGTGCTCGCGTTGTGCAAGGTGCTTCGCGGCAGCGAGGACGTCGTCATCAATGGCGAGGGTGGTTCGCATCAATAGCCTCCCAGAGAGGGCGCATCATACATCACGCATCAGGTGTGAACGGGCGACCCGCCCGCCCCATGCGCCTCCTCACAGAGACCCCGGACACCTGAACTGCTGCATCTCCTTCAGTCGGAACGGGTTGAAGACGCTGCTGGCGGTCACCTCCAGCCGCGCCTTCTTGCCATCCAGATTCATCGCGACCGTAAAGCGCTCAGGCTGCGCGGTGGGCTGGACCTCGAAGCGGTCGAACATGCGAAACAGCGCCCACGGGCCCTCGAAGGAGAGCGGAGCGCCGCCGTTCGCCGACAACTTGATCTGCGACGCGACACGCGCGCTCGGCCATTGCACCGTGACCGGGGCCGTGTTGCCGGCGACGAACTTGGTCTGCTGGCCGTCGATATCGAGCACGATTTCCTTCAGCCCTTCGTCCATCTGCAAGGCGCGGATATCGACCTTGAACGACGGTGTCTTGCCGCCCGAGCGGAAGAAGACCTCCTTGATTCGCGCGGCGCGCTGGAAATCGGCCAGGGCGGCCGGATTGACCGGGCGGGTGCCGTCGGCGGTGGGTTTGAAGCTCCAGGTCGCGCTGCCGGTATCGACCAGGCTGGCGAGCTTGC
>JBDSEG010000133.1:0-3738 GCA_039920165.1 Burkholderiaceae bacterium
GCGCGCGCGCTGTCGATCGCGGCGCGATAGGGCGCGGGATCGATCTTGAACAGCAGCTGCCCCGCGCGGACCTCGCTGCCCTCCTGGAAGGTGCGCTTGAGCACCACCCCGTTCACTCGCGAGCGCACTTGCGCCACCCGCACCGGCTCGACCCGGCCCGGCAGTTCGGTCTGCAGCGCGACCGGCTGCAGCGCGACAGTCACCACGCCGACCTCGGGCGGGGGCGGTGCCCCGCCCCCGCCGGGCGGCGCGCCGGCGCCCGGGCCGGATTCCTTGGCGCCGCAAGCGGCGAGCAGCACGAGCGCGAGGCAGGCGAGACCGGATTTCATCAGGGCAGGACGGTGTAGTTGGCGGGCACGAAGCGGTAGCCGGCGCCTTCTGCGCGCAGGTGGCCGATGCCCGGAAAGGCCAGATGCGAGGCGGCGACCCAGTGGCCGTTCTTCGCCGCGTCGGCATACGCCTTCTTGCGCTGCACGGCGGCGGCCTTCGAATCGGTGTCGAACTGGATCGTTACCGAGGGCTGGGCGAACTGCACCGCCGCGACGTGCATCAAGTCGCCCCAGAACACCAGCTTATGGCCCTTGCTTTCGACCAAGTACACCGAATGGCCGGGCGTGTGTCCGCGTGCGGCCTGCGCCCGGATGCCGGGGACGAGTTCGGCGTCGCCGTCGAAAGGTTTGAATTTGCCGGCCTTGACGTAGGGGTTGAGCGACGCCATCGCGCCCTGGAAGAAGTCCTTCGCGTCGGCGGGCGCCTTGTCCATGTTGGCCTGGCTGAGCCAGAAGTCGGCGTCGTGCTTGTCGGCGTGCACCGTCGCATTCGGGAATGCCAGCTTGTCGCCTTCCATCAGCCCGCCGACGTGGTCGGCGTGCATGTGGGTGATCACGACGACATCGACCTGCTGGGGCTGGTAGCCCGCAGCCTTCAGGTTGACGAGCAGCTTGCCGAGCGTGGGGCCGAACAGGCCGGCTGCGCCGGTATCGACCAGCACCAGCTTGTCGCCGGTATTGACGAGATAGGCATTGACCGAGGTTTCGAGCGGCGCCTTCACGAAGGCCGCGGCGAGCGCCTTGTCGACCTGGCCGGGCGTGGTATTGGTCAGGATCTTGTCGACCGGCAGCGCCACCGTTCCGTCCGACAGCGCGGTGATCTCGAAATCGCCCAGCATCATTCGGTAGAACCCCGGCGCCGACGTCTTGACCTGCGGCGCGGCGGCGTGGGCTGCGGCGAGCGCGAAGGCCGAGGCCAGAACGACCGCAGCGCGCAAACCATGGACTGTTCGCATGGCCACCTCCGTTTTTTTGAAGCGCCGAGGATAGTGCGGGCGGGGATTTTTCGCTGGCGGCGGCCAAGCCCGATGCGAAGAACGAGCCGCGTTCGGTTGCGCCCGTGCGCGACGAGGATTGGGAACGCAAAGGCGCAAAGGACGCGAAGAAGAGAAAACGCTTGTCTTCCTTTGTATCCTTCGCGACCTTTGTGCCTTTGCGTCCAGAAAAGACCTCCGCGTCTCACGCGATCTCGCGCCAGGCGCGACAGCCTTGGGTTTGCGCGAGGAGCCAACGGCCGCCAGAGACGCAGAATTCGCATTCTCGCAGTGCGAAAAATGCTGATTTGCGACGCGTCAACAGGCATGGCGTGTTGTTGTCGTTCACGGACCACTGAGGGCGCGCCGACGGTCGCGTGCGACTGGCCGTCTCCACACCGAAAGGAGTGAGCCATGTCTGTCCTTCTCCCCCGCATGCGATTCGAGCGCGGTGCTTTGGCCGCCACCGTCATCACGCTGGCCGTGCTGTTCGCCGCAGCTTCGGCCGTCGCAAAAATCTCCCTGAACACCATCGATGCCGGCGCGGTCATGAGCGACGACGGCCGTCATCTGGTGGTGACCGGCCCGATCGCATGCACGGCGGGCGAGCGGGCGCATCAGCGTGTCATCGTGACCCAGCGAGCCACCGGCGCGTTGGCTGAGGGCCAGACGCTGGTTGTCTGCACCGGCCACCTTCAGCAGTGGGAAATCCATGCAGCGATCCAGGGCAGGCAGACGTTCCAGCTAGGGTCGGCCACGGCCGTCGCTGCCGCTCGCACCAGCGAGCGGGGCGAGACCACCGACGCGCATCAGTGGCTGGTCGGGATCACGCTGGTCGCGCAGTAGGGCGCCCCCGCACCGACGGACTTACCTCGCTCGAACTTGAACACCGCCACGCTGGCCAGCAGGTTCGGCCAGCGCGGCTGCGCGATAAGAGGCGCCCAGAAGCAAAGACGCGATATGGGTCCTCAGGGGTCAGGTCGAGGTCAGGTCTTGCCTTTTGCCTCATCACCCGGCAGGGGGCCGATGACCCCGGTCACCCAGCTTGTCGGTATCCCAGGGTGAGCCGACTGGCCGCGCGGGTCGCGGCAAAAGACAAGGGCTGCATGTGCCTGATCTCATCGTGGAAAGCCAGCGAGCCACAAGGAACCAATAAGAAAGAGGTTGCCGCTGAACCGTATCGCGATTTGACTTCTTGAAGGCCATGCGAGGTCCAGGCATCGCCCCTGAGCCCGGAAAGACCAAGATTTCCATTCGGGTTGACATCGAAGTCATCGACTATTTCCGAAGCCAAGTTGAGCGCGCGCGGGCGCAGGGAACGATCAAACTCTCATGAATGTCGCGTTGCCTTTGTTCATTCAGCAGCGCTCGGTCCTCGAAGCGGTGCGCCTGGTCGTGCGACAAGAAATGTCTGCGCCAAGGGCGAAGCCACGACAAGTGCGCGCACGAAGCGTTGCAGCGTACAGGTGCCCGCCAGTGATTGGCTGAAGGAAGCCAATGGCGTCTTCCCGGACGGGGCGCCGTCCCAAAGGCGGGGGTCACCACCAAGGCCGGGGTCACAGAGGCCCGGGTCAGGTCTAACTAAGACCTTACCCCTTCGGCTGCTGCGGCGCGCCGCGCGCTCGACGCCGACCGCCGGGTGACCCGTCCCGCAAAATCCGTGGGCGCGGCGTCGCGCGCTCGGTGGATTCGATGCACTTCCTGTGGCTGCACAACCTGTGGTGGATGCTGGCGCTGCCCCTGCTGCCGGCGCTGTACCTGTGGCTGCTGCGCCGGCGCGACAAGGCGGTGCTCAGGTATCCCAGCCTGAGCGTGGTGCGGGAGGCAGCGGGCCGCTCATGGCGGCGCCACGTACCGCCGGCCCTTTTGTTCGGCGCCGTGGCGCTGCTGCTGCTGGCCCTGGCGCGGCCGACGGCGCCGCTGACGCTGCCTTGGGGCCGGTCGACCATCCTGCTCGCGATGGACATCTCGCGCAGCATGCGCGTGACCGACGTGCAGCCCAGCCGCATGGTCGCTGCGCAGGAGGCGGCCAAGGCGTTCTTGGGCGAGGTGCCGCCGCGCATCGAGATCGGGCTGGTCACGTTCGCGAGCAGTGCCCAGGTGGCGCAGCGGGCGACGCTCGACCGCCTGGCGCTCGCCGGCGCCATCGACGCCATCCAGATGCAGCTCGGCACCGCCATCGGCACCGGCATCGTGGTGTGCCTGGCCGAGCTGTTCCCCGACCAGAACATCGATATCGGCGAGAAGACCTACGGCCCGCGCAGGCCGGCGGGTCGGAGGGACGACAAGCCGGCCGACAAAGGGCCGTCGAAGGACATCACCCCCGTGCCGCCCGGCTCGTACGACTCGGCCGCCATCATCCTGCTGAGCGACGGCCGCCGCACCAACGGCGTCGATACGCTCGAAGCCGCGAAGATGGCCGCCGACCGCGGCGT
>JBDSEG010000134.1:0-4234 GCA_039920165.1 Burkholderiaceae bacterium
CTGGCCGGCAGGCTGTTGGTGGCGGTGGCGCCGGTCGTCGTCAGGCTGCCGTCGGGCGCGATGGCGTACGCGACGATGCGCCGGTTGCCGCGGTCGAGCAGGTACAGGGAGTGCCCGCCCGCCGAGATCGCCGAATCGACCGGCGTGGAGCTGCCGTTGACCGCCGCGGCAACCGCAGCCAGCAGTTCGATGCGGCCATCGCGGCCGATCCGGAAGCTGCTGATCGAATCGCTCGAGGTGTTGGACGAATAGCAGTAGCGCCCGTTCGGCGTCACCGCCATCCAGCACGCTGCGCCCTGCGTGGTCACGACCGAGGCGCTGAGCGTGCGCAGCGTCGTGCCGTCGAGCCGGTACGACGAGACGGTGCTGGCGCTGGCCTCGGTGACGAAGACACGGTTGCGCCGGTCGAAGGCGAAGCCGAACGGCACCTGCCCGGCCGATGGTGTCACCACCGGCGCGCCGAGCCGGCCGTCGTCCGCCACGCGGTAAACGAGTAGGCGATGCGTATTCTTCTCGCTCACGACGACGGCCTCGCCGTCGGAGCTGAACGAGACCTGCGCCGGCCCGGTGCCGCCTGCCGCCGACAAGGGTCGGTGCCCGCCCGCGATCGGGCTCAGCTGCCCGTTGTGGTTGCGAAAGGCGGCCAGGTTGCCCGCCCCGCCGTCGTTCAGCACCACCACCACGCCGTCGCGCTCGGTGACGCTGATCGGGTGCAGGCCGCCGGCGTCCACGCTCGAAACCAATTCGAGCGCGCGGCCGCGCAAGAGGAAGGTCGAGACCGTGTTGCTGCCCGCGTTGACGGCGAAGGCATGGCGCCCGTCGCCGCTGAGCGCAACCGCGCCCTGCGAGCCCAGGCCGGCCCCGCTGCCGGCGCCCTGTGTCGCGGCGCGAAGGGTCAGCGCCAAGCCACCGGCATCGTCCGGGGCGAAGACCAGCAGTTCGTTGCCGGCGGCGGCATTGGTGATGGTGAACACCTTGTCGGTATGCAGGGCGTCGTCGCGACCTCGCGCGGTGGCACCGAGAGGAACGGCGAGCATGGCGAGCGGCGCGCCCAGCAACCTGAACGTATCGCGACGGGTGGTCTTCATGTCGGGTCTCCTTGTGAGAAGCGGGATGGGACCCCTGGGTCGAACCGACTTCGCGATCCTTACTCGGCCGCGAACCGTTCGCGCGGTCGGCATCGGCACAATCGCCGCGCCATGGACACCGAAGCCGAAGCGATGGACGACGATCTGCCGACGTGGGCGGCGCGGCTGCGCGCGCGCGCGCTCGCCGCCCCGCTGCGTCCGCGCGCCGGCCTGCATGCGAGCGGCGACCCGGTGCCGTTCGGCTCACTCGAACCGGCGCTCGCGCAGGCGCTGGTCGAGGCCGGCCTGCCGCTGCGTCGCGTCGACGATCGATGGGAAGTCGGCACGCCGCTCGATGCCGCGCTCGAACGCATCGCGCGCTGGCTCAGCGAGCACGTGCTCGGTAATCGCTGGCGCGGCGAGCTGCTGCCCGTGCGCGACGACGCCGGTCGCGAACTCGGCGCGATCGAGCGCGCCGTGGTCCGCCCGCTCGGCCTCGCGACCCACGCGGTGCACCTGGTCGGCGAAACGGCGGACGGGCGGGTCTGGGTCCAGCAGCGCGCTCTCGACAAGGCGGTCGATCCCGGACTGTGGGATACGTTGATGGGCGGGCTGATGGCGGCCGGGGAAACGCTGGCGACGACGCTCGAACGCGAGACCTGGGAAGAAGCCGGCCTGCGTCTGGCGCAGCTCGACCGGCTGGCCGGATTCGGGCGCCTCACGGCGCGCCGGCCGGTGGCGGACGGCTATATGGTCGAGCACATCCACTGCTACGAAGCGCGCGTGCCCGATGGTGTTTCACCGCTCAACCAGGACGGCGAAGTGCTGCGCTTCGAGGCGGTCGACCCCGAGACGCTGGAGCAGCGCCTGCGCGCCGACGCCTTCACGCTCGAGGCCGCGATGGTGCTACTGCGACGGCAGGAGCACCATCGCGGCCGCAGCGCTCAATGATTTGCGACCGGCGCTGGCTCACGCCATGAGCGCAGTCATCGACGGGTCTGCGGGCGCGGGTAACATGGTATCGATCAAGTGCTCGATCAACTCGGCACGTTCTTGGACCGAGAACTGCATGCCACCTGCTTCAACGGCTTCCAACGATCCGGTCATGGTGTACTCCGGAGCGGATACGCAGGCAGTTTGGCCACTGGCGCAGAGGGTCCCGCCCGCGGGGCGTGCCTGACGATCTCGGTGCACGACTGCCTTGAATCGGTCCGACCGGCAAATAGAATCTGCGCCAATTCGACCCCCGCTGTCTCACGTGTCCGACCGCCTCGACGTCCTGCCCCAGTACCTGCTGCCAAAACGTGCGCTGACGGCGTTCGGCGGGCGCATCGCGGGGGCTCGCGGGGGTGCGGCGACGACTCGGCTGATCCGCTGGTTCGTTCGCAAGTACGGCGTCGATATGGGCGAGGCGGCCGAACCCGATATCGCGCGGTACGCGAGCTTCAACGATTTCTTCACCCGCGCACTGAAGCCCGGCGCGCGCCCGCTCGCGCAGGCCACGCTGGTGTGCCCGGTCGACGGCGCGATCAGCCAGTTCGGCGCGATCGATCGCGATCGCATCCTGCAGGCCAAGGGCCACGACTACACGACGACGGCGCTCGTCGGGGGCGACGCTGCACTCGCAGCTCGATTCGAGCACGGCAGCTTCACGACGCTGTACTTGAGCCCGAAGGACTACCACCGCATCCACATGCCGTGCGCGGCGCGACTGCTGCGAATGATCCATGTGCCGGGCGATCTGTTCTCGGTCAACCCCACCACGGCGCGCGGCGTGCCCGGCCTGTTCGCGCGCAACGAGCGGGTGGTGTGCGTCTTCGAGTCGGCGACGGTCGGCACCTTCGTGCTGGCCCTCGTGGGCGCGACCATCGTCGGCAGCATGGCGACGGTGTGGCACGGCGTCGTCAATTCGCCGCGCGGCGGCGCGCTGCGTGAATGGCGCTACGACGAGGCGCCGGTCGAACTCGCGCAGGGCGCCGAGATGGGCCGCTTCCTGCTCGGCTCGACCGTGGTGATGCTGTTCGCGCCGCGGGCGCAGGGCAGCCTGCTGCGCTTCAACCCGCAGTGGTCGCCGGGGCGCGCGATCCGGCTCGGCGAGGCGATGGCGGACTGATCCCGCTTCAGCCGAAGCGCAGGGCGACCACGCCAGCGACGATCACACCGGTGCCGAGCGCGCGCTGCCAGCCGAAACGCTCGTCGAGCAGCCAGATGCCGAGCAGTGCCGCGAACAGGACCGAGGTCTCGCGCAGCGCGGCGATCGAGGCGACCGGAGCGCGCGTCATCGCCCACAGCGCGATCGCATACGAGCCGATCGAGGCGGCGCCGCCGAGCGCGGCGACCGGCCAGCGGCTGCGCGCATAGGCGACGATCTCGCGCCGGCCTTCGGGCGTCCGGCGCAGCCACACGCCCAGCGGATAGGCCACGCCGTCGAGCACGAAGAGGGTCAGCACATAGCGCAGCGCATCGCCCGCCAGACGCACCCCGAGTCCGTCGACGACGGTATAGAGCGCAATGATGGCGGCGTTGGCGAAGGCAAATGCGAGTGCCTTGCGGTGCTGCGAGCGGTGGTGCAAAAGCAGCCCCGGATGCGCGAGACCGACCAGCGTGACGCCGAGCGTGATGCCGACGATGCCGAGCCAGGCCACTGCGCTCGGCGCCTCGCCGATGAAGGCGGCGCTGGCCATCGCCACCCCCAGCGGCGCGCAGCCGCGCATGATGGGGTAGGTCAGGCCGAGTTCGCCGTTACGGTAGGCGCCGACGAGCGCGATGTAGTAGCCGATGTGGATCACGACCGAGGCGCCGAGATACGGCCAGGCCGCACGCTCGGGCGGCCCGAGCCACAGCGCCAAGGGCAGCGCGATCAGGGCGGCGATTCCGTGCAGCAGCGCGGTATCCAACGCCTTGTCGCGGCCGGCCTTGACGAGCGCATTCCAGGCCGCGTGCAGCAGCGCGCCGAAGAGCACCGCGAGGACGATCGGCCAGGTCAGGCTGGCCACGTGAGGGCCGGCCTATTCGCCCGCGGCTTCGTCGGCCGCGATCGACGCGAACTGCGACTGGCGGATGCGAGTCTGCGTCAGCGCGCCGGCCGATTCGAGGATCGGGTAGGCAATCGAGCAGATGTGCGAATTGATGCGCTTGAGTTCGCTGATGAGTTCGAGGTGCAGCGA
>JBDSEG010000135.1:0-4855 GCA_039920165.1 Burkholderiaceae bacterium
GGCGTTGCGGTGGCGGTATTCGTGCTGGCACTGGGCTTCGGCGCGACGGCGGTTGTCATTGTCGCGCTGCTGCTTGGCTTGGGGGCAGCGCTGTGGCAGGCGCGCACGGCCCGCGAGCAGGCGCGGGCGGCGCGCATCGAAGGGCGCAAGGCGCAAGCCGTCAAGCGCTTCCTGCTCGACATCTTCGAGGCCAACAGCCATATGCAAGACGACCCGCTGAAGGCCCAGCAGACCACCGCGCGCGAGTTGCTCGACATCGGCGTGCAGCGTGTGGAGGAGGGGCTGCGCGATGAGCCCGAGGCGCGGCTGGAGGTGCTGGAAAGTCTGGCTGAGATCTACCTCCAGATCGGCCTACGCCTGGAAGCGGCACGGTTGTACCAGATGGCCACCGATCTGGCCCGCGCGGCATACGGGCCGCAGGACCTGCGCTTTGCGCGAGTCGCACTGCACTGTGCCCGGGCACTGAACAGCACACCCTTGCGTGACGAGGTGCCCCGCCTACTGGACGAAGCCCGACTCGCACTCGACGCCGGCCGGGACGATCCTGACCTTCGCGCACACCTGCTGCACGACCTGACGACGCACTACCGCTATCAATCGCTGGCCAAGGCACTGCCAGCAAGCGAGGAAGCCGCATCCCTGGTCGAGCGCATCGACTTGGAGGAAGCGCCCAACCTCTACCGTGTGGCCGCGCGCATGCAGATGATCGCCGGCCACTACGACCGCGCCGAGCAGTTCCTTCGCCAAGCGATCAGCGCGGCGCAGAAACAGGGCGATGCCCGCACGGTCAACGCCCATACCGAGCTGGCCGAGGCACTCCACCATCAAGGGCGGGTGACCGAGGCGGAAGCCCATGCCCGGCAGGCACTCGCGCTGTCCGAGCACCACCATGGGCCGCAGCATCGCTGGACGCTGATCGTGCGCGTGCGCCTGTCCAACCTGCTGTTCGAGGCTGGCCGGGGAGACGAGGCGGCAGCCCTCCGCGACCAATGCGAGCGCGCTTTGGCGCAGGACAGGCCCGAATACGACGCCATGTTCCGCGCTGACATGGCCGACTACTTGGCGCGCCCCTTGAGCTCGCGTGGCCGGCCCGACCTGAGCGAGCCGCTTGAGCGTGCTGATTTGGCCGACCTGGAGCAGCACTTTCCGCACTCTTCTGCGCGCGCCCAGAGGGAGGCCGAGCTGGCCGATATCGCGCTCGGCTACGGGCGCCTCGACGACGCGAAGTCCCTGATCGACGCAGCCATTGCGCGTTGGGACCGTTTTCTTGGGGGGCACGGGACGCCGGCGGTCACCGTTCACTGCAAGAGCGTGGCCGCACGCCTGCACATGGCTAACGGCCGCCTCGACGCCGCGGCTTCCTGCCTGGCCGGCGCCGACTGGCCCACCCGCGCGGGCGTCGGGCGATTCCGTGCCGCCGTGCTTAAGGGTGTGGCGCAGCGGGCGGAAATCGAGACCCGACTCGGTCGGCCCGGCAGAGCACAAGCGTTGGCCGATGCCGAGCTGGCGGCGCTGCATGAACACCTCCAAGGCGCGCAATTGCCCGATCCGACGGCGCTCCTGCTGTTGGCGCGCGGGAATGCCCGGCGGGCGACGGAGGACCTGCGCGGCGCCGAGTCGGACCTGCGCGCTGCGTTGGAACTACGACGTATGCACGATGACAATGCCAGTCTCTGGCTGGCCGAAGTCGAGGTCGCGCTCGCATCATGCTTGATGGTGATGGATGGGCGCGACGAGGCGCGGACCCTGCTCGCTGACGCGCAGAACATTTACCGGCAACATCCAGGCCCGAGTCCCCGTTTTCTGCTGCCGCTAGAGCAGGCGATGGCGGAGATCCGGTCATGATCCCACCGGCACACCTTGCCCGCTTGTCCGTGCTTCTCGACTCGGCATTCGACGTGCCGGAGGCGGAGCGCGACGCCTGGCTTGCCGCTCTTGCGGGTGAGGACGCCGCGCTGGCCCCGACGCTGCGGGACCTGCTGGCGCGCCAGGCGTCACAGGAAACCGCGGACCTGCTCGACCGCCCGCCCGCGTTCACGGTGGCCGGCGCGGTGGCCGATCCGACCGGCCAGCGCGAAGGCGACACTGTCGGCCCGTATAGGCTGGAACGTCTGCTCGGCCGCGGCGGCATGGGCGAGGTGTGGCTGGCCGAGCGCGTCGACGGGAGCCTGAAGCGCAAGGTCGCGCTCAAGCTTCCTCACGTCACATGGGCACCCGGGCTGGCCGAGCGCTTTGCGCGCGAGCGCGAGATCCTGTCGAGTCTCGAGCATCCGAACATCGCGCGGCTGTACGACGCCGGCGTCGACGCCGTAGGGCGTCCTTACATGGCGCTTGAATATGTCGAGGGCCAGCCGATCACCGAGTATTGCGCTGCCGTGCATACGGACCTCCGAGGTCGGGTGCAGCTCGTGATGCAGGTGGCGCGGGCGGTGCAGTACGCACACGCTAATCTGGTCATCCATCGTGACCTCAAGCCGAGCAACGTGCTGGTGCGCGCCGATGGTCAGGCGATGCTGTTGGACTTCGGCATCGCGAAATTGGTGGAGGAGGAACACGCCGAGGCGGTCGAGACGGAACTCACGCGAGTGGGCGGACGCGCGCTTACACTGGGCTACGCGGCGCCGGAGCAGGTGAGCGGCGCGCCGGTCAGCACCGCCACGGATGTGTATGCGCTCGGCGTACTGCTCTACGAACTACTAGTTGGTACACGACCCTTCGTTGGCGCGCGGCATGCAATGGAGGAGGCGGTACTGACGCAGGAGCCGGTGCGGCCTAAGGGCGTGTCGGTCGACCTGGCGACCATCGTGCTCAAGGCGCTGAAGAAGTTGCCGGCCGAGCGTTACACGACTGCCGATGCCTTCGGCGAAGATCTCGGGCGCTGGCTGGCCGGAGAGACGGTGCGCGCGCAGCCGGACAGCGCCTGGTATCGCACCCGCAAGTTCATCGGCCGTAATCGGACGGCGGCGGCGGCCGCGGTGGTCGTGCTGGCCACGGTGGTGTCGGCCGGCGCGGTGTCGCTGTGGCAGGCTGCCGTTGCCCGCGAGCAGACGCGGATCGCCGAGAAGGAAGCCAAGACGGCAGAAGCGGTGCAGAACTTCCTGGAGGGCATTTTCCGCACCAGCGGCGGCGACCAGGCTGATCCGGTCAAGGCGCGGCAGCGCACGGCAAAAGAATTGCTCGACGAGGGCGCCGCGCGCGTCGACAAGGAACTCGAGGATGCGCCGCAGGCCAAGATGCGTGTGCTCGCGACATTGGCTTCGATCTACGACGATCTTGGCGAAACCGAACGCACAGCGGACCTGCAGCGCAAGCGGCTCGAATTGATCGAGCGCACCGTTCCGGCCGCGAGCGCGCAACGCGCGGAGGCACATGCGGAACTGGCCATGACGCTGGCAGTGATCGGACGCGATGCGGAAGCAAGTACGCATCTGGCCAAGGCCGCGTCGATTGCCAGCACATTGCCGGAGTCCGACCTGGCGACCCGCAACACGGTGGACATGGCGGAAGCCCAGTACTTCGCGGCCCGCAACGACCCCCGAGGGCTGGAGCCGGCGCGTCGCCTCGCCGCGGGGTTACGCGTAAAGCCGCCTTCGCTATCGCTTGTCGATACCCTGAGGATGCAGGGCGAGCTCGAGGTCTCCGCGGGCACGCCGGCCCAAGCGGTGAAAACGTTGCGGGAGGCGGCCGATATCGCGAAAGGACTCAAGGGCGGCGGCGAATACGCACAGATCTTCGTGCGCCTCAGCCTTGCCGGCGCTGAAGCCGCGAATGGCGAGTCCGAGGTGGTACTCGACGATACTCGTGCCGCTCTGCAGATGGCCGTATCGAACACCGGCGAATCCAGCTCGATCACCATCTTGACGATGGGTGTGCTCGGCCGAATGCTCACTGAGCAGGGACGCCCGGGCGAGGCGATGGTCCCCCTGCTGGAAGCGCGTCGCCGTCTCGAGGCTGTGCCTGCCTTGGCCGAGTCGGGCGACATCGTTGCGCGCCTGAGCATCGAAGAGGCACGGGCGCTGCGCCGGCTTGGCCGACTCGACCAAGCGCTTGCCCGGTTCGACGCTGCCTTGTCGGCAGCCAAGGCTGCCAACAGTACGATGAGGGTGTTCTGGAGCGCCCATGGAAAGGCGCAGGTGCTCACCGAGCAGGGGCGATTTTCCGAAGCCGAGCAATTGCTGGCGGAGTTGCGCGCGATCCGGGACCGTCTCGACCTGCAGGCCTACTCGCAACTCCACGCACTGACCCAGGCCGAAGTGTCGTTGGCGTTGGCCAGCGGCGACGCCGACCGTGCAGGGCAGATCTGGCAGCGCTTCATGAATGATTCGCGAACGGCGAATCGCCGGCAGGACGCGGCAGTGCTCGCGATGGCGTCCGAAGTGACAATGGCAGTCGCAGGGCCGGCAAAGGCGGTCGAAGTCGCGCAGCAGGCTTTGGTAACGCTTGGTGCAGGTCCATCGCGGCCGAATGCCACGTTCGACAAGCCGCGACTACTGCTCATCATGGCACGCGGGCAGCGCATGCTTGGCAAGGCGTCCGAGGGGTTGGAGCCGCTGCAGGCGGCCCTGACGCAGGCAGAGACTATCTACGATTTGACGGTGAGTGTCGTCCTTTCCGATCTTCACGTTGCCGTCGCCGAGGCAATGCTGTCATCGGGCAACGTGGACCTTGCGCGGAAGCACCTGAGTGCAGCCAAGGCAATCCAGGCGCAACACCTCCAGCTGGGCCCGCAATACACCGAGCCCGTGCGCGAGCTGGCGAAACGTCTAGGTTCGGGCTGACGTTTCGATCAATTTGCAAGCCAAGCGCGCGAATTGCACGGCAGTGACGATTCATCGATCCGGGAACTGCGCCGCCT
>JBDSEG010000136.1:0-28288 GCA_039920165.1 Burkholderiaceae bacterium
GCCCAGGCCGACAAGGTCGCGGCGCTGCTGCAGTCCGCGGTGGCGGCCCGGCCGCGCGCCTTTTTGCAGATCGCCGACGAAGCGCAGCGCCCGCTCGCACTCGCGCTGGCTCGGCGCTTTCGCGCCAGCGGCTACGACGCGCCGGCGGTCGAGCTGGTCGGCGCCCGCGCGCCGGCGCGTACCGAACTGCGCATCCAGGGCCGCAGCGAACGCGGCTATGCACGCTGGATCACCCGGCTGCTCGCCGAAGCGATCGAGGCCGACCCGCGCGTGACGACCTTGCGAAGCGCGCGGCCGCATGCCGATACCTACGAGGTCTGGATCGGCCGCGACCTGTGCTTGCAAGGGGGGCGCGAGGTCGCGGCCTGCATCGCGCCACGATAGTCGGCGAGCGTCGGCCGGCATGCGAACTAGGGGCACGCGCTTGTTCGCAAGTGAGCACAGACATAGACTGCCTCCCGCGAGCGCCGGCGCCTCGACCCCGCACTGTCGTTCGTTGCTAGCCCCCCATCGATGAGCTGCAGGAGATCGCCATGGCCAAACGCGCGCTTTGCATCGGGATCAACAACTATCCGGGCACCCACATGGATCTGGCCGGCTGCGTCAACGACGCCAAGGCCTGGGCCGATACCTTACGTGCGCGCGGATTCAGCGTCGAGACGCTGTTCGATGCGCAGGCAACCAAGGCGGCGATGCTGGCCAGCTTCAAGTCGGTGATCGGCGGCGCGAAGTCGGGCGACGTGGTCGCCATCACCTATTCGGGCCACGGCACCTATGTGCCCGACCTGAACGGCGACGAGGTCGATGGTCTCGACGAAGCGCTGTGCCCGTACGACATACAGACCGGCGGCGCGGCGCTGCTCGACGACGAGATCCACGCGATCTTCGCCGCACGGCCGGCCGGGGTGCGGCTGGTGCTGATCTCCGACAGCTGCCATTCCGGCACCGTGACGCGCGCGGCTGCGCCCGATCCGGACGCCGCGAATGCACCGAAACCGCGGTTCATGCCGATGGGCAACTGGCTGCCGGCCGATCGATTGCCGCGCGGCGCGAGCGGCAGGCCGGTGGCGAGCGTTGCGGTCGGCACCGGTTCGTCGCCGTTCAACGGCGCGCTGTCGCGCCGCGAAGGCGACCTGCTGCTGTCGGGTTGCAAGGAAGGGCCGAACAATTTCAGCTACGACGCGACCATCAAGGGCACGCCGACCGGCGCCTTCACCTATTACGCGCTGAAGGCACTGGCGGCATTGAAGCCCGACGCGACCTACGCTGACTGGCACGCCGCCATCAACCCGGCGAGCCTGCCGTCGGCCTCGTACCCGCAAAGCCCCCAGATCGTCGGCACGGCACAGGCGAAGACGCAGAAGGTATTCGCCTGAGTTCGCATCCGGACTGACGCACGCCGCAGTCGCCCCGCCCGCTCCATCGAAAGACCGTCATGGCCGACTCCACCGCGATCAAGCTGACCGGGCGCAGGCTCGAACCGGTGCTGCCGGCGCTGCTGCGCAGCGCAAGCCGCGCAGTCGGCCAGAGCGACGATCCGTTCCTGCCCAGCGGCTATCTGCGCCCGCGCGCCAGCTTCGACGTGGGCCCCGCCGCGCGCGGCGTCGGCGACGGCGCGGCCGAGACGGTGCATGCGGCCGCCGGTGACGACGAGGTGCTGGTGCTCGAACTGGCGGACGGCTCGACCTTCATCACCAGCGCCGAAAAACTCAAGGCCTCGCTGCAGCAAAGCCGGCCCGACCTGATCGGCGCCGACGGCGAGGTGCTGTTCGAGAAGCTGCGCGCCGAGGGCGCTGCCGCGCGCGGCTTCGTCGGCGACGCAGCGGCGGCCGTGGTCGGCGGGCTGGTGAGCAAGGTGCATGCGGTGCTGGTCGGCAAGGCGGGCGATGCGATCGTCGTGGCGGCGAAGGCGAAGCTGGGCGGCGCGCTCGAACAGGTGTCCGGCCTCGGCGTCACCTGGGCCGGCACGCGCGCACTGATGTGGGCGATCGAATCGCGACTCAAGCAGGCGCCCGGCCTGTACCGCTGGGTCGGCGCGAGCGGCGAGGCGCCCGATCTCGAACCGGCCCTGCCGGCGCTGCTCGCGCAGGCGGCGGCGCAGCAGGCGCCGATGCTGGTCTTCCTGCACGGCACGGGGTCCAACTCGCTCGGCAGCTTCGGCGATCTGCGCACCACCGAACGCAATCTGTGGAGCACGCTCGAGCGCCGCTTCGCCGGCGGCATCTTTGCCTTCGAGCACCGCACGCTGTCCGAGAGCCCGATCGAGAACGCCCTCGCGCTCGCGCGGGCGCTGCCCGAGCAGGCGTGCATCAGCCTGGTCTCGCACTCGCGCGGCGGGCTGGTCGCCGACCTGATGTGCCTGGCCGATTTCGATGCCTTGATCAACGACTATCGCGCCGACCTGCCCGGCACCGGCGACGCCGATCCGCAGGAGGCGGCGCGCGTCGCCGCGGAACTCGAGGATGCGCACAAGGAGCAGCGCGCACTGCTGCGCGAGCTGGCCGCCGAGCTGCGCGCCAAGCGCTTCGTCGTCCAGCGCTACGTGCGGGTCGCGAGTCCGGCCCAGGGCACGCTGCTCGCAAGCGGGAATTTCGACCTCTTTCTCTCCGGCCTGCTCACGCTCATCGGCCAGGTGCCGGTGTTCTTCGGCAGCCCGATCTATTCGGCCTTCAAGCGCGTCGTGATCGAGATTGCGAAGAACCGTACCAATGCCCATCTCGTGCCGGGCATCGAGGCGATGCTTCCCGACGCGCCGATGGCGCGGCTGCTGCGCGGCGCCCCGGTGCGCGAGGGCATCGGCATGGCGGTGATCGCCGGCGATATCCAGGGCGGCAACCTGCTCAAGCGCCTCGGCGTGCTGCTGACCGATTTCCTGCTCTTCGACAACGTCGACAACGACCTGGTCGTCGATACCGCATCGATGCTCGCCGGCATCGCCCCGCAGGCCGGCGCGCGCGCCCTCTTCGATCGCGGCGCCGAGGTCTCGCACTTTCGTTATTTCACGAATGCCGATACGCGAACCGCCGTGCGCGACTGGCTGGCCTTCGACCCGAGCCGTCCCGACCCGCAGGCGCAGCTCGGCGTCTTCCAGCCGCTGCCCGGGCAGTTCGTCGACCTCGACACCTTCGAGGCGTCTGCGCCGGCCGACGCGCGTCGTTCGCGGCGCGGCGCGGACACCCTGCCCGACCTGCCGGTGGTCGTCGTGCTGCCGGGCGTGATGGGTTCGCACCTGCGCGTCGGCGCTGACGACCGGGTCTGGTTCGACCCGGCCGATATCGCACTCGGCGGCCTGGCCAAGATCGCCTGGGGCGCGCCCGGCGTCGAGGCCGAAAAGCTGTTCGGAATGTTCTACGGCAAGCTGTGCGAGCACCTCGCCAGGAGCCATCGCGTCGAGCCCTTCGCCTACGACTGGCGCCAGCCGCTCGACGTGCTGGGCGAGCGCCTCGGCGAATTTCTCGCCCGCATCCTGAAGACGACCGACCAGCCGGTGCGCCTGCTCGCGCACAGCATGGGCGGCCTCGTCGTGCGCGCCGTCATCCACAAGCGCCGCTCGGTGATGGACGCGCTGATGCAGCGCGACGGCGCGCGCTTCGTCATGCTCGGCACGCCCAACCAGGGCGCGTACTCGATGGTCGAGAACCTGCTCGGCAAGGGCCACACGCTGCGCACGCTGGTGCGGCTGGATGTGCGCCACGATATGCAGGAGGTGCTCGACATCGTGGCCGGTTTCCGCGGCGCGCTGCAACTGCTGCCCAAGCCCGGCTTCGAGGACAAATTCCAGGGCCAGCCGGGCGGCGGCGAACCCGGTCACCGGTTCGAGCTGGCGCAGACCTGGTGGGACTTCAAGCCCAAGGTCGTCGACCCGTGGTTCGGTCCCGGCAAGGTCGGCACGCCCGACCAGGCGACGCTCGATTCGGCCACCTGGCTGTGGAGTCAGGACGGTCTCGCGCGCCCCGCGCTGCCGGCCGACTACGAGAAGAAGAGCAGCTATGTCTTCGGCGTGGCGAAGAACACGCCCTGTGGCATCCGCGAGGAAGACGGCCGTCTGAAGATGGTCGGAACGACCTGCGGCGACGGCACGGTGAGCTGGGAGTCGGGCCGCATCGGCGGCGTCGGTAGCCACTACTACCTGCCGGCGCCGCACGGCGACCTGCCGTCGACGGCCGAATATTTTCCGGCCCTCGCCGAGCTGCTCGCGACCGGCGCCACCGGCGGCCTGATGACGAGCCCGCCCGCGACGCGCGCCATCGAGCAGCCGCTGCCCAGCACCTACGACGCCGGCCCGCCGACGATGGACGGCGGCGAGGCGCTGGCGCGCGGCCTGATGGGCGGTGTACCGCGGGTGCAGATCGAGGCCCGGCCGAAGCGGCGCCTGGAGGTTCTGGTGAAGGCGATGGACCTGCGCTTCCTGGCCCAGCCCATCATGGTCGGCCACTACCAGCAGGACCCGATCGCCGGGCCGCAGCGGCTGATCGACCGCGAACTGCTCGACGGCGACCTGTCGGAGCGGCACACCCTGGGCCTGTACGCCGGGCCGCGCGGCACCGCGACGGTGGTGCTGCGCGTGCCGAACGAACAGGAGCGCCAGCGCGGCAGCCTGACCGGCGCCGTGGTCGCCGGCCTCGGCCCCTACGACGGCGCGCTCAACGTTCCCGACCTGACCGAGGCGGTGCGCACCGGCGTGCTGCGTTACCTGCTGCAGGTGGTTGACGTGCTCGGCAAGGGCGAGCGCGAGCTGCCGCTGTCGACGCTGCTGCTCGGCTACAACTCGTCGGCCAACCTGTCGGTCGGAGCCTCGGTCGAGGCGCTGATCCGCGGCGTGCTGGAGGCGAACGCCAAGTTCTACGAGACCACAAGGCTGCCGATCCGCGTGGCCCGGCTGCAGATCGTTGAGCTGTATCTCGATACCGCGATCACCGCGGTGTACGAGATGCGACAGCTCACCGCCAAGCTGGCCGGCGTCGCCGACCGCCTGGGCTCGACCCTCGTCGGCAGTCCCGAGTTGCAGCAGGACGAGGGCGTGCGCCAGCGCCTGTTCGACAACCGCAACGCGAGCTACTGGCCGCGCCTGATCGTCACCGACGCGGATGCGCAGGACGAGGCCGCGGGGTTTGCGCGCGACCCCGCGCCGGCCGGCCTGCCGAGCACCGTGATCGGCAACCGGCTACGCTTCCTGTACGTTGGCGCGCGCGCCCGCGCCGAAGCGGTGGTGCAGCAGCGCCAGCCCGGCCTGATCGAGGCGCTGGTGCGCCAGCAGATCCACAACCCGGTGTGGAACGAAGATATCGGCCGGATGCTGTTCCAGCTCATGGTGCCGCACGAGTTCAAGGGCCCGGCGCGTCAGCTCGACCGGGTGGTGCTGGTGGTCGACGCGTATACCGCCAACCTGCCGTGGGAAATGATGCTGGCCGACGGGCCGACGGGCGGCAGCGGTGCCGACGACCGGCTGCCGCTGGCCTTGCGCGCTGCGGTCGTGCGCCAGCTCGCGTCGAGCCACTTCCGTACCCAGGTTCGCCAGGGCATCGAACACAACGCGCTGGTGGTCGGCAACCCGAGCGTCGAAGGCTTCGGCAAGGCCTTCCCCGACCCCCTCACCGGCGCCGCGGTCGATCCGTCGCCGCTCGACGGCGCCGAGGTCGAGGCCGAGGCCATCGCCGCGGTGCTCGGCGGCATGGGCTATGCCGTGACATCCGCGATCGGCGCCGACCAGAGCGCGAGCGACGTGCTCGCCAAGCTGTACCGCCAACCGTACCGCGTGCTGCACATCGCGGCGCACGGCGTCTTCGATGCGCTGCATGCCGACGGACAGCGGCGCAGCGGCGTCGTGCTGTCGGACGGCCTGCTCATCACCGCGGCCGAGGTCGAGGCGATGGAGACGGTGCCCGAACTCGTCTTCCTGAATTGCTGCCATCTCGGCAAGGTCGACCGCACCGTGCGCGACGGCAACAAGCTCGCCGCCAGCGTGGCGCGCGAGCTGATCCAGATCGGCGTGCGATGCGTCGTCGTCGCCGGCTGGGCCGTGGACGATGCGCAGGCGCGGCTCTTCGGCGAATCGTTCTATCGGCATCTGCTGCAGCGTCGCAAGGCCTTCGGCGATGCGGTCTTCGAGGCGCGGCAGGCGGCCTGGGAAGCGAACCGGGAGGACATCACCTGGGGCGCGTTCCAGGCCTACGGCGACCCGAGCTGGCGCGCCGAGGCGCGCGGCGATCCGGCGCCCAGCAGCGAGTCGGCGAGCCCGTATGTCTCGCCCGAGGAATTGCTCGACGAGCTCGCGCGCACCCGCGCCGACCTGCTGCGCCGCAAGGACCGCCAGACCCTGCGCGAAATCGACGGCCATGTGTTCGAGCTCGACCAGCTGCTGAAAAACCGCTGTCCGCAGGCCTGGCGCAACCTGCCGGCGCTGCATTCGGCGCTCGGCGCGACCTGGCGCGACCTCGGCCGCTTCGAGCAGGCGCGGGAAAGCTTTCTGGCCGCGGTGCAGGCGCAGGACAAGGCCGGCCGGGTGCCGATCAAGGATATCGAGCAGCTCGCCAACGTCGAGGCGCGACTGGGCGAGCGCACCCGTGACGAGGCCCTGATCCGGCGCGCGCTCAAGCGTCTGGACCAGCTCGAACTGCTCGTCGCGGCGCAGGACGATGGCGCCGATGCCTTCGCAGCGCCCGCCCACGTCGAACGCGCCGGCCTGCGCGGCAGCGCGTGGAAGCGGCTGGCGAGCCTGCACGCGCGGCGCGTGCTCGAGCGCGACATCGGTGCGGACGACCTGCGCATCGCCGGCGAGACGATGCGCGAGGCGCTGAAGCAGGCCGTCGCCGCCTACCGCAGCGCCGAGGGCATTCCCGGGCAGCGCGGCTTCGATGCCTATCCGATGCTGAACCGGCTCGCCATCGACGCGCTTACGCCCTGGAGCGATCCCGGCGAACGCGAGGCCGCAGCGCTGCTCGCCCAGCAATGCGCAAAGGAAGTGAGCCTGCGTTTTCGCGACGATGCGAATTTCTACAACGCCGTGATGCAGCCCGAGGCGCTGCTCGTCGCGCGGTTGATCGACGGCTCGTTCGGCAAGACCGGCGATGCCGGCACCGCAATCTTCGACACGGTGGCGGCGAGCTACCGCGAGGCCTTGTCCAATATCACCGCCAAGCCGCGCGATCTCGATTCGATGCTCGGCCAGATGTGCCTCACCTCGCGCTTCCACGATGCGCTGTCGGTGGTGATCCGTGCCGACGATGCACGCGGCGCGGCCGAGCACCGGCGCATCGCCGACCGGCTGATCGCACTCGCCAACCTGCTGCAGCCGGGCAGCTGCCAGCGCGACGACCGGCCACCCAACCGCGCCCCGAGCGCCGCCGATCCAGCGCCGGAAATCCCGACGCCCACCGCTGCCCGCAAGCGCCCCGCCCGGACCCGGGCGGCCGCGGCGAAAGCGGCGCCGCCGGCAACGGCCGCGCCGGCACAAGACGCTGTCAAGGTTTCGGCAACGGCGAGGTCGCCGACGACCCGGCGCCGCAAGAAACGCTGATCGCCCCGCAGATTCCGCCCGCGATCCGAGTCAGCCACCCTCGAATCGCGGGGCGCGGAATGTAACCAAATGCGTGCGCAAACGGCTAAAGTGGCCGCATCGTGCCCCGCAAGCCATGACCGAAGCCGCCCCGCCCGCGCCCCTGCTCCTCGGCCGCGTGCCGCGCCAGGCGTTCGTCTTCAGCGGCCACATGGCGGATGTGCCCGGGCGACGCGAACCGCGCTTTCCGGCGGCGCTGTGGCCCGCGGCACGCACTGCCATCGATGCGACGCTCGAGCGCCTCGGCGCCGGCCCGGGCGACCTGGCGCTGACCCAGGGCGCTGCCGGCGGCGACCTGCTTTTCGCCGAGGCCTGCGCCGCGCGCGGCGTGCCGCTGCAGTTCCTCCTGCCGCTGCCCGAAGCGCGCTTCATCGCGACCTCGGTCGCGCCGTCCGAGGGCCATTGGGTCGACCGTTACCTCGCGCTGCGCCCGCACCTGCTGCAACCGCCGGCCGTCCTGGCGCAGGACAAGGGTCGCACCGATTCGGAAGATGCCTTTGAGCGCTGCAACCACTGGCTGCTCGATACCGCGCTCGGCTCGGGCAGCAACGCCATGCAGCTCATCGGGCTGTGGAACGGCGAAGCCGGTGACGGCCGCGGCGGCACGGCGCACATGATGGACGAGGCGCGGCGGCGCGGCGGGCAGGTGACCTGGATCGATACGCGGCGGCTCTGATCGGCGCGCCGCCGGGCATCAGTCGTGTTCCGCTTCGGGATCGGACGATTCGGGTCGGCCGAGCCGCTTCAGCCAGACAAACCCCAACGTCCCCGCCGTCAACGAAGCCAGCAGGACCATCATCTTCGAGGCATTGACGGTGGGCGCGCTGCCGGCAAATGCCAGATTGGCAATGAAGATCGACATCGTGAAGCCGATCCCTCCGAGCAGGCCGGCGCCAAGCACATGGCGCCAGTTCATCTCGTCGGGCAAGCGGCTGATGCCGAGTGCAACCGCGGCAAAGGTCATCAGCGCGACACCGATCGGCTTGCCGAACACGAGCCCGAGACCGATGCCCAGGCTGTTGGCATCGGCAAGCGCGTCCATCCAGTCCGGACCGAAAACAACGCCGGTATTGGCGAGGGCAAAGATCGGCAGGATCAGAAACGACACCGGCTTGTGCAGGTGGTGTTCGAGCCGATGCGAAGGCGATGACGCGTCGTCCCGACGCGCCGAAAAGGGAATCGCAAACGCGAGCAGCACGCCGGCGATCGTCGCGTGCACGCCCGACTTCAGCATCAGGAACCACATCAGCGCGCCACCGACCAGGTAGGGCGCGAGCGCCATCACGCGCCCGAATCGATTCATGGCGACCAAGACAGCAAAGACGGCCAGCGCCGCCAGCAGGTAGGCGATCGAAAACTGCGCGGTATAGAAGATCGCGATCACGACGATTGCCACCAGGTCGTCGATTACCGCGACCGCGGTCACAAAGATCTTCAGCGCAGCCGGAACCCGACTGCCCAGCAGCGCCAGCACGCCGAGCGCGAAGGCGATATCGGTCGCCATCGGAATGCCGATCCCGGCCTGGGTCGGGGTTCCCGAATTGAGCGCAAAGTGAATCAGCGCCGGTACCGCAACCCCGCCGACCGCAGCAAATACCGGCAGCAGCGCACTGCGAAAGTCCGACAGCTCGCCGTTGTAGAGCTCGCGTTCGAGTTCGAGGCCGATGAGCAGAAAGAAGACGGCCATCAAGCCGTCGTTGATCCAGTGCTCGAGGCTCAACCCGGCGAGATCGACCTTCCACATAGCGAGGTAACCGGCGCCGATTGCGGAATTCGCCAGCGCCAGAGAAACCACCGTGCACACGATGAGAACGATGCCGCTCGCCTTCTCCGAATCAAAAAATTCGCCGAAGGATTTGGAAAGCTGGGTCTGCGCAGTGGGCATGGCCTGTTCCGTTGTCAGTGGATGCGTCGGATCGGCGCGACCCCAAGCTGGGCGCCGCGCCGCGCCGCGCTCAGCGCCCGCCGCTCACGTCGAGCACCGCGCCGGTCGTATAGCTCGCCGCGTCCGACAGCAGCCAGACGATCGCCTGCGCCACTTCCTCGGCGCTCCCGGCGCGCTGCATCGGCACCTGCGGTGCGACCTGGCGGGCGCGGTTGGGCAGGCCGCCCGAGGCATGGATCTCGGTCTCGATGATGCCGGGACGCACCGCATTGACGCGGACGCCCTCCGACGCCACCTCCTTGGCCAGGCCGACCGTGAAGGTATCGATCGCGCCCTTGGCCGCCGCATAGTCGAGATACTGGCCGGGCGAGCCCAGGCGGGCCGCGGCCGACGACAGGTTGACGATCGCGCCGCCGGCGCCGCCGTGACGGGTCGACATGCGCTTGATCGCCTCGCGCGCGCAAAGCAGGCTGCCGATGACGTTGATGCCGAACATGCGCTGCAGCCGCGCCAGACTCATTTCGTCCAGGCGCGCGGGCATGTCGACCACGCCGGCGTTGTTGACAAGCGCGCGCAGCGGCGGCAGTTCGTGGTCCATCGTCTCGAACATGCGCAGCACGGCGGCCTCGTCGGCCACGTCGGCCTGGATCGCGAATGCCAGGCCGCCGCTGCCGCGGATGCGTTCGACGACCGCTTGCGCGGCGGCCGCATCTCGCGTGTAGTTCACGGCCACGGCGTAGCCCGCGCGCGCGCACAGCAGGCTGCACGCCGCGCCGATGCCGCGGCTGCCGCCGGTGACGAGGACGCTGCGCGCGCCGCCGTTGAATTCATTCATCGTCTTCTCCCCGGTTCGGGCCGCCCAGTCCGGGCAGGCCCATTTCGCCGCGCGCCGGCTCTTTCGCCTTGCGGTCGATCAACGCCTGCAACGGGGCCATGCCGTTCACGAACGTATCGACCGGCACCGGCTGCGCCAATCGCAGCGCGGGTGGAAACAGATGGCTCATATACAGCTCTTCGCCCAGGCGATCGGTGCGCTGCAGGTTGAACCACAGCGTGAGCCCGATGCCGACCAGCGTGGCAGTGACCGCGGCCCAGCGCACCCCGCGCGGCCGGGCCGGCTCGACCGCGAGCAGGTGGTAATAGAACGCCGTCCCGGCGACCGCCAGGGTCGCAACGAAGGCAAAGTCGGTGATCCACGGCCAGTCGAAGGCAAAGGCCAGGAGCGCCGGCACGACGCCCAGCGCGAGCCAGGCGATGCTCGCAATGAGAAAGACGCGCAGGTGCCAGCCGAAGTGGCCCTGACGTGTGAAGGTCTTGGACAGCAGCGCCCACAGTCCGCACCAGACCGCCGCGCCGAGGATGCCCGAGAGCAGCGTCGTGGCGAGCGCGCGCCCGAGGCCGTCGGGGTCGCTGTCGAGCCAGGCGCTGAAGAGGAGACCGGCGGCGAGGACGAGCGCGAGGACGAGCGAGATGACGGTCCGCGGCGCCCCGGTCGTCGCCGCCGACAGCGGCAGTTCGGGGGCCAGCGGATGGTCGGCCAGGCGCAGGCGCAGGCGTGTCCGCCCGGCGGTCAGTTCGATCGGCGCCGAGCCGGCTGCGATGCGCCGGTGCTCGCCGCCCACCACCCGCTGCCCGCCGATCACCATGCCGTTCACCGTCGCGCCGACAACGAATCGGACGCCCCCGGCATCGGCCGCGATGCGCAGCAGGTGCGCCGCGACGTGCGGATCGGCCAGCACGACGTCGTTGTCGAGCGCACGGCCGACGCGCAGCGGCCAAGCCTCGACGAGGCAGGTGGCGCGGACCTGGCCGTCGCGATCCAGCACTTCGAGCAGGCCGAGCGGCGCCAGCGGCGCCTGCTCGATGGCGGGCAGCGCCTCGTCGCTCAGCGCTTCCATGCGTAGGCCTCGAGATAGTGCCGGGCGAGCTTCATCGCATTCGGATAGCTCACGCCCTGCACGTCGAAGCGGCCCTGCACGCCCGCGCTCGGCTGGTCGAGCGTAGCGACCAGCACCGAGACGTCGTAAAGCTGCGCCAGCTTCTTGTAGGCCCGCACGCAAACCACCGCGCGCAGCGGCAACCCTTCGCGGTTGACATAGCCCTCGTGGCACTGCGGCTTGGTCTGGTGCTCGGCGCGCAGCCGCACGAACGACTCGTTGCGAAAGGCGGCCGAATGGCGCGCCGCGAAGCGCAGCGGGCCGATCTTGCCGGCGTCGTAGCTTTCGTGGCGCACCGACATCGCGCCGGTCGTGTAGTCGCCGACGAAGATGCGCGTATCCATCACGCAGTCGGATCGCTCGAGGTCCATGCCGCCAGTCTTCGACGGCTCGCTGCTACCCCAGCAACGCATGAAGAGATCGCTCGGCACCGGCACCCGGTAGCGCGGGTGCGCGGCGCTTTTCCAGCCCTGCTCGATGAAGCGCTCGGTCAGCGACGCCTGGTGCTGCATCAGCTGCTCGGAGACGATCGAATAGGCCGGCCCGGCCAGTGGCGCGGCGTCGCGGGCGCGTTCGAGCAGCGCCTTCGCGAAGGCGGCCGGGACCAGAAAGCTGACCTGCTCCCCGTCGACCCGGCGCGCGACGTTGATGCCGATCACACGCCCTTCCTGGTCGAGCGCCGGACCGCCGCTCATGCCGCCCGACAACGCGCCACCAAAGAAGATCTGCGGATAGAAGCTGCGCCGCACCATGCCGTTGTAGTTGCCTTCGGTCACCGCGAAGCCGACGTCGAGCGGGTTGCCGAGCGAATAGATGCGCTCGCCCTGCGCCAGCGACTGCGCCTCGGGGCGGAAAGTCAGCGCCTCGAAGCGGCGCGGCTCAGCATCGGCCGCCTTGAGCAATGCGAGGTCGTGCAACACGTCGATCTGCAGGATGCGCAGCGGCGCCTCGCGGCCGTCGGCCGTCACGTAGACGAGATCGTGGCGCTCGGGCTTGAGCGCGGCCTCACTCACCACGTGGAAGTTGGTGACGATGTGGCCTTGCTCGGAGACGAAGAAACCCGAGCCGACCGAGGTCTGGCTGGCCTGGCCCTTGAGCACGGTGCGGATCTGCAAGAGCTGCGATCGAGCCTGCTCGTAGACCTTGCGTGCCGAGAGCGAGACCGGTGCACTCGGCACTGCGGCGGCGCCCGCTTCGGCGCCCGTCGGCGCGGACGCGGCGGGCCGCGGCACCGGCGCCGAAGGCGCTGTCTGCGCGCCCGCCGCGCCCGCCAGCCCCAGCGCCGCGAGCGCCACCCACCGGTGCATCTTCATCGGCGCGGATTCTACGGTCGGGCTATCCCAGCCCTTGGCTCGCGGGGCTACCGCGCGAACGGGGGGAGCGCCCACGGCGCAGCGGCGCTATGTTGAGACGGACGGGTTGCGAGCAGGGAGGCCGGGGTGTCGAAGCAGTGGCGGTCGGGCCGGTGGGCCTCGCTCGTGGTGCTCGCTGCTATCTGCACCGGCAGCGCGGTGCCTCAGCCCCAGCGCGGGTTGAATGCCGCATCCGCCACGACACGCGCGACGGTCGCCGCCGAGCTGCACCCCGCAACCGGCCACCTGGTCGGCGCGAGCTTCCTCAACCGCATCTCCGCCGAGGAGATCGCGCAGGCCATCGACGACGCCGGCACGCGCGCACCTGCCGCGAGGCCGGTCTACGCGGTAGACAACCACCGCCTCACCTACCGCACGCTCGACGGCAGCGGGCGGCCGGTCACCGCGTCGGGCCTGGTCAGCATCCCGGTCAAGGCGGCGGGCGCCCCGAGTCCGGTGCTCGGCTATCAGCACGGCACCCTCTTCAAGAATGCGCAGGCGCCGAGCAACCATGCGGTGGCGGCCGAACCCGCGGTGGTGATGGCGGCACTCGGCTATATCGTTGTCGCGGCCGATTACGTCGGCTACGGCGAATCGGCCGGCGCTCCGCATCCCTATCTGATGGCGGCGCCGTCGGCCGCCGCGGTGCTGGACTTGCTGACCGCGGCGCGCACCTGGCAGCGCGAGCGCGGCATCGCCGACAACGGCCAGCTCTTCCTCGCCGGCTATTCCGAAGGCGGCTACGTCACGCTGGCCGCGCACCGCGCGATGCAGGCCGGCAACAGCCCGCACCTGCGCAGCTTGGTTGCGTCAGTGGCCGGCGCCGGCCCCTACCACCTCGACATCACGATGGATGCGCTACTGCGCGGCGTGCGCGACCAGCACCCGCTGATCGGCGCGCTGTTCGACCCGGCGATCGTCAAGGCGCTCGGCGGCACGCTGCGACGCGAACTGCGCCGGTTGCTGGTGCGCCGAATGGTGCCGAAGGACGCCGACGTGGTGCTGCAGACGAGCTTCATAGACAACCACCTGTCGGGCGACCGCGAAGCCAATACGCGCCTGAGCAACGTCGACGACTGGACGCCTGCCGCACCGGTCAGCCTGTTCCACGGCCCCGACGACCGCACCGTGCCGCATGCGAGCGCGCTGCACACCGTGCAGGCCATGCGCTCGCGCGGCGCGCAGGGCGTGAGCTTGACGAGTTGCAACGCGTCGCCGTCGAGCCACCGCAACTGCGTCGCGCCTTACTGGGACTTCATGCTGACAACGCTGGCGAGGCTGGCGCGCGATCGGTAGCGCGGCGCGTCACACTGTTCGGTTGCCGGACGGCACTGGCGAGCCGAGGCCCCGCCGACCGAGGCTCCGAAGCCAATGTGCCGGAGGACTGTTTGGCCCGGAAGTACCTCTCCAGAGCCCAGGTTGCGACCTGGCGGCCCAGGTCGGCGCCCGCGTCGACCGAGCGACGGTAGTGCAGGCCGCCCCGTGGGCGGCCGGGTACTCGGGAAGGTTGGGCGTGGCAAGCAGGGGCTTCCATGCGCTGTCGCCAGCAGTGGAACTGTGGCGTTCGATGCTGCCACGCAGGATCGCGAATTGCGGGCGCCAGAACGCGTAGTGGTACTTGGCGTCGAAGCACGCGATCAAGGCGTCCGCGCCGACCATGTTGCCCATGGCGAACAGGCGCGCGGCGCCCATCGCGTCGAGCTGCCGGTCGGCGACCATTTGACGGAAAGCGCCGTTGAACTGCAACACCGAATTGGTGGACCAGAATATTGCCGTCTCGGTTTGCGCGTCGGTGCGCGCGCTGGCCGCGGCGCCTCCCAGGCGCTGGACCTCGAGGTAGTCGGCGGCCCAGACGCGACTGGCCATCCGGCGGCGAAGCGGGACGAAACTGATCGGGTCGCTGGAGCATGAAGGGCCGCAATCGCGCGACCCACGGCGTCTGCGGCGTCGTGCCCGCGGGTGGCTGCCAGGCACCCACCGCGGCGGGGGTAGTCGTGTAGCCTACATCGGCCTCCAGCCCGTCGCCCCGACGCAGGGCTGAAGGCTTTCTGCCGCCGCCCGGCCGATCGCACGTCCGGCCTCCTTGACAGCGTTGTACGGCAGCGCCGCCAGCGCACGTGTCAAGTCGACCTCCAGCGCCTGTCGCTGGTCGGGGAAGTAGTGGGCCTGCACGCCTTGGGCGGCGCTGGCCACCGCCGCGTCCACCGAGGCGCCAGGTTGGCGCTCGGCGCGCGGCGCGTAGGTTCGATAGCCGCCCATGACCGCGTCCACCGCGTCGTACACGGCGGCCTGGGCCATGGCGATGTAGATCATCGATCGGGTCTGGTACTGCTTGGCGACCGAGACCGTCACGCGTTGCGCCACCGCGTTCCAGTCGAGGACCGACGCCGGACCGGCGGCGACGCGGGGCGACGCGGGTGGCGTGCTCGTGCAGGCCGCGGTGATGAATGTCGCGACGATGGCGATTCCGACGAATTTGCGACGGGGGACATGAGGGGCTCCTTCCGGTTCAGCCGCGCGACCCTGAAGTGATCTTGCGCAGGGCAAGTCCACCCGCTGACGGCGCGGTCAGGACCGCTGCCCGAGCCATCGCTGTCGCTTCGCTGCGCATTTCGAACATGCTCAACATGCCGCCGAGCAGCGCGCTGCTCACAAGGACGGCGGAGAGCGCCATCACGGTCTTCTCGGCGAACGTGGGTTGCGGACAGCCCGGCCGCACGGGCTGATTCGTGGAAAGGGACTCGATGGACATGGCGTGCTCCGTCAGCTTGTTCGCGAGGGCTCAGGGTGTCGGATCGAACTCCGCACCTGCCTTCCCTTGATCGGACGCGCATTCCACGCCAAACCGGACATCACCGATCAAACAAGCTTGCGCTGGATCCGCACCCCAAAACCTGACCGAGCGCGGACCTTCTCAGGGCCTTCTCAATTCGTTTGGTTTGTGCCCCAATCGGCACGAGGCCATCCAGAGGAGTCGCGCTGCATGAGCAGCCTTACGGAATTGATCCAGAAGGTCGCTGACGGTGACCTCGCGGCGCGCGACGAGTTGTTCACGGCCGCCTACTCCGAGCTGCGCAAGCTCGCACGCTCACGACTGCGCGATGGCGGGCGCAACACCTTTCTCGAGACGACGGCCCTGGTGCACGAGTCGTATTTGCGCTTCCTGAAGGCCGGCGAGTTGAGGATCGAAGACCGCAGGGCGTTCTTCGGCTACGCGTCCAAGGTCATGCGCTCGGTCATCATCGATTCGGTGCGCGAGCGCCAAGCGCAGCGTCGGGGCGGCGGCCTGACCGAGCTGACATTGAACACCCAGGTCTCGGCCGAGCTGCCGAGCGGCGAGGCCGAGGTTCTGCATGTCCACGAAGCCCTGCTCGCACTCGAACAGGCCGAGCCTCGCTTGGCACAGGTCGTCGAAATGCGTTACTTCGGTGGCTACTCCGAACTCGAGATTGCCGAGGCTCTGGGAGTGACCGAGCGAACGGTGCGGCGCGACTGGGACAAGGCTCGACTGCTGTTGATGAGCGCACTGAAAACGTAGCGCCCGTGTCCGGTTCGGGTGCGGGAATTCGTCTGTACCCGCAAAGCCACGACCGAGTCCGCACCATGTCGCGCAGCCCCGCCGATCTGTCGACCTTGAGCCGCCTGCTCGACGAAGCGCTCGACCTCGAACCGGCGCAGGCCGAAGCCTGGCTCGCCGCGCTGCCCGCAGCGCACCGGCACCTGCTGCCGCAACTGCGCGTGATGCTGGACGAACATCGATCGCCAGGCCACGCGGGCTTCATGTCCGACGGTCCGAAGCTGGAGGATGGCCCGGTCGATGAAACGGTGGCGCGGCCAGACGAGCTCGTCGGCCCGTACCGGCTGATCCGCGAGATCGGGCGCGGTGGCATGGGCGCGGTGTGGCTGGCCGAGCGCGCCGACGGCAGCCTGAAGCGGCATATCGCGCTCAAGCTGCCGCGCCTGGCCTGGGGCGCGGGACTGGCCGAGCGCATGGCGCGCGAACGCGACATCGGCGCGCTGCTGGAGCACCCGAACATCGCGCGGCTCTACGACGCGGGTGTCGATGCCACGGGTCGGCCTTACCTCGCGCTCGAGTACATCGACGGGCAGCCGCTCGACGCCTGGTGCGCAGCGCAGGCGCTCGGCGTACCCGAACGGCTGCGCTTGTTCCTGCAAGTGGCGCGCGCCGTGGCCTATGCCCACGGCCGGCTGGTGGTGCACCGCGACCTCAAGCCCTCCAACGTGCTCGTCACCGCCGACGGCCAGGCGCACCTGCTCGACTTCGGCATCGCCAAGCTGCTGCACGACGCGGTGCCCGGTGACCTGGGGTTGACGCAGGAACAGGGTCGCGTGTTGACACCGCACTACGCATCGCCCGAGCAAATCCAGGGCGAGACGATCACGGTGGCGTCTGACGTGTATTCGCTCGGTGTGTTGCTGTACGAGCTGCTGACCCGCCGCCTGCCTTTCCATGCAACCACACCGGCGGCGCTCGAGGCCGCGGTGCTGGAAGGCACGCGGCCACTGGCCAGCAGCCATGCGCCAGACAAGGCCACCGCTCGCGCACTGCGCGGCGAGATCGACGCCATCCTGGGCAAGGCGCTCAGGCGCGTGCCGACGCAGCGTTACGCCAGCGTCGACGCGCTGGCGCAGGACATCGAGCGACACCTGTTGGGCGACACGGTCCTGGCACGTCCCGATTCGGCGCTGTATCGCTTGCGCAAAGCGCTGCGGCGGAACTGGCTCGGCGTGAGCACTGCCGCGGCGGTGCTGGTGGCCGTGCTAGGCGGCAGCGGTGCGGCCGTGCTGCAGGCGCAGCGCGCCCAAGCCACGCGAGCGATGGCCGAAACCGCGCGTGGCGAGTCGGAGCGCTTGATCGTCTATCTGCTCGACGACTTGTACCGCGAGCTGCAACCCGTGGGCCGGCTCGATCTCGTCGGCGAGATGGCCAAGCGCGCGCTCGACTACTACCGCGCCCTTCCCGCCGAGCTGCGCTCAGCAGAGACCGAACGCAACCAGGCGCTGGCGCAAGTGCGCTATGGCGCCGTGCTGCGCGTGCAAAGCCGGATCGACGACGCGCGCGCGGTGGTCAGCGCGGCGGTCGCGACCCTCGAACGGCTGCGCGATCGCGGCGATAGCAGCGAAGCCGCCGCGATCGGCCTGGCCCTCGGGCTGACCGAGCAATCTCGTGCGGTGACCCCGGCGGGCAAGGAACGCCACGCCGTGCCTCCAGCCGAACGGGCCGTGTCGGTGCTCGCGACGGCTGCCGCGGCCAGCGGCGCGAGCGTCGCGTTGCGCCGCGCCCACGCTGCCGCGCTGACGCAACTCGGGATGGTGCACGCGCGGCAGCGGCGCTTCGACCCCGGCGTGGCCGCACTGGAGGCAGCGCTAGCAACCTGGCGGGGGATCGACCCGCTGATGGACGACAGCGACGCAGCGGCCAACTTCGGCATCACGACTGCCCGCCTGGTCGAGGCCTACGACAGCGCGAACCGACCCGCAGACGCCGCCCGCGCCGGCGAAGAGGGCTTGCGTGCGACATCGACGCTGATCGAGAGGCAGCCGACCAACATGCTGGCCCTGCGCGCGCGCGCCTCGATTTCGGATTCGCTGGCCGCTGTGGCCAGAAATCAACTGCAGCCGGGGCGCCGCTTGGCCGCAGCCAACGACGCGGCGCGCGACTGGGCTCTGCTGTCGCGCATCGACTCGAGTGACGCGTTCTCGAAGAACAGTCTGATAGTGGCTCGCAGGGAAGCAGCCTATGCCCTGTGGGACCAGGGTCGCCCGCGCGAAAGCCTTGCCAAAGTTCTGGAGAACGGCGAATTCGGGCCTGCTGCCGAGTCGTTATCCGTAGTCGCTGCCTGGCTCTATTTCAGCGTTGATTGGGCCGCCGCCGTCGCCGCTGAACTTGGCGAGGCCACGGCTGCCGACAAATACCTTGCCGACAGGCAGCATCTCTTCGAGATCAGCATGCGCAGCGATGGTCCTCCGTCGTTTCTGCTGCAGTACTTCCGCGTCCAAACCAAGATCCAACCCGTTGAGTTGGCCATGCTCCTCGCCGATCTGCCGCGCGCGCGTGCGGCCGCAAAGGGATTGCGCGAGCAGCTCTTAGCATTGCCGGCCACCAATGACTTCGAGCGGCTGCGCGTGGCCGCCGCATTGAGTTCCCTGCACACCGCCCTGGGCTGGGTGGCATTGCAAGCCCGGGACTTCGCCACCGCACAGGATCACTTCGGCCGGGTGGCCGAAACGCGCACGCAACTGCCCGTCGAGACTCTCGTCGAGCGGCGCGAAGCGGCCGACGAAGCGGCGCTGCTGGCGATCACCCTGGCCCATGCCGGGCGCCTCGACGAAGCGCGTGCGCTGGCCGCGCCGGCGCTGGCCTTGCAGCGCGAGATCCACGCGCGCCAAACCGACGACCAGATGCACAAGCTCGGCCTTGTCCTTGCGCTGGTGGCCGCAGCGTGGTCCACGCCCGACCAAGCGAGCGTCCTGCTTGTGCAGGCCCAGGTCGCGTTCGACAGCCTGCCGACCGAAGCCCGCGAGCTGCGCAGCAGTCGGCTGTTGCAAGGTCTGATCGCAGACGCTCGGCGGACTGGTCCATCTCGGTGACGGGCTTCAAGGTCTGCAAGATCGAGCGTTGCAGGATCCAGCACCAAGTCGAGCCGGTTGAAGCGCCCCCCGCCAGCGCCCACAAGCTCTGGAACTCGAGCGCACCGCACCAGCTCCAGCAACCGCACGCGGCGCCACCGGCGCTACAGTGCCGCCTGTTCCTCGTCGACCGCTCTGCCGGAGTACGCCATGCGCCGCCGCACCCTGATTGTCCAAACCGCTGTCGCCGCCGTGCTCGGCGTTCCCGCGCTGTTGCGCGCGCAGTCGGTCGAGAAGCCCAAGCTGACGATCGCAGTCGGCGGCAAGAACCTGCTGTACTACCTGCCGCTCACCATTGCCGAAAGCCTGGGCTATTTCAAGGCCGAGGGCCTGGAGCCGACGATCGCCGATTTCGCCGGCGGTTCGCGCGCCCTGCAGGCGGTGATCGGCGGCAGCGCGGATGTGGTCTCGGGCGCGTTCGAGCACACGTTGAACATGCAGGTCAAGGGACAGCGGCTGCGCGCCTTCGTGCTGCAGGGCCGCGCGCCGCAGATCGTGCTCGGCGTGAATCCGAAGACGATGCCCAACTTCAAGAGCGTCGCCGATCTGAAGGGCAAGAAGATCGGCGTCACCGCACCGGGGTCGAGCACCAACGTGCTGGCCAATTTCGTCCTCGCCAAGGCCGGCCTCAAGCCGACCGATGTCTCGATCATCGGCGTCGGCGCGGGCAGCGGCGCGGTCGCCGCGATGCGCTCGGGCCAGATCGACGCGATGAGCAACCTCGATCCGGTCATCACGCTGCTGCAACGCTCCGGTGATCTGAAGATCGTCTCGGACACCCGCATCGTCGCCGAGTCCGAAAAGATCTTCGGCGGGCCGATGCCGGCCGGATGCCTGTATGCGCCGCAGAGCTTTCTCGACAAGAACCCGGCCACCGCGCAGGCCCTGGCCAACGCCATCGTCCGCGCCGACCGCTGGATCCAGGCCGCCGGTCCGGCCGACATCATCAAGGCGGTGCCCGAAAGCTATCTGCTCGGCGACCGCGCGGTCTATATCGACGCCTTCCTCGCCGCCAAGGGCGCGCTGTCGCCCGACGGGATGTTTCCCGACGCCGGGCCGAAGACGGCCTTCGCTGCGCTGGCGAGCATCGACCCCGAAATTGCCAATGCGAAGCTCGATCTGGCGGCGGTCTTCACCAACGACTTCGTGAAGAAGGCGAATGCGAAATATCCGAAGGGATAGATGCAAGCAGGCCTCGCGCGAGACTGCACGCGAGGCTTTGCCGCAGGCGAATCCACTTAACGGCTGGATACCGGCTGGAAATTGTTGCGAAGGACATACTTCGCCACGTCCTTGCCGAGCTCCGCGCCGTGGTCGATCGAGGTACGGAAGTGCATGCCGCCCCACACCCGCGCGTTCATCACCTCCTTGACCAGATCGTCGCTGCGCTCGAACGGATGCGTGGTGCCGGTGACGCTGCTGTCGAACGAGAAGACGATCTTCTTGGTGGCGTAGTGGTCGCGCAGCACCTCGGTCACCGCGCCGCTGCCGCAGCCGTGCGCGGCCGGATATTCGGGATGGTTGGGCGTGCCGACCACTGGCGTCCAGGTCGCATCTTCGATCGTCGCCGCGTTACCGTCGGTCGAGGCGAGCCGGATCGCCGAGGTCGGGCGCCAGAAGTTGTAGTGGTACTTGCTCTCGAAGCAGCCGCTGATCGCATCCTGGTAGGCCGTCCACAGCATCGCCGCCAGCCGCGCGTTTTCAGCCAGATTCGTACTGGCCGTCGCGAACTGGCGCAGGTTGCGGGCCCAGAACGTATTCGGGTTTTCGGTGTGGAAACGCGCGACCTCCGTCTGCCCGACGGTTCGCGTGATGCTGCTGGTCGAGGCGAGGTCCTTGACCTCGTTTAGATCGATCGCATACGCATCGCTGGCGAGCGCGAGCGGCCCCGGGGCGCGGAACTGCGAATGGCTCAGCGTCGCGAACGGGCGGATATACGGTGCGATGCGGTTGACCGGGTTGACACCGCGGAAGTCGCCCGGCGTCGTGCCCGGCACATACGGCGCAATGGTGGTGAGCCGGCCATCGTTGGCGCGCAACGCGAGCATGCCGGCCGCGACCTCGGCGCCGATGGCCCGGCCGGCCGTCTTGTCGGCGCCGTCTGGAACTCCCGCGATGCCAGCCGTGTAGGCCGCTTCGTAGTTGGCGCCGCCCGCCGGGAACAGGCCCTTGAGCACGAGGTAGGCGGCCTCGATCGCCGCCGCTTTCATGGCTTGCGCGCCGGCTCCAGCGACCGAGGTGGTCGGCCGGATGGCATACGGCTGATGCGTGCCGGCGATCGCCATCACGGCGTCGTACATCGCCAGATGCACCGTGACGAAGTCGTGCGCGGCGACGTTGCCGGCGGTCTTGAAAGCGATCGCGCCCCACTCGGAGATCGCGTTCTCGCCGTGCGACACGATGACGACCGGCGGGCGCGCCTCGGCCGCGCGGTCGGCGGACAGGGCCTGGGCATCGGGTGCGATGGCATCTCCCACGCCTCCGCCACCGCAGGCGGAGAGCAGGATGGCGGAGCAAACGGGAACGAGTGTGAGTTTCATGGTGCGCCCTGGTTCGTCGCGGTCGCAGCGTCTGTAACGCGAGCGGTTGGTTTTCCGGGTGATGGTCTTGATCGTCATGTCGGGCCTTCCTTCCCTTGATTCGATGAACGCGCCCGATCCGACCTCTTGACGCCGATCCGGGAAGGAGCAGACTCCGTTCGCGCATTGCGACGGTCAATGATGGAACGCTTATCAAACGACGAAAGTTCGCTGAAAGAGGCGTTCCTGCCAGTGCTGCGCTTCGCCGAATTCGAGCTTGATCTCGACCGCGGCGAACTGCGCCGCGACGGGCAGGTCGTGGCGCTGCGCTCCAAGAGTTTTACGTTGCTTGCGACGCTGGCCGCACGGCCCGGCCACCTGCATTCGCACGACGAGCTGATGGCCGCGGTGTGGCCGGGCCGCGTGGTCGGCGACGATTCCCTGGCGCAATGCGTGCGCGAGTTGCGCGAGGCGCTCGGCGACAGCTCGAAGACGCTGCTACGCAGCGTGCCGCGGCGCGGCTATCGGCTCGATGCACAGCCGGCGGTGCGGCCGGTTGTGGAGCCAAGCGATGCCGAGGCGGCGGTACCGCTGATGCCGGTCGCGGCGCCGACAACGTTGCCAACGCGCCGAATTGTGCTGGCCACCGCGCTCGGCCTGAGCACCGCTGCGGCCGCCGGCATCGCCGCCTGGCAGCCTTGGCGCGCCCCCACCTTGGCCGAACAGCGCGCGATCGCCGTGCTGCCGTTCGTCAACCTGGGCGCCGATCCGGCGCAAGCCTGGTTCGCCGAAGCGATCACCGGCGAAGTGATCGAAGATGTCTCACGGCTGCCCGACACGCTCGTGATCGCGCAGGGCTCGACGCGCCAGTACGGCACCGGGCCGCCCGATCTGCGGCAGGTGGCGCGCGATCTCGATGTGCGTTTCGTGCTGACCGGCAGCGTCGCGCGCTCCGAGCAGCAGGTGCGCGTTCGGGCCCGGCTGAGCGCCGCCGAAACCGGCCGCGTGCTGTGGAGCGACAGCTTCGACTACCCGACCGAACGCGAGTGGAACTGGCGCCGCGACATCGGGCCGCAGATCGCCCACGCGCTCGACCTGAGCCTCACCGACGTGGTCGGCGACTGGCCGCCGCGCATCGGCGGCCCGCTCGCCGCGGTGCAGCAGTCGATGCGCGGCTGGGCACTCTTTGCAAGGGCGACGGTGCTGGCCGAGTTCGTTGCGGCCGAGGCGCTGTTTCGGGGCGCACTCGGCATCGACCGGCAGTCGGGTGCGGCCTGGGCCGGCCTTGCGAACACGCTCGGCATGCAGATCATCGAGCGCTGGGTGCCCAGCCTCGAACGCAGCGCGGTCATGCTCATCGAAGGCGAGGCGGCGGCAAAGCAGTCGCTCGCGCTCGACCCCGGGCGCTCATCCGCGGCGATGGGCCTGGGCCTGGTGCTGGACCTGAGCGGGCGGCGCGAGGCGGCGGTGGCGATGCTCGAGCGTTGCGTCGCGATCGACCCGAGCCTGCCGCGAGCCCAGGTCTTTCTCGCGATCTCCAAGGCGCAACTGGGACGGTTCGACGAAGTTCCTGCGCACATCGATCGCGCGCTGCGCCTGTGCCCGCGCGAGCCGAGCCTGCAGGCGATGGGGCTGACCGTGGCCGGTCAAACAAAATTCGCCCTCGGCGACGACGACGCGGCCCATGCGCTGATGCTGCGCGCCACCGCGCTCAACCCGCAGCAGATCAACGGCTGGCTTTGGCTCGCGTCGATCGACGCGCTGCAAGGGCGCGCCGAAGCGGCACGCGACAGCCTGCAACGCGCACTGCGCCTCGGGTCGGTGCCGACGCTATCGGCCTACACCACCCGGATCGGACGCGGCACCTTCGAAGCGCGATACCGCGAAGGACGCCAACGCTTCAAGCGGGGGCTGCGGCTCGCCGGCATGCCGGACTGAGGCGCGGTGGTCGGCGTGCCAGGTGGCACGCGAATCGCCCTAAACTCGCCCGATCGCCCCGGGCTCGCCAAGGGGCCCAGTGCCACCCGGGAGACTTGCTTGAGCATCGAGGTTTTGCAGGCGGCACGGGCGCCGCCGCTGAGCCAGCACGCACTCGCGCTGCACGGCATCTCCTGCACCTTCATCGACAAGAACGATCCTGGCCAGCGCTATACCGCGGTGCGCGATGTCGATATCACGATCGGCGCCGGCGAGTTCGTCTCGGTGGTCGGGCCCACTGGCTGCGGAAAGAGCACATTGCTCAACGTCGCAGCCGGGCTGCTCGCGCCGAGCACGGGTAGCGTGAGGGTGTTCGACGACGAACTCGTGGGCATCAACCGGCGCGCCGGCTACATGTTCCAGACCGAGAGCCTGATGCCGTGGCGCACCGCGGCGCAGAACGTGATGGCCGGACTCGAGTTCCGAGGCGCCGGGGCGGTTGACGCGCTGGCGCAGGCCGACGAATGGCTGAAGCGGGTCGGCCTCGGCGGCTTCGGCGAGCGCTATCCGCACCAGCTCTCGGGCGGCATGCGAAAACGCGTCGGCCTGGCGCAGACCCTGGTGCTCGACCCCGACATCATCCTGATGGACGAGCCGTTCTCGGCGCTCGATATCCAGACCCGCCAGCTGATGGAAAACGAGCTGCTCGACCTGTGGGCCAGCAAGAGGAAGGCGGTGCTGTTCATCACCCACGACCTGGACGAGGCGATCGCCATGAGCGACCGGGTGGTGGTGCTGTCGGCCGGCCCGGCGTCGCATCCGATCGGCGAATTCACGATCGATCTGGCGCGTCCGCGCGATGTGGCCGAGGTGAGGACCGACCCGCGCTTCATCGAGCTGCACCGGGCGATCTGGGAGGTCCTGCGCGAAGAGGTGCTCAAGGGCTACCGGCAGCAGCTCGCGGCCTGACCCAAGACCAGCCCCTGCGATGTGGACTGCCTTCAAGCCCAACCCGCGCAACCTTCGCCTGTGGCAGGCCGCGCTCCTGATCGCCGTGTTCGGCGCCTGGCACGTGCTGACCACGCCCGGGCTGCTACCGAATTTCATGTTCGACAACGACCGCCAGGCGGCCTTCTTCTTCGGCGAGCCGCTGAAGATCTTCGTCCGCGTGTGGACCTGGTTCGTCGTCAACGCCGATATCTACGAGCACCTGGCGGTGACGCTGATCGAAACCGCGCTCGCGTTCGCGATCGGCACCGGTCTGGGCCTCGGCTTCGGCCTGTGGCTGGCGCTCAGTCCGATGGCGGCGGCCATTGCCGACCCGTATATCAAGGCCGCGAACAGCATGCCGCGCGTCATCCTGGCGCCGATCTTCTCGGTCTGGTTCGGGCTTGGCATCGCGAGCAAGGTCGCGCTCGGCGTGACGCTCGTCTTCTTCAATGTCTATCAGGGCGTGAAGGAAGTCAGCCCGGTGGTGCTCGCCAACGCGCGCATGCTCGGCGCCTCGCAACGGCAACTGTTGCGCCATGTCTACCTGCCCAGCGCGACCAGCTGGGTCTTCAGCTCGCTGCACACCAGTGTGGGTCTCGCCTTCGTCGGCGCGGTCGTCGGGGAATACCTGGGCTCGTCGCGCGGCGTCGGCTACCTCATCCTCCAGGCCGAGGGAGCGTTCGACATCAATACCGTGATGGCGGGCATCCTGGTGCTGACCGCCTTCGCGCTGCTGCTCGACGGCGCCGTCGGGCGGATCGAGAAGCGTCTGATGAAGTGGCAGCCGAAGAGCGGCGAAACCGAGAAACTGTGATCGCAAGGAGCGAGCTGTGGCAAAAGATTTCGACCTGATGGAAGACAGCAACCGCTCGGCCAATCCGAGCATCCACGAGCTGTCCGACCCGGCGCGGCGGACGTGGGTCCGGGGCGGCTTCGCGGCGCTGGCGAGCGGACTGATGGCGCCCTGGATCACCGGTTGCGCGAGCCCTGGGTCGACGGGCACCGCACCGCTTGCCGCCGGTCCGCTGATCGGCTTCAAGGCGATCCCGGCGGCCGCCACCGATACGCTCGTGGTGCCGCCCGGCTATGTGGTCCAGGCGCTCGCCGCCTGGGGCGAGCCGGTGGGAATCGCCGACAACATGCCGGCCTGGCGCGAGGACGGCAGCAATTCAGCGGCCGACCAGGCGGTGCAGATGGGCATGCACCATGACGGCATTCATTTTTATCCGCTCGATGGCGGCAGCAGCCGCGGCCTGCTTGCCATGAACCACGAGTACACCGACGATGGACTGCTCCATCCCGACGGCCTCGCGACCTGGAGCGCCGAAAAGGTGAAGAAGGCGCAGGCCGCGCACGGCATCGCGGTAATCGAGATCGAACTGAAGGACGCCCGCTGGCAGATGGTTCGGCCCTCGCGCTATGCGAAGCGCCACACCGCGGCAACGCCATTCCGTGTCGCCGGCCCGTGCGCCGGCCACGCGCTGATGCGCACCGCCGCCGACCCCGCCGGCCTCACCGTGCTCGGGACCGTCAATAACTGTGCGAGCGGCAAGACGCCCTGGGGAACCTATCTGTCGGGCGAGGAGAATTTCGCCAACTATTTCGCCGGCGGCGACAAGCCCGATCCGCACCAGATGCGCTGGGGCCTGCGCAAGACGAGCTTTTATCGCTGGGAGCTGCACGACGAGCGCTTCGACGCGGTGCGCCACCCGAAGGAATTCAACCGCTTCGGCTGGGTCGTCGAAGTCGATCCGATGGACCCGTCGGCCACGCCCGCCAAGCGCACCGCGCTCGGCCGCGCTGCCCACGAAGGCGCCTGGGTGGCGATCACGAAAGACCAGCGCGCGGTCGTCTATTCAGGCGAGGATGCCCGCTTCGAGTACATCTACAAATTCGTCAGCCGCGACCGCATCTCGCCGGCCGGCAACGGCCTGACGCAAGCGCAGGCGAATCGCGAACTGCTCGACCACGGGACGCTGTATGTCGCGCGCTTCGACGCCGACGGCAGCGGCCGCTGGATGCCGATGGTGCACGGCCAGGGACCGCTCACCGCCGCGAACGGATTCAAGGATCAGGGCGAAGTCCTGATCAAGTCGCGCCAGGCGAGCGACCTGCTCGGCGCGACCAGGATGGACCGTCCCGAATGGATCGCGATCGACCAGAAGAGCGGTTGGGTCTATTGCACGCTGACCAACAACAGCTCGCGCGGCGCGAAGGACATGCCGGGTGTCGACGCCGCCAACCCGCGCGCCAACAACGCCATGGGCCAGATCATCCGCTGGAAGGACGACGGCGATTTCGACGCCCTGACGATGCGCTGGAACCACCTGCTGCTCGCCGGCGATCCCGCGAACGCGCGCGCCGAGGCCAAGGGCAACGTCAAGGGCGATATCTTCGGCTGCCCGGACGGCATCGCGTTCGATGCGCGGGGCGTGCTCTGGATCCAGACCGACGTCCACGCGACCCAGATGTACCGGGGCGAGTTCGAGCGCATCGGCAACAACCAGATGCTCGCCTGCAACTCCGCGACCGGCGAAGTCAGGCGCTTCCTCACCGGCCCGACCAATTGCGAGATCACCGGCGCGACCTTCGCGCCCGACATGCGCACCCTGTTCATCAATATCCAGCACCCGGGCGAAACGCCCACCGACCGCAGCGACCCGGCCGATCCACGCCGCTATTCGAATTGGCCCGACTACCGGCCGGGCGGCCGGCCGCGCTCGGCGACCGCCGTGATCCGGCGCAGCGACGGCGGGGTGATCGGCACGTGAGGTGCCCAGCGACGGCTCAATGCGCCGGCGCCCCCTTCACGATGCCGAGCACATGCCGCAGCATCGAGTTCGCCAGCTCGGTCTCGCCGACGAAGACGGTGCCCGCACCCTCGCTTTCCAGCAGCTCGGCTTCCTTGACGTTGTGGCTGCGGACCACGATCTGGATCGACGCGTTGAGCGCGCGCGCGATCTCGACCATCTTGCGCACGTGCAGCGTCTCGGGCGTCGCGGATGTGGGCCTGGATCAGCACCGCCGGCTCGGTCGCATCGCCCCAGACCGCCGGCACGCCGCTGTCGCGCGGCGGTGAGTTCGCGCGCCAGGCGCTTGCCGACCCGGCCCCAGCCGACCAGCACGACCTGGTTCGACAGGTGGCGCGCCTCGGTCTCGGTCGGCAGCTCGACCAGCGGGCTCTCGGCCGGGTCGAGCCGCTGCGCGATCGACGGCCAGCGCGACAGAAAAGCGCTGCAGCGGCTCGGCCACGCCGAACACCAGCGGGTTGATCGCGATCGAGATCAGCGCGCCGGCGAGGATCAGGCTCTGGCCTTCCTTCGGCAGCAGGCCGAGCGACATGCCCAGGCCATCGAGGATGAACGAGAACTCGCCCCCGCGCCGGGCAGCGCTATCTTGCGCACCGCCAGCAGGTCGTCGATCGAGAAGTGCAGGCCGACGCCGAACATCAGCAGCATCACGCCGATCTCGGCGAGCTGCGC
>JBDSEG010000137.1:0-3528 GCA_039920165.1 Burkholderiaceae bacterium
GATGCGTTCGATCTTGCCGTGGGCGCCGCAAGCCAGCGTCGCGCCGCCTCGGAACATCGCGAACCGGATGCTCGACGACCCTCCGTTGATCGCCAGGAAACCGGCGGGTTCAAGCGCCATGCTGCAATCGTTTCATCGTCATCCTGTCTGTGCGACCGCCGCGGCGCGCTCACCCTTCGCCGCGGAACGATCGATTTCGTGTTGTGCGAGCGACAACAGCCGGGCCGTGTTGACCAGCGCCATGTGCGTCAGCGCCTGCGGGAAGTTGCCCATCATGCGGCCGCTGCGCGGGTCGAATTCTTCTGACAACAACCCGACGTCGTTGCACAGCGCGAGCAGGCGCTCGAACAGCGCCTCGGCCTCGTCGCGCCGCCCCGTCATCGCCAGGGCGTCGGCGAGCCAGAAGCTGCAGGGCAGGAACGTCGCCTCGCCGGGCGGCAGGTTGTCGACACCGGTCGCGGTCGCATAGCGCAGCACGAGTCCGTCGACGATCAGTTCGCGCTCGATCGCGTCGATCGTGCCGCGCACGCGCGCGTCATCGGGCGGCAGGAAGCCGACCGTCGGGATCAGCAGCAGGCTGGCGTCGAGCTCGGACGCACCGTACGACTGCACGAAGCTGTTGCGCTGCGCATCGAAGCCCTGGTCGCAGACCTGGGCGTGGATCGCATCGCGCGTGGCACGCCAGGCATCGATCGGCCCGTCAAGGCCGTATTGCTGCGCGTCCTTCACCGCGCGATCGAAGGCGACCCAGGCCATCACCTTCGAATGCGTGAAGTGGCGCCGCGGTCCACGAACTTCCCACAGGCCTTCGTCGGGATCGCGCCAGTGGGCATCGAGGAAGTCGAGCAGCACGCGCTGAATGCTCCACGCGTGCGGCGCCGCCGGCAGCCCGGCGGCCCGCGCCAGATGCAGCGTGTCCATCACTTCACCATAGACGTCGAGCTGGAACTGCGTGGCCGCGGCGTTGCCGATGCGCACCGGCGACGCCCCTTCGTAGCCCGGCAGCCAACCGAGCTCGACCTCGTCGAGACGACGCTCGCCGGTCACGCTGTACAGGATATGCAGGTCGGCCGGGCTGCCCGCGACCGCGCGCAGCAGCCACTCGCGCCAGGCGAGCGCCTCCTCGGTGTAGCCGGTCAGCAGCAGCGCGTTGAGCGCGAAAGTCGCGTCGCGCAGCCAGCAGAAGCGGTAGTCCCAGTTGCGCACGCCACCCGCCTGTTCGGGCAGCGAGGTGGTGGGCGCCGCGACCAGGCCGCCGGTGGGCATGTAGGTCAGCGCCTTCAGCGTGATCAGCGAGCGCTGCACCGCGTCGCGCCAGCGCCCGGTGACGCTGCAACGCTGCGACCATTCGCGCCAGCGCGTCTCGCAGTCGCGCAGGGTCTGCTCGGCATCGATCGCAGGCTGGGCCGCTTCGTGCGACGGCCGGTAGTTGAGGACGGAGGGAATGCGCTCGCCAGCGCCGATCTCGAATTCGGCGATCGTCTTCATCCGCTCGCCGTGGGTGCGCACCGGCGTGTGCAATTCCAGGGTGTCGGGGCCTGCGGTCGCCTGCACCACGCCATCGACCCGGCGAACCCAGGGCACGATCGAGCCATAGTCGAAGCGGATGACGAGTTCGCTGCGCATGCGCACGGATCCGCGCAGGCCTTCGACGATGCGCAGCACGTCCCAGCGCTCGTTGGACAGCGGCAGGCAGTCGATGACGCGCACGGCGCCGTCGTCGGTCTCGAAGTCGGTCTCGAGGATCAGCGTGCCGTCGCGATAGCGGCGACTGACCTCGCGCACCGCGCCGTCCGGCGCGAGCAGCCAGCGGCCGTGCTCGGGTCCGCCCAGCAGGGCCGCGAAGCAGGCGCCGGAATCGAAGCGCGGCAGGCACAGCCAGTCGATCGAGCCGTCGCGGCCGACCAGCGCGGCTGCGTGGCAGTCACCGATCAGGGCGTAGTCTTCGATCGGCAGTGGCATCGTTCAGGACGCAGGGTCGGGGTTGCACCAGCCGCCATCGGCCGCGATGAAGTGGTTGGCCGCCGGCGGGCCCCAGCTGCCCGGCGCATAGGGGATGGCCGCCGGGCGCTCGACCAGCACCGGCGCCACCGCGGTCCAGGCGGCCTCGATCGCGCCTTCGCGGGCGAACAACGCACCGTCGCCGTTCATCGCGTCGGTCAGCAGGCGCTCATACGGGGACTGCTCGCCATGCTTCTCGTCCAGCAGCCGGAACTCGCGCTGCTCGCCGATGAACTCCTTGCCCGGTTGCTTGGTGCGGGCACCGAGCGCGATCGTCGAATGCGGCGACACGTGAAAGCGCAGGTAGTTGGCATCCTCGCGCACCGCCGAGTCCGCGAACAGGTTCTGCGGCGGCGCCTTCAGGCGCACGACCACTTCGCAGGCCGTGACCGGCAGGTGCTTCCCGGAACGCAGGTACCAGGGCACGCCGCCCCAGCGCCAGGAATCGACGTGCAGGCGCACGGCACAGTAGGTCTCGACGTCCGAATCGTTCGCGACCTGCGGCTCGTTGCGATAGCCCTCGTACTGACCGCGCACGATGTCGTTCGGGCGCAGCGGCCGCAGCGCGTCGAACACGTCGGCCTGGTGGCGGTGCACGGCCTCGAAGCCGCGACTCGAGGGCGGCTCCATCGCCAGCAGCGCAACGATCTGGAGCAGGTGGTTCTGTACCACGTCGCGCAGGCAGCCGGCGCTCTCGTAGAACGCGCCGCGACCGGCCACGCCGAACTGCTCGGCCAGCGTGATCTGAACGCTGGCGACGTGGTGGCGGTTCCAGATCGGCTCGAGAAACGCGTTGGCAAAACGGAAGTACAGGATGTTCATGATCGCCTCCTTGCCGAGGAAGTGATCGATGCGAAATATCGCGTCTTCAGGGAACACGTCGTGGGCGACACGGTTCAGTTCGCGCGCCGACGCGAGGTCGCGGCCGAATGGCTTCTCGACGATGACGCGGGCCCGGGCGGCGAGGCCGGCCGCGCCCAGCCCCTTGATCACGGTCGGAAACAGCGCCGTCGGAATCGCCAGGTAGTGCGCGGGCCGCTGCGCCGCGCCCAGGGCACGCTTGAGCGCGTCGAAGGTCGCGGCGTCGTTGTAGTTGCCGCTGACGTAGTGCAACAGCGACAGCATCCGCTCGAGCACCTGGGGCTCGCAACTGCCGTCCGCGCGTTCGACACTCTCTCGCGCCCGCGCACGGAACTGGTCGAGACTCCAGGCCGACGACGCCACGCCGATCACCGGCACCTTCAGCGCGCCGCGCTTGCACATCGCGTAGAGCGCCGGAAAGATCTTCTTGTGCGCCAGATCGCCGGTCGCACCGAACACGACCAATGCATCGGCAGGCACTTCAACGCGAGCACTCGTGTGAGCCATTTCAATCCTTGTTGTCGAATCTGCAAGACACCGCCGAGGTCGCCACGTCTGCCCCGGCCACTGCGCGCACACAACCCCGCCGTTCGGGGCAGACGCCCAGCATCGCACGCTGCGCGAAAGGCGGCTTGAGCGATATCAACCCGGCCGGCTTGCCAGGGC
>JBDSEG010000138.1:0-15125 GCA_039920165.1 Burkholderiaceae bacterium
CACCGATGACGATGGCGTCGAAATTCTGGATCGTCATGACGGCCTCCGCTTCGGTGGACTTCGACTTCTTGGCTATCTTGCCACTCAGGTATTCCCCGTGCGCCGAATCATCGGGCGTCACCCATCCCCGCCAACTTCTCGTACAAGGTCGCGCGCGAGATGCCGAGCAGGCGCGACGCGGCGAGCTTGTTGCCGCCAGTCGCAGCGAGCGCCTCGCGGATGGCGCGCTCTTCGAGTTCTGCGACGGCCTGCGGCAGCGGGCGGATCGTCGCCGGCAGCGGCTCGGCCGGTGCCATCGCCGCCGCAGGCCGCGGCGCGGCCTCGGCGCCCGCGACCACACCATGGAAATGCGCGGCGGTCAGCAGCAGGTCGTCGGTCATCAGCGTCGCCTGTTCGAGCGCATTGCGCAACTCGCGGATATTGCCCGGCCAGGCATGGCGCGCGAGCAGGTCCAATGCGTCGGGCGCGAGCGTTTTGTGCGGCAGGCCGCTGCGCCGGGTGATGTCTTCGCTCAGCGTCTCGACCAACGCCTCCAGGTCGGACGCGCGCTCGCGCAGCGCCGGCACGCGGATCGGCAGCACATTCAGCCGGTAGTAGAGATCGGCGCGGAAGCTGCCCGCTGCGACCATCGCCGGCAGGTCGCGACTGGTCGCGGCGATGACGCGCACGTCGACGGGCTGCACCTGGTTGCTGCCGACCGGTTCCAGCTCGTGTTCCTGCAGCACGCGCAGCAGCTTGCTCTGCAGCGCCAGCGGCATATCGCCGATCTCGTCGAGCAGCAAGGTGCCGCCGTGCGCGAGCTTGAACTTGCCGTCGCGTCCCTTGCGGTCGGCGCCGGTATAGGCGCCCGGGGCGACGCCGAAAAATTCGGCCTCGAGCAAGGTCTCGGGGATCGCCGCGATATTCACCGCGACAAAGGGTTTGCTGGCGCGCGCGCTGGCGGCGTGGATGCCGTGCGCGAGCAGCTCCTTGCCGGTGCCGGTCTCGCCGAGCAACAGCACCGTGCTGTCGGTCTGCGCGACGCGGCGCGCCTGCCGCTTGACCTCGACCGCAGCCGGACTTGCGCCGACAAAGCTCGCGATCGTATGTTTTGGCCGGCGCTGCTCCGACAGGTGCGCGGCGAGTTGCCGGCGTGCGCTGTCGAGCTCGCGTTCGAGCCGCGCGAATTTGGTCATCAGCGGCTGCATCGTCGTCTCGGGATGGTCGAGCAGCACGAGGCCCATCGCGCCGATGACGGCGCCGCCGGCATCACGCAGCGGCAGCCGGCTGACCAGGAAGGTGCCGGCCTGGTTGGTCAGCAGGTCGACCAGGATCGGCTCGCCGCTGTCGATCACCTGCGCCATCAACGAGTTCGGCACCACCTCCTCGATGCGCCGGCCAACGAAGTCGCTCTCGGCGTGTCCGAGCGCCGGCAGGAAGCGCTTGTAGCCCTCGCTGATCCAGACGATGCGGTGCGCGCGATCGACCACCATCATGCCCATCGCGGTGCGGGCGAGGGTGTCAAACATGCTGTGCGCCGCGAGTTGGAGCAGCGCGTCGGCGTCGGCAGGCAGGTTCGAATTCGGTTCGGGCGGCGACGTCATGGGCGCGAGCACTGTAGCTGCATCGCGCTGGCGGCCGAGGCGCGCCCGCGCGGCTAGACTGCCGCGGCGCGATGGCGCGCGATGATGAGTGGTCTGCCGATGCTCGAAGAAATCAAAAGCGCTGCCCGCAAGGCCGGCGATGCGCGCCGGCTGCGCGGCCTCGTCGACGAATGCCGACAGCTGCTGTCGGCACGCGGCGAGGCGAACAGCGTGGCGCTCGCGCGCGAGCTGGTCGATCGTTTCGAGGCCCTGCCCGACCCGTTGCGCGGCCGATTCTTCGCCCAGCTGGCCAGCGAGTTCAGCCCCGATCCGAAGCAGGTGCTGGCCGCCGCGCAGGCCTATTCGCGCAGTCCTGGTGCGGGCAACCTGTTGCAGCTCATGCGCGTCGCCGAACCGCCGCGCCAGGAGCTCTTGCGCCGCATCAACCGCACACCCGGCGGCACGGCAAGCATCGTCGCGATGCGCCGCTCGCTCCTCGACGCACTGCCCGCGCAGCCCGAACTGGCCGGCGTCGAGGCCGATTTCCTGCACCTGCTGTCGAGCTGGTTCAACCCCGGCTTTCTCGAACTGGTGCGGGTCGACTGGAATTCGCCCGCGCAGTTGCTGGAAAAGCTGATCCGCCACGAGGCCGTGCACCAGATCGACGGCTGGGACGATCTGCGCAGGCGCCTGCAGCCGGACCGGCGCTGCTTCGCCTTCTTCCACCCGCAGTTGCCGAACGAGCCGCTGATCTTCGTCGAGGTGGCGCTGGTGCCCGAGATGCCGGCGGCAATTGCACCGCTGATCGACAAGCGCTCGACGCCGCTCGAAGCGGCGCAGTTCAAGGTCGCGGCGTTCTATTCGATCAGCAACTGCGAGCCGGGCCTCAAAAGCGTCTCGCTCGGCAACTTCCTCATCAAGCGCGTTGCCGAGGAACTCAAGCGCGAACTGCCGCAGCTGAAGACCTTCTGCACCCTCTCGCCGATTCCGGGCTTTGCGCGCTGGCTGCGCGCCGGCGCGGCGAGCGAGGGCATCACGGGCGCACGCGCAGCCCGCCTCGCGCAGGCGCAGGCGAGCTGGCTCGAAGCACCCGATTCGGAAGCCGGCCGACAGGCGTTGCTGCGCCTGGGCGCCGTCTATCTGGGGCTGAATTCGGCACGCCCCGGCGGCGACCCGGTGGCGCGCTTTCACCTCGACAACGGGGCCCGGCTGGAACGGCTGAACCCGAGCGCCGATCTCTCGTCCAAGGGCGTCGCCCAATCGCTGGGGCTGATGGTGAACTACCTGTACGACCTCGACCGCATCGAAACCCATCACGAGCAGTTCATTCGCGGCGTGGTGGCACACTCGCGCGCCGTGGCCGCGTTGCTATGACCCCGGCCTGCTGAACATCAAAAGCATTCGAAAGGAGACAACAATGAACCAGCCGACTCCGCCCGGCCCGAGCCGCCGCCGCCTGCTTCACACCGGCGCGGGTGCGCTCGCCGCGGCGTTCGCCCCGGCATGGGTGCGCGCCCAGAGCGCGTGGCCGAACAAGCCGGTCACGATCGTGGTGCCGTTTCCGGCCGGCGGCGGGACCGATGCCTTCGCCCGCCCGCTGACCGCGATCATGACGAAGAACCTCGGCAAGCAGATCATCATCGACAACCGCGGCGGCGCCGGTGGAACGCTCGGTGCGGGCATCGCGGCGCATGCCGCACCCGACGGCTATACCTTTTTCATGGGCGCGGTTCACCACACGATCGCGCCGTCCATGTACCCCAAGCTCGACTACAACCTCGAGACCGATTTCATTCCGGTCGGCCTCATCTCGAGCGTGCCGCAGGTGATCGTCGTCAATCCCCAGCGCGTTCCGGTGGCGGACCTGAAGGGGCTGCTCGACTATCTGCGCAAGAACCCCGCCAAGCTCAACTTCGGCTCGGCCGGCAACGGCACCTCGCACCACCTGGCCGGCGAACTGTTCAAGCTGCAGACCAAGACATTCATCACCCACATTCCCTACCGCGGCGCGGGCCCGGCCTTGCAGGATCTCATCGCCGGCCAGGTCGACATGATGTTCGACGGCCTCGGATCGTCGGCCAACCACATCAAGGGCGGGCGCATCAAGGCGCTCGCGGTCGCCGCTTCCAAGCGCGCGCCGGGCTTCGCCGAAGTGCCGACCACGATCGAAGCCGGGCTTCCGACCTACCAGGTCGCGACCTGGTACGGGCTGTGGGCACCCAAGGGAACGCCACGCGAGATCGTCGACCGCATGCGCGCCGAGATGGCCAAGGCGCTCGCGTCCGAGGAGCTCGTCAAGTCCTGGAACACCCTGGGTGCCGAGACGCCCAACCTGTATGGCGATGCGTTCGGCGCCTTCGTGTCGAGCGAGATCAAGCGTTGGGCCGAGGTGGTGAAAACCTCGGGAGCGAAGCTGGACGGCTGACGCGCACGCGGGAATGCAAGCGTGGTTCCTTGGACTCATAGGGCGGAAAGGATAAGAAGCGAGCGCCGACCCCTTCCTTTCTCGCCACTCCTGCATAACTCGAATTCCTTTGCGTCCTTCACGTCCCTTGGCGTCCTGTAATTTCTTGCTCTTTGCACCGATGAACAGCAATCTCTACCAGGCTCTGGCCGACGGCTTTCCGGCGGACCGCCATGCGGTCGCGATCGAAACGGCGGACGGGGTGCCGCTGTACTACACCTGGAGCGATATCGAGCGGGCCAGTGCGATGTTCGCCAACCTGCTCGAATCGCTCGATCTGCCCGCGGGCGCGCGCATTGCGGTGCAGATCGAGAAGTCGGTCGAGGGGCTGCTGTTCTATCTGGGCGTGCTGCGCGCGGGCTTCGTCTATCTGCCGCTGAACACGGCGTACCAAAGCGCCGAGATCGACTATTTCATCGGCGATGCGCAGCCGAGCGTGGTGGTGTGTTCGAGCCGCAATTTCTCGTGGGTGAGCCGGCTCGCCTTCACCGCGGGAACCGCGCACGTCTTCACGCTCGACGACGACCGCAGCGGCAGCCTGCTCGAACGCGCTGCGCGGCACAGCGACCGGCATGCGGTGGCGCTGCGGCGCGACGACGATCTGGCGGCCATCCTGTACACCAGCGGCACCACCGGGCGCAGCAAGGGCGCGATGCTGAGCCACGGCAACATGCGTTCGAATGCGCTGACGCTGCGCGAGTACTGGGATTGGCAACGCGATGATGTCCTGATTCACGTGCTGCCGATCTTCCACGTGCACGGTCTCTTCGTCGCGGCGCACGGCGCGCTCGTCAACGGCAGCAGGATGCTGTGGTTCAGCCGCTTCGACGCCAGGGCGGTGATTGCACGGCTGCCCGAGGTGACCGTCTTCATGGGCGTGCCGACCTTGTATGTGCGCCTGCTCGCCGAACCCGCTTTGATGCACGAAGCCTGCCGCCACATGCGGCTTTTCGTCAGCGGCTCGGCGCCCTTGCTGATCGAGACCTTCGACGATTTCCGCGCCCGCACCGGCCACACCATCCTCGAGCGCTACGGCATGAGCGAGACGGTGATGCTGACATCCAACCCGTGCCGTGCCGAAGATGGCGAGCGGCGTGGCGGCACGGTCGGCTTGCCGCTGCCCGGGGTCGATCTGCGCATCCTCGGCGAGCGTGACGAGCCCTGCCAGAGCGGCGAGATCGGCGCGATCCAGGTGCGCGGACCGAACATCTTCCACGGCTACTGGCGCATGCCCGAGAAGACGCGCGAGGAATTTGCCGTCGACGCGCACGGCCGGCGCTGGTTCAAGACCGGCGACGTCGGCAAAGTCGATGCCGATGGCTATGTGACCATCGTCGGGCGCAGCAAGGATCTCGTCATCACCGGCGGCTACAACGTCTATCCGGCCGAGGTCGAGGCCTGCCTGAACGAACTGCCCGGCGTCGCTGAAAGCGCGGTGATCGGCGTTGCGCATGCCGACTTCGGCGAAGCGGTACTCGCCGTCGTCGTCGCCCGCCCCGGCGCCGCGCTCGACCCGGGCGGCATGATCGTCGCCCTCAAGTCGCAGATCGCGCACTTCAAGGTTCCAAAGCGGATCCACGTGGTCGACGAGCTGCCGCGCAATACGATGGGCAAGGTGCAGAAGAATCTGCTGCGCGATCGTTTCCGGAGTTGATTCGACATCGCACGATCTGCCCCCGCCTCTCGCGTCCTTTCCGCCCGCGCCTTTGCGACGCTGCTCCTGATTGCGCTGATGATGGGCGCCAACCATGTGGCGGCGCGACTCGCGTTCGACAACGGCGTCGACGTGGTGACGGCGGTCAGCGTTCGCAGCAGCGTCACCGCGCTCGTCGTCGGACTTCTCCTGCTCGTGCAATCGGTGCCGATCGCGCTGACCGCGCGCCACCGGCGCGCGCTGCCGGCGATGGGCCTGCTGATCGGGGTGCAAAGCGTGTGCCTGTATTCGGCGGTGGCGCGGCTGCCGGTCGCGCTCGCCTTGCTGGCCTTCAATACCTATCCGCTGTGGACCGCGCTGTGGGCGCGCCTGCTGTACCGCCACCGCGCCGAGACGCGCGTGCTGCAGGCGATGCCGGTCATGCTGTTCGGTCTCGCGCTGGCGCTGGACGTGCTTGGCGCATCGTCGGGGCTGGGCGCGGCCGGGCAGTGGAGCCGCATCGGCGCGGGGGTCGGGTTCGCGCTGACGGCCGCCGCGACCTTTGGCCTGGCGCTCGTCGTCACGCAGCACGAAGCCGGCGATCTGGACGGGCGGCTGCGCACCTTCGCCACCATGGCCATCGTCGCGGTGCTGGCGCTGGGCGGCGTGGGCATGCAGGGCGGCTTCGCGCTGCCGCACGCCGCGCCCGGCTGGGTGGGGCTCGCCACGCTCACCTTCCTGTACGGCACCGCATTCACCATCATGTTCACGGTGCTGCCGCGCCTGGGGGTGGTGGGCAACTCGGCGATCATGAATGTCGAACCGATCTTCGCGCTCGTGCTGGCGTGGGCGCTGCTCGGCCAGTCGATCGCGCCGGTGCAGCTGGCCGGCGCGTTGCTGGTCGTCGCGACGGTCGTCTGGCTGGGCCTGCGCCGCGGCGTGTGACGGCTACGAAGCGGCGGCCGCAGCCGGCTCGCCCTCGATGATCGCGCGGATGCGGCGCGCCAGTTCGTCGATATCGAAGGGCTTGGTGATCATCTGCATGCGCTCGCTCAGGAATGCGTTGCGCGAGGCCGCCTGCTCGGCATAGCCGGTGACGAACAGCACCTTCAGCGCGCCGTCCCGGGCGCACGCGATTTCGGCGAGCTGGCGGCCGTTCATGCCGGGCAGGCCGACATCGGTGACGAGCAGGTCGATGTGCCGGCCGCTGTCCAGCACCACCAGGGCGGCCGCGGCGTCGGCGGCCTCGACGAAGGCGTAGCCGAGGTCCTGCAGCACCGCGACGATGAGCGCCCGCACGCCGGCCTCGTCCTCGACCACCAGGATGGTTTCGCCTGCGCTCGACGCAGGCGCCGGCAGGGGCGCATCGGCCCGCTCGCCCTCGGCGTCGGACACGTCGCGCGGCAAGTACAGGCACACCGTCGTGCCGCGGCCGAGTTTGCTGTCGATGACGACATGCCCGCCGGCCTGCTTGACAAAGCCGTACACCATCGACAAGCCGAGGCCCGTGCCCTGACCGAGCGGTTTGGTCGTGAAGAACGGCTCGAAGGCGCGCGCGATCACGCTCGCCGGCATGCCGGTGCCGGTATCGCGCACGCTCAGCACGACATAGTCGCCCGGGTTCAGCTCGGCATGTCCGGACGCAAATGTGGCGTCGACCTGCGCGTTCGCGGCCGTGACGGCGAGCTCGCCGCCGTCGGGCATGGCATGGCTCGCATTGATGACGAGGTTGAGCAGCGCATTCTCGAGCTGGCTGGCGTCGATCCGCGCGGACCACAGATCAGCGCTGGCCGCGACCTGCAGCGCAACACGCGAGCCGAGCGTGCGCACCAGCAGATCCTCCATCGAAGCGAGCAGCCGCTGCACGTCGACCCGGCGGATATCGAGCGACTGGCGGCGCGCGAAAGCGAGGAGGCGTTGCGTCAAGGCGGCGGCGCGCTGGGTGCTGACCGATGCGCGTTCGAGCAGCTTGTCGAAGTCGGCCGTCTGGCCCGCCTTGAGCCGACGTTGCATGAGCTGGATCGCGCCGTAGATGCTCGCCAGCATATTGTTGAAATCGTGCGCGATGCCGCCGGTGAGCTGGCCGATCGACTCCATCTTCTGCGACTGGCGCAGCTGCTCCTGCACCTCTTCGAGCGCCTTCGAATGCGCCTTCGCCTGCGTGACATCGCGGCCGAAGGAGAAGATCGCGCCGCCTTCGGGCGCGGCGCTCCAGGCGATATCGCGATAGCTGCCGTCGGCGTGCCGAACGCGGCATTCGAAATTCGGCAGCACACCGGCCGCGGCGCGCACCAGTGCCGCTTCGGCGGCAGGCAGGTCGTCGGGGTGGACGCGCGCATCGATGCGCCGGCCGACCACTTCATCCGGGCTCAAGCCAAGGATGGCGGTCCACGCAGGGTTCGCGACCTGGACCCTGCCGGCCGGATCGAGCACCACCATCAAGTCGGGCGAATTGCGCCAGATCCGTTCGCGCTCCCGAGTGCGCTCGTCGACCCGGCGCTCGAGGGTGGCGTTCAGTGCGCGCAGCGCCTCGTGGTCGGCGCGCTGGTCCTCGATATCGGTATTGGTGCCGATCCAGCGCAGAACCGTGCCGCTCGCAGCGCGGATCGGCAGCGCGCGGATAAGGTGCCAGCGCCAGGCGCCGTCGGCGCGGCGGACGCGAAGTTCGATCTCGTAGTCGACACCGCCGGCCAGCGACGCGGCCCAGGCCGCGCCGGCGCGGTCCACGTCGTCGGGGTGCACCAGCTGCAGCCAGCCGTCGCCCACCAGCGCATCGTGCGGCAGGCCGCTGTAGGCGATCGTGCGGTCGTTGAACCAGTCGAGCTGGCCGTCGGCCGGAGCGGTCCACACATGGTTGGGAACCGCCTGCGCGAAGGTGCGGAATTTTTCCTCGCTCTCGCGCAGCACACGCGCCTGCGCATGCGCCTCGGTCACATCGATGCCTTCGACGAAGATGCCGTCGACCTCCCCGGCCGCATTGCGCAAGGCGTGGTAGACGAGGTCGATCACGCGCTGCTCGAGCGTGCCATCCGCTCCACGCAGAACGTGGGCCGGCAGGGCGCGCCCGGTATAGGCGACGCCGCTCGCGTAGACGCTGTCCAGCAGTTCGAAGAAGCCTTGTTCGCGCATGTCGGGCAGCGCCTCGCGCACGGTCTTGCCGAGGAGGTCGCGGTGACCCGTCAGCTCGCGGTAGGCGGCATTGGTCAGCTCGAAGCGGTGCTCGGGCCCGCGCAGCACCGCGACGAAGCTCGGCGACTGCTCGAACATGTCGCGCCAGCGTTCGAGTTCGGTCGCGCGCTCGCGCGCCGCTGCAACGGCCGCGGTGGTTTCGGTGCAGACGCAAAAGACGCCGTTCACGCTGCCGGCATCGTCGCGCACCGGCGCATAGAAAAACGAGAAGTAGGTGACTTCGGGGCGCCCATGGCGCTCCATCACGAGCTCCATATCGTCCATCCGCGTCGCCTCGCCGGCATAGGCCCGCGCCATGATGGGCTCGATCACGTCCATGATTTCGGGCCAGACGAGCGCGAGCGGCCGGTCGAGCGCCGGATGGTGGTTGCCCAGAATCTCGCAGTACGCGTCGTTGTAGAGCATGCGACGCTCGTCGCCCCAGGCGACGAACATCGCCTGCGGCGCGGCCAGCATGATTCCGACCAGGGTCTTGAGCGGCTGCGGCCAGGCCCCGGGCGGACCGAGCGTCGAGGCCGCCCAGTCGTGGCCCCGCAGCAAGCCTCCCATGGTTCCGCCGCCGCCGAGAAAGCGCAGTGTCATACGCCGATCATGGGGGCAAACGTGGCCGCGCCATCGCGCAGCAGCGCCGCGGTATCGCGGATCAGATGCCCGGCGATGCTGAAGCGCGGCGGGATCGGCGGCAGCGCATCGATATCGAACCAGCCGGCCGACTCGATCTCGGCCTCCTGCGGGACGATCTCGCCGCCCACCCACTGCGCGGTATACGCGACCATCAGGCTGTGCGGAAACGGCCAGCTCTGGCTGCCGAAATAGCGCACCTGTGCGACCTGCACGCCGACCTCCTCCGCGACCTCGCGCGCGACGCATTCCTCGAGAGTCTCGCCGGCCTCGACGAAACCGGCGAGCGCGCTGTGCATGCCCGGCGGAAAGTGCGGCGCGCGAGCCAGCAGCAGTTCGCGCCCGCGCCACACCAGCGCCATCATGGCGGGGCTGATGCGTGGATAGGCGACCTGCCTGCATGCCGGGCACACGCGCGAACGTTCGCTCGCGTGCCGCTCGGTCGGCGTGCCGCACACTCCGCAGAAGCGGTGCGCGCGGTCCCACTCCAGCACCTGCGCCGCGCGCCCGGCGAGCGCCATCAGCACCGGGTCGAATTTCATCATCGCCGCGCGCAGCGGCACCGCGCGAAAGCCGGCAGGCGCCTCGTCGAGCGCCAGCGCCCAGCAGTCGAGTGCATCGAGCGTGCCGAGGTAGTGGCGCTCGCGGGCGATCGCGGCGAGTGCGCCCGGCGGCTCGGGCATGAACGCGGGAACCTCGGCCTCGGACAGCAGCAGCTTGCCCTCGATGAAAGCGAAACACCACGCGAGGTCGGATGCAGCGCGCTCGGGCTGCGCGGCGGCGGGAACGAAGATCATCGGCATCTTGGCGTCCAGGCAGCCCGCAAAGCGATCGGATTCATGGTCATGGCGCGCGGCGCACCCCGGGTCGCGGGAGGCCCGCCGCGTCCCAGCCTGCGGCGTCGAAGCTGGCATCGCCGCGCAGCGCGGCCGCCAACATCTCGACGCCGTCCAGACCCCAGAAGAGCCGGCCGTCGGCGCCGGCGGTCGGCACGCCGAAGATACCGCAGGCGATCGCCGCGTCGGTTGCTGCGCGCAACTCGGCCTTGATCTCTGGGCCGGTCGGATCACGGCGCGGCGCGAGCGTGGCGCTCAGCGCGGCGAGCCGCTCTGCATCGTTCGCATCGGCGCCGCCGCCGTCCCACACATGGCGCAGGACGGTCTCGACCACATGCCGGCTCGGCGTGCCGCCAGCGGGTGCGCAGGCGACGAGCAGGCGCAGCAGGGCAAGAGGATTGAACGGATGCTCGGCGGGCGTATGCAAAGGCAGTCCGTGGCGCTTCGCCAGCCAGGCGACGTGGCGAAAGGTCCAGGCCCGCTTGGGCTCGATCTCGGCCGGGCCCTTCTGGCCCCAGTGCGCGAGCATCCCGGCAAACAGGACCGGCCGGTACACGACGCTGAACGAAACGCCTTCGAGCAGCTGCGGCAGGCGCTCGAATGCCAGATAGGCAAACGGCGAGATCGGGTCGAACCAGAAGTCGACGATCTTCATGGTGCATCCACATCGACCTGTTCGCGCCGCGCCGGCAATAAGGCCAGGATGCGCAGCTTCCCGGCATCGTCGAGCGAACCCCAGGCGATGATCTCGTCGATGCTGCGCAGGCAGCCTTCGCACCAGCCGCTGCGCGGGTCCATGCGGCAAACGCTGGTGCAGGGGCTTTTCACTTCATTCATCCGGCGGCCTGCGTCACATCTGCCACCGGCGCGCCGGTCAGCGCCTCGAGCTGCGCCGGCGTGAGGCGAAACACGCCATTCGGGTGCCCCGCCGCGGCCCAGATCTCGTCGAAGCGGAACAGCTCACGGTCGATCGGCGTGACCGGCGGCGAGGCATGGGCAAGCGGTGCGACGCCGCCGATCGTGAAGCCGGTGCGATCCTTGACGAACGCCGCATCGGCTCGGCCGAGCGCTCCGGTCAGCGCCGCCACCTTGACTTCGTCGACGCGCCGGTCGCCCGAGGTCACGACGAGCACCGCGGCGGCGTCGCTGCGGCGCCTGAAGATCACGCTCTTGGCGATCTGGCCGACTTGCACGCCCAGGGCATCGGCAGCTTCCTGCGAGGTACGCGCCGAAACCTCGAGCCAGCGCGGCGCATGCGGATGGGCACGCGCGGCGAGCGCTTGCGTCACGCGCACGAAGCCTTCGGGCCGCACCGCCGCCGTGCTGATTTCATCACTCATCGGGCGACCCTTCGCGCTGCGCGCTGCGGGATGAGCGCTTTGGACCGGCCATGCGCGCTCATGCGGCGACCGACTCGCGCTTGGTCAGCAGCGCCTTGCCCGCGCGCGAGACCGGCGCGCGGCCGAGCACGTTCGAAATGAAGGCACCGGCGTCGACGAGGCGCGCCAGGTCGATGCCGGTTGCGATACCCATGCCTTCGAGCATGAACATCACGTCCTCGGTCGCGACGTTCCCGGTCGCGCCCTTGGCATACGGACAGCCGCCGAGGCCGGCGATGCTGGTGTCGAAGGTGTGGATGCCGATCTGCAGGCAGGCCAGGATGTTGGCCAGCGCCTGGCCGTAGGTATCGTGGAAATGACCGCTCACCTCGCCGATCGGGTAGTGGCGCAGGGCGCGCTCCATCACGCGCTGGACCTGCAGCGCGGTGCCGGTGCCGATGGTGTCGGCAATGCCGCAGTGCTCGACGCCGATCGCCTTCATGAGCACGACGACGCGCTCGACCGCATCGGCATCGACCGCGCCCTGGTATGGGCAGCCGAGCGCGCACGAGACCGCGCCGCGGGTCTTGATGCCGTGCGCCCGCGCTGCCTCGACGACCGGAGCGAAGCGCTCGATCGAAGTCTCGATCGAGCAGTTGATATTGCGCTGGCTGAAGGCTTCGCTGGCTGCCGCGAAGACCACGATCTCGTCCGGCCAGGTCGCGCTCGGCCCGGCGATCGCGGCCTCGAAACCCTTCAGGTTGGGCGTGAGCACCGAATAGCGCACGCCGGCGCGGCGTTCGATGCCGGCCATCACCTGCACGTTGTCGGCCATCTGCGGCACCCACTTCGGGCTGACGTAGCTCGTGACCTCGATTTCCTTCAGGCCCGCGGCCTGCAGGCGATGCACGAGCTCGATCTTGTCGGCCGCGGCGACCGGCTGCTTCTCGTTCTGCAAACCGTCGCGCGGACCAACGTCGACCAGGGTCACATGGGTGGGAATCGTCATCGCCAAGCCTCCTTCAGTCGATCGTTCGGGCATTCTGCCCGCTCGTCCGGCCGACGCCGCCTGCAGCTGACGATTCCCGCGCGGGGCGGGCGTCAAGCGCTGCGGATCACGGTAATCCGACGGGATCGGGCGCCGCCATGTAGCAGGTCAGTTCGTTCGCATCGCAACCCACCGGGTAGACCTGGCGCGGATATTCGTCGGCCGCGATGTCAAGCGACGAACCGAAGATGCGCGCAAACACCTTCAACATCTTCTTCGGCATGTTCTCGTTCACGAAATACCCATGCCCACCGAAACCGACCTTCGCGTTGGTGAAGCTCACATACCGCACCGACGACGACTTCAGCAATTCGGCTCCGGGGTCGGTACCGAGCTTGGTTTGCTGGCCGTCCGCAATGAAGGCGCCCAGCAGCACGGAGTCGCCCTTGTTGAAGGTGACGAAGACCTGGCCCTTGGGTTGTATCTTGCCGAGCCAGTCGCGGTGGCCGGCGGCCCGGGCGCACGCGGCCAGCAAGGCGACGTTGTGGGCGGTGCCGAGCGACTCGCCTGCGCCGGGAACCTCCAGCGCGTACTGAAGGAAGTGGGCGCCGAGGCTGTGCGCGGCGACCGTGAAGGGTTGCGTGTTGGCGTAAAGGCGCGCGGCGCCGAGCATGCGCAGGAAGCGCGCGAGTGCATCGACGGAATCCTGCGCATTGATTCTTGCCTGGTGGTAGCGGCGGATCCTGCGCTGAAATCCGGGGTCGGTACGGTTCGCCGCCTTGACGCCCTTCAGGTCGAGTTCGTCACCGGAGGCGCCGGCCGCGAGCCCGGGCAACTCGCCACCATCGGACAGAAAGCCTTCCGAGGCCCAGGAGAATCCGATCACTTCAAGGTCGTACAACGCGGCCAGTGCATGGCACCGCTCGAAGCACTGGGCCGGCGAGTTGTTGTTGCCGTGCAGGTACACCAGCACGGCACGCCGGCCTCGAAACAACGGCACGAGCGTCTGCATGGCGTCATCGTCACCGACATCGCCATTCAACCCCGCGAGTTGCCAACGTCCCGATACACGAGCCGCACCGGCCAAGGCCAGTCGGGTGCCGCCCGGCTCGAACGTCGTCGCGAAGGCGGTTTCATCGGCGGCGGGAATCGTCGCGCGGTTGGTGAAGACCAGCATGTCGCTGCTCCTTGTCGATACGTCCCACGAAGCGCACTTCGCATCGAGCCGAAGTGCATCCGCCGCTGCGTCCACTACGTTAGCTCAAGCCGTGCCCCGCGCCATCCACCCCCGGGACTCTGTCGGGGGTGCCTTTCAGATCTTGCGAAGGTACGCCAGCAAGGCCGGAGTCTCGCTCTGCGTGAAGGGGCGATCGATGACCGGCGGAGTGACGCCCGGCTTCGTCGTCAGCAGCGGCGCCGCCGGGTTCTGCACCTGGACGCGCTTGAAGAACTGCGTGTAGTGGTCGAGCATCTCCTCGAGCGTCGCCGCCGTGTTGTTGGAGAAATAGGGAGCCGTCCGACTCAGCCCGCGCAGGCTGGGGATGTCCATGTGCTGGATGTCGCCGGGGCCGCCCGCCGCCGGATAACCGGTGAGCAGCAGGCGCCCGGGGTCCGAGGTCGTGAGCCGGGTGACGCACGGTGGCTGCGCGCCGCCGGCACCGCACGGCGTCCCGCTCGGCGCCGTGCCGCTGTTGGTGACTTCGTAGGTGCGCACGTTCTTCATCTGGCTGGCGCTGCAGGGTTTGAAGTCGAAGCGCGCCGGGCTGACGGTGTCGACCGGCCGCGGGCAAGCGGTCGCCACGTCGTGATAGCGCGCGATCGCCGTCGGCGTACCGGCCGTGCCTTGCAGGATCGGCACGCTGCCGCTGGGGTGACCGGCCTGGTTGCCGTGGCACTGGCCGCAGGCGCGCTCGAACACCCGCTTGACCGCTGCCTCCAGCGGGTCGAGCACCGGGTCGGGGTCGGGCAGCGACGTCGATCCGCTGGCCATCGCGTCCGCCAGCGCTTTCACGGCAGGCGACGAGAACTTCGCGTTCTGGAAGACGGCCAGGTCGTCGAGTAAGCCGGCCGGCGGATCGATGGCGGCGGAGGCATGGTTGCGCAGCGCGGCGAGGGCCTGGTTCTGCAGCGTGTCGATGCGGCCGTCGAGCTGGTAGCCGCCGCTCGGATTGGCGCCGCGCGGCCAAACCGGGCCGAGACCGTCGGGGCCGGTGATGCGAACGTCGAGGATCGAAGGCACCGAGCGCCAGACGTCAGCAACAGTCTCGCTCGTCGGCCGCGCTGACGCCGGGCACGGCACGGTCGCGCCGCAGTCGAGCAGCTTGACGTTCGAGGGCAACGGGACGGTGACGCGGACAAGGCCGTTCCGGGTCAGGTTGGTGAAGTCGCGGGCAGTTGCGCCGTTGACGCGGAAGTCGTCGGCATCGATGGCGCGAAAGAGCGGGTCGTCGGCGCCGCCTGCGAGCATCGCCGCGTGGCGCGCCTGGGCGCTGGCGGCCTGAGCTGGAAGCTCT
>JBDSEG010000139.1:0-5385 GCA_039920165.1 Burkholderiaceae bacterium
GTGGCGCGAGATAGCGCTTGCACTTGTCGGTGATGCCGAAACCGTCGCGCGTGATGAAGTCGCGCGGCATGAACTTCTCGACGTTCGCGACCTTGGCGAGCGGGGCGACGCCGATGCGGTATTTATATGGAACGTCCGAGATGCGCTCGACTGTCGGCATCACCGCGTTCTGTCCGGCGAGCGCCAGCTTGACCGCCTTCGCGCCGAGTTCGTAGGCCTGCTTCACATCGGTCTTCGACGCGATGTGGCGCGCCGCGCGCTGCAGATAGTCGGCCACCGCCCAGTGGAATTTGTAGCCAAGCGCTTCCTTCACGAGGTGCGCCACGACCGGCGCCGCACCGCCGAGCTGGGCGTGGCCGAAGGCATCGCGCGAGCCCTGTTCCGCGAGAAAACTGCCGTCAGGGTGGTGGCAGCCTTCGCTCACGACGACCGTGCAGTAGCCGTGCTCGCGCACCTTCTGATCGACCTTGGCGAGAAACTTCTTGGCGTCGAATTCGATCTCGGGAAAGAGGATGACGACCGGGATGCCGTGGTCCTCGACCAGCCCGCCGGCCGCGGCGATCCAGCCCGCGTGGCGGCCCATCACCTCGACCACGAACACCTTGGTCGAGGTCTTGCACATCGAGCGCACGTCGAACGAGGCCTCGAGCACCGACACCGCGACGTACTTGGCGACCGAGCCGAAGCCCGGGCAGCAGTCGGTGATGGGCAGGTCGTTGTCGACCGTCTTCGGCACGTGGATGGCCTGCAGCGGGTAGCCGAGGCTTTGTGAGAGTTGGCTCACCTTGAAGCAGGTATCGGCCGAGTCGCCGCCGCCGTTATAGAAAAAATAGCCGATGCCGTGCGCCTTGAAGACCTCGATCAGGCGCTCGTATTCGCGCCGGTTGGCATCGAGCGACTTGAGTTTGTAGCGACACGACCCGAACGCGCCCGACGGCGTGTACCGCAGCGCGGCGATCGCGCTGGCCGACTCCTTGCCGGTATCGATCAGGTCCTCGGTCAGCGCGCCGATGATGCCGTTGCGCCCGGCGTAGACCTTGCCGATTTGGTCCCTGTTGGCGCGAGCGGTTTCTATCACGCCGCAGGCGGACGCGTTGATGACGGCGGTGACGCCGCCGGACTGGGCATAGAAGGCGTTGGTGCGGGCCATGAAGGTCTCGGATGCAAGGTTCGAGGGAGGGGCGCGCGGGATCAGCCGGCCTGCAGCGCGCGGTCGACGATCTCGCACACATCCTGCGAGAGGCCGGGGCGCGCAGCGACGCGTTCGATCGCGGCGCGAGCCGCGCTGCGGTAGGGCTCGGCTAGCTTCGTCCAGCGGTCGAGCTGGCGTGCCATGCGTGAGGCGAGTTGCGGGTTCGCGGGGTCGAGGTCGAGAACCCGGTCGGCCCAGAACGCATAGCCGGACCCGTCGGGGCGATGGAAGGCCGCCGGGTTGCTGCACAGCGCGAGAACCAGGCTGCGCGCCCGGTTCGGATTGGCCAGGCTGAAGTCGCGGTGCCGCATCAGTTCGTGCACGCGGCCGAGAACATTGCCGTCGCGGTCGGGCGCCGAGGCCTGCAGACTGAACCACTTGTCAATCACCAGCGGATCGCCGCGGAAGCGCTCATAGAAATCCTCCAGCGCGGATGGCGCGAGCGGGCTCGTCGCCCCCAGCAGCGCCACCACCGCACCTTCGCGATCGGTCATGTTGCCGGCGTCTTTGCTGCGCTGGTAGGCGCGTCCCAGCCACAGCGCATCGCCGGGGTCGACCGCGTCAAGGCACAGCATCGACAGCGCGAGGTTGGCGAGCGCGCGGCGCCCCGCGTCAACCGGATTCGGCGAATAGGCGCCGGTTGTCTGGTGCGCTTCGAAGGCCCACGCCCAGTCGTCGTGCAGCGCGCGCGCGAGTTGCAGTCGCAGTTGCTCGCGGGCAGCGTGGATCGTCTGCGGATCGACCGTACTCATCTGTTCGGCGATATAGCTTTCGCTCGGCAGGCGCAGCACCAGTTCCTTGAACGCGGCGTCGAGCGACGGATGACGCAGCACGCTGCGCATCGCGTCGATGAAGGCTTCGTCGAGAGCGACCGGCGCGCCTTCGCGCACCGCCGGAATCAGCCGGTTCAGCGCCAGGCGCTGCCCGGCATCCCAACGGTTGAAGGGATCGCTGTCGTGGTTAAGCAGGGTGAGAAGGTCTTCGTCGCGCAGGCCATCGACCACGCAGACCGGCGCCGAGAAACCGCGCAGCAGCGAGGGGACGGGTTCGCTGTCGACATTGACGAAGGTGAAGAAGCTGCGCACCTCGCGCAGCACCAGCAAGCGCTCGGTGCGCGTCGTCTCGGGTTCGTCCTCGAGCTGCACCGGCAGAGCGCGACCATCGCGGGCGACCAGGCCGATCGCGAGAGGGATCACATACGGCTGCTTCTCGGCGCTGCCCGAAGTGGCCGGGCACGACTGCTCGATGCCGAGGGTGAAGCTGCGCGTCCTGGCGTCGTAGCGTCCGCGTGCTTCGATGCGCGGCGTGCCGGCCTGCGAATACCAGCGCTTGAAGGGTTCGAGGTGCTTCGCGAGTTCGGTCGAAGGATTGGCATCGGCAATCGCCTGCGCGAAATCGTCGCAGGTCACGGCCTGGCCGTCGAAGCGCTCGAAATAGAGCGACATCCCCTTGGCGAAGCCCTCGCGGCCAACCAGCGTGTGCATCATGCGCACGACCTCGGCGCCCTTCTCGTAGACGGTCGGGGTGTAGAAATTGTTGATCTCCACATAGCTGTCGGGCCGGACCGGGTGCGCCATCGGGCCGGCGTCCTCGGGGAACTGGAGCTGGCGCAGCTGGCGCACGTCCTCGATCCGCTTGACGGCGCGCGCGGTCGGGGTGCTGCCCATGTCCATGCTGAATTCCTGGTCGCGAAAGACCGTCAGCCCCTCCTTCAGGCTGAGCTGGAACCAGTCGCGGCAGGTGACGCGGTTGCCGGTCCAGTTGTGGAAATATTCGTGGCCGACCACCGATTCGATATCGGCATAGCTGGTGTCGGTCGCGGTCGCGGGATTGGCCAGCACGTACTTCGTATTGAAGATGTTGAGGCCCTTGTTCTCCATCGCGCCCATGTTGAAATCGGAGGCAGCGACGATCATGAAGCGCTCGAGGTCGAGCGGCAGCTTGAAGCGGGCCTCGTCCCAGGTGATCGCGGCGACGAGCGAATTCATCGCATGCTCGGTCTTCTCGAGATCGCCTCGGCGTACATAGATCTGCAGCAGGTGGTCGGTGCCTGCGCGGGTGCGGATGTGCTGCTCGCGCGCGACCAGATCGGCCGCCACGAGGGCGAACAGATAGCTCGGCTTGGGATGCGGGTCGTGCCACTTCGCGTAGTGACGCCCGTCGGCGAGTTCACCCTGTTCGACCAGGTTGCCATTGCTCAGCAGTATCGGATAGCGGGCCTTGGGCGCGCGGAGCAGGACCGTATAGACCGCCATTACGTCGGGGCGGTCGAGAAAATAGCTGATGCGCCGGAAGCCTTCGGCCTCGCACTGCGTGAAGAAGCCGCCGCCCGAGGTGTACAGGCCCGAGAGCTGGGTATTGCGCTCGGGCGCGCAGGTGCTGCGGATCTCGAGCGTGAATTCGCCTTGCGCATCACCTGGCGGCAGGTTGTCGATCACCAGCATGCCGTCTTCGTGGCGGAACGAGACCGAAGCGCCGTCGGCCAGCAGCCGGGTCAGGTTCAGCTCCTCGCCGTGCAGGCGAAGCGGGCCGCTGGCGACCTGCGGATTGCGCCGCATGCGCATGCGGTTGACGACCATCGTCTTGACCGGATCGAGGTCGAAGCTCAGGTCGACCGCAGTGATCCAGAACGCCGGCGGGGTGTAGTCCTCGCGGCGGATAAGGGCGGGTGTGCCTTCGCGCATGGGGTCGGTCTCAGTCAGAAAAATCGAAGACGGCCAGGCCGCATTGCCGTGCAGCGCGAGCCTGTTGCCGGTCGCCGGTGGCCATGCCGTCGCAGCCGAACGCCTGCGCGCAGGCAATGTGGATCGCGTCCAGCGTCGCCAGCGGCATGCCGAGTTCGCGTACCAGTCGGGTTGCGTGCGGAATCACAGCGGGATTAAAAGGTTGAAGTTGCCAGAGTGCGCTCTCGATGTCGCGGCCGAGAAAATCGCGGCTGCGGTCAAGGTAGGGTCGGTCGAAATCGCCCTGGCGCAGGCGCCGTTGCAGCATCGACTCGAACTCGGTCAGACCCAGCGGCGAGATGACGAAATCCGACTCGCCGGCCAGAAACTCGTCGAACCGCGCCGACGCCGTTTCGTGGACATAGCGCTTGATCAGCGCACTGGTATCGACATAGACCGCCATCTCGCCGGTCGCCTTCAGCGGCGGTCGCGCTCTTCCCGGATCAAGACCTCGGAGGGCACCTTGACCATCGGCATGCCGGCGCGGTGCCCGGCCAGCGATTGAAAGCGACCGTCGGTCGGGGCCGGCAGGATCCGAGCGACCGCCTCACCGTTGGACACCAGCAGCAGTTCGTGCTCCTCGGCCAGCAACTGACGCAGGCGGGGGATTTCGATGCGCAGCTCGCGAACGTTGATCGTCTTCATGGTGTCACCATCATCTCGTCATGTGTCACCAGTATAGATCGCAGCGCTCTCACACCCCTTGCTTCAGGCTCGCCTCGATGAACGGATCGAGGTCGCCGTCGAGCACCTTCTGCGTATTGCTGATCTCGAGATTGGTACGCAAGTCCTTGATGCGGCTCTGGTCGAGCACGTAGCTGCGGATCTGGTGCCCCCAGCCCACATCGGTCTTGCTGTCCTCGAGCTTTTGCTGCGCTGCCATGCGAATACGCATCTCGTGCTCGTACATCCGCGAGCGCAGCATCTGCCAGGCCTCGTCGCGGTTGCGGTGCTGGCTGCGGTCGTTCTGGCACTGCACGACGATGCCGGTCGGGATGTGCGTCAGGCGCACCGCCGAGTCGGTCTTGTTGATGTGCTGGCCGCCGGCGCCGCTGGCACGGTAGGTGTCGGTGCGCACGTCGGCCGGGTTGATATCGATCTCGATCGTATCGTCGACCTCGGGGTAGACGAAGACGCTCGCGAAGCTGGTGTGGCGCCCGCCGGCCGAATCGAACGGGCTCTTGCGCACCAAGCGGTGCACGCCGGTCTCGGTGCGCAGCAGGCCGAAGGCATAGTCGCCCTCGATCTTGATGGTCGCGCTCTTGATGCCCGCCACGTCGCCTTCGCTCTCTTCCATCACCTCGGTCTTGAAGCCCTTCTTCTCGCAGTACTTGAGGTATTGGCGCAGCAGCATCGACGCCCAGTCGCACGCCTCGGTACCGCCGGCGCCGGCCTGTAGGTCGAGGAAGCAGTTGCTCGGGTCGGCCGGGTTGTTGAACATGCGGCGGAATTCGAGCCCGCCAACCGTGG
>JBDSEG010000140.1:0-4331 GCA_039920165.1 Burkholderiaceae bacterium
GCCTCGCCCGTCTTCATGAATCCACCGGCGGCCTTGGCGAACGGACGGAAGCCGGTCAGGCGCGGACCCACGGTCACGCCAAACATTCCTTCCACGCGGTTCGCCGTAAACGGAATGCCGTCCGGCGGAAAGTCGCCGGGATACCACGTGACTTCTGCATCCACGCCGAGGATCGGCATCGGCTTCCAGGTCAGGCGGCCGCCGCCGCCGATGTCGGTGCCATCGAATTCGCTCCACTGCGACGAGGCGAGATGAACCCCCACTTCGAGCGATTGCGCCGCGACCGTCGCCGGCGCGACGAAGAGCGCCAATACCACCACCTTGAGAATTCTTGCGCGCATCTCCCACGATGGTCGCGACGCGTGGCAGTTGTCAATCACGGCTGTTGATCGGTCGACGCTCTCCTGAACGCCTCGGGCGACATGCCGCGAGTGGCTAACTGACCATGCCGCACCAGTAAATACTCTTCGAGCGGCATCTATTCGCCCCGACAATCTGGTCGCGGCTGCGGCGGAGCAGTTCACAGGCCATGCGGTTTCGCATCCACGTATCTCGCGTGATCGTCAGCGATCAGCACCCCGGTCGGATAGTGTTCGAACAGCACGGCCAGGTAGTGAAGATCGGGATTCATGGCACCTCCCCTAGGCGCGTGCTGTCGATCGGCGACGCATTTCTGAAAACTTGCGCACCGCGCGATCGAAACGCTCCTGCAACGGCTTGCGTTCGTCCGGCGCGAGCGGACCCGTGCGGGCCCACGCCGCCTGGGCGCTGCGGACTTCCTGTTCGGCCGCACGCTGGCGCGCATCCTCGGCTTGGCGCGACGCACCGGCGCCCATGGTGTTGGCGGCGAGGGCTTCGCGCCATTGACGCGCGAGCAGTTCGGCCGGCGACAGGTTCTTCGCGGGCTCGGCGGCTTCGGTGGGCAGCTGCTTCTCGACCTTGACGATCAGCTTTTCCATCTTGCCCTTCGTCAGCTCCGGATCCAGATCGGTGCCCTTGAAGCCGGCCGGCCACCTGGTGACCAGCGAGAACAGCGCCGCGTTGACGCGATCGGCGAGCGGCGCCAGGGTGTGCCGCGGCAACTCCGGGCCCTGGACCCAGCGGGCGCGGGCGGCCTGCACCTTGGCGTAGAGATCCTCGGGGGCGTGCGCATCAACGGCATCCGCCGCCAGCAGCAGCCCTTCGAGCTCGACCACCGCCGCCTCGCGATCGACCATCTTGCCTTGCATCGCGACTTGATCACGGTTCTTGAAGCGCTCGAAGAACAAGTCGCACGCCGCGCGGAACTCGTTCCAAATTGCATCGGACTTGCTTTTCTTGACCGGGCCGATCGCCTTCCAATCCACCTGCAGGCGCTTGATGCGCGAGGCGGCCTGCTCCCACTCGGTGGATTCCGACAACTGCTTCGCTTCGGCGACCAGGGCTTCCTTGCGCTTCAGGTTCTCGGTCCAGTCCTGCTTGCGCTGCTTGAGATCGTCCTGGCGTCGCGTGAAGAACTTGTCGCACGCAGCGCGGAAGCGTTCCCACACCGCCTTCTCGTTGCCGCGCGTGACGGCGCCGACGGCCTTCCATTCGGCCTGCAGCGTCTTCATCGCCTCGGCGGTCTTGACCCAATCGGTCGAATCGGCCATCGACTCGGCGCGGGCGCAAAGCGCTTCCTTCTTCTTCAGGTTCTCGACCCGCTCGGCCGCCTGCTGCGAGAAGAAATCCTTGCACTTGTCGTAGACCTGCTCCTGCGCCGCCTTGAACCGCGTCCACAGCGTTTCGGCTTGCGAGCGCGGCGCCGCGGCGACCGGTTTCCACCGTTCCTGGAGCGTGCGCATTTCGTTGGACGCTTTTTCCGGATCGGTTTCGGCGAGGGGAATCAGCGCTTCCATTTTGGTGCAGAGCTCTTCCTGCACCTGCACGTTGGCCCATCGCTTCCACTCTTCCGCTTCGCGCAGTTCCTGGATGCGCGGCGTCAGCGAGGTGCGCACCGCCTGCAGCCGCACCATCAGGTCTTCGCGGTCCTGCTTCGTCGGCAGCGGGCCCATGGTCCCGACCGCGAGCTTCACATCCTTCAACAGCTGATCGGTCTGCTTGAGCGTCAAGCTCTCTGCGGCGGCGCGCGTCTCGAACTTCTGCATGGTCGCCTGCAGCCGCTGCAGGTTTTCGACCTGCTGCCGGCTCTTCGCATCGCGGTGCACCTGTTCGTGCGCTTCGAGCTGTTGCGCGGCGGCGTCGTAACGTGCTTGCAACCCGGGCTCGATCTCGACATCGCGCGCGATCGCCTGCCACTGCTTGCGCAACGCGTACCACTGGCTGCGAATGTCGTTGTAGGAGGGATTGGCCGCGAGCGCTTCGACCTCGGGCACGAGCGCCGGTAACCGCTCGGCCGACTGCCTGGCCAGCTGCAGACGCTCGACGCGTTTCTCGGCGGCGCGGCAGGCTTCTGCGAAACGGCGATCCAGCTCCGCGGCCCACGCGCCCGGCATCGGGGACATCCCTTCCCACGTCGCCCGGTGCTGCGCCAGGCGATCGTTGATGTCCTCACCCGTCAGTGCTTCGACCTCCGCACACACGGCGGCGCGATCGGCCTGCTCCTGTTCGACGGCCCGGCGCTGACGCTCGGCGTCGGCCCGCGCCGCTTCATCGGCGGCCAATCGCCCGCGTACGACGTTGGAGGCGCTCTCGAAATCGGCTTCGATGTCGGGGTGAATATCGGCGTCAGCCAGCAGTTCGACCCATGCCACCCGTGCCGCCGCATAGGCCTCGCGCAGCTGCGCGAAGTCGCTGACCGATGACAGTCCGCTCATCTGCGACACCAAACCGCGGGCGCGATCCTGATCGGCGTCCTTATACGCCGGACCCGTTTCCACCGGTGCCGCCACCGGTGCGCTCGCCTTCAGCAGCGTTCGGGCCTTCTTCTGCGCGCCCTTGGTCCGCGCCTTTTCCGCGATCGCGGTCAAGGTGTCGGCGGACGGGCTGGCAATCCGGTCGATCTCGGCGACCGCGGCATCGGCATGCTCGCCGCGCAGCGCCACGCCTTCAATCTCCGCACCGTCGCTCAGCCGCTCGAGAGCAACGAGACGCGCGCCGGCTTCAGCGGCGTGCCGGGCAATGCTGCCGAGCGACTTCTCGTCACGCACCGCGGCGATCGCCGCCCGACGCACGTCAGCGGGGCCGCTCGCCTTGGCCACCGTCGCGAGCTCGCGTTCACGGCCGAGCGATGCCAACGCCGCCACCGCCGTCGTGGCCACCCCGACATCGTGCTTCGACGCCTGCTCGACCAGCTGGCCGAGCGCCTGGTCACGGACGCTGCCGTCCGACTCGTTGCGGACGATGCCGGCAAGCACCGCTGCATCGCTGATGCGTGCCACCGCGACGCGTCTGACGCGGGCGTCGGTATCGTCCGTCGCGAAGCCGTGCAGCGACCCGACATCCTGCGGGTTAAGCTCGTGGATGGCTTCGATACGGATATTGGGGTCGGGATGGGTGGACTTGGACTGCGGACGGAGCTTATCGAGAATTCCCATGGGTTCGGTCTTTCAGACGCCGCCCAGCCCACGTGGAGCGCGCGGCGCCTTCTGTGTGTTCCCTCAGTAACCGCTCAGAATGAGCGGCTTCGAAGTCGCAAAAGACAGCCATTATCGCATGCACCCCGGGGGACGCGCGCGCCCCGCCCCGGTCTTGCCTTTATTCATCGACTAATCTACATTAGTAGATATGAAAGCCGCCTCGGCGCTCTATCGCCTGCTGGGAGACGAGGCCCGGCTGCGCCTGTTGCGGGTGCTCGACCGGGACCGATTCAACGTCAAGGAACTGACCGGCATCCTCGGGCTCGCCCAATCCGGCGTCTCGCGTCATCTCGGGCTCCTCAAGGAGTCGCAGCTGGTCGTCGAGGAACGCGACGGCGCCTACAGCTTCTATCGTCTCGCCCCGGCGGTCCGCGACGACCAGACCAGTCCATTGTGGCCGTTGCTGCAAGCGCAATTCGAAGCGGCGGCATCGTCTGCGCTCCTCAAGGCCGATGATTCGCGGCTGCAGGAAGTGTTGCGGTTGCGGCGGGAAAATTTCGAGCACGTCGGCCCCGACACCCGCGACGGACGACAACTGGTGCCCGGCCGCAGCTGGGCGGCGTGGTCGCGAGCGCTCGGCATGCTGCTCCCCCCGCTCGACGTCGCGGACCTCGGGTGCGGCGAGGGCTATCTCACGGTCGAAACCGCACGCTGGGCCAGACACGTCACAGCGGTCGATCGCTCCACCGGTGTGCTGGCGCGGGCCAAGGCGTTCGCCGCTCGCAAGAAGCTGGCGAACATTACCTGGAAAAAGGGTGAGCTCGAGCATCTGCC
>JBDSEG010000141.1:0-17222 GCA_039920165.1 Burkholderiaceae bacterium
GTCTTGGTGATGCCGTTCGCGAAGGTCGGGCCCTGCACCAACTCGTCGGCGAGCGCGCGCGATTCGGCGTCGAGGCTTTCGGGCGCGCACAGGCGATTGAAGAAGCCCCAGCGCTCGCCTTCTTCGCCGCCGAGCGCGCGGCCGGTATACAGCAGCTCGCTGGCGCGGCCGTGGCCGACGAGGCGCGGCAGGATCGCGCAGGCGCCCATATCGCAGCCCGCGAGGCCGACCCGGTTGAAGAGAAACGCCGTCCTGCTGCGCGCCGTCCCAAGGCGAATGTCCGACGCCATCGCGAGGATCGCTCCCGCGCCCGCGCACACGCCGTCGATCGCCGCGACGATGGGCTGCGGGCAGGCGCGCATCGCCTTCACCAGATCGCCGGTCATGCGGGTGAACATCAGCAGTTCGGGCGCGGCCAGCCGAACCAGCGGGCCGATGATCTCGTGCACGTCGCCGCCCGAACAGAAATTGCCGCCCGCGCCGCGCAGCACCACCGCGTGCACGTCGTCGGCGTGGCGCAGGTGCTGGAACAGGTCGCGCAGCTCGGCGTACGAATCGAAGGTGAGCGGGTTCTTGCGCTCGGGACGGTCGAGCGTGACGGTCGCGACCCGGCCCGCGACATGCCAGCCGAAATGGCGCGCCTGGTAGCCAGCGGCAGGCCTGCGGTTGCCGGCTTCGAGAGCCGGATCGAGGCGCGGCAGGGGGGAGGAATCGTTCATGCGGGGGTCTCCTCGTTGCGGTCCATTCGCATCATGTGAACGCGAAGCTGGCCGAGGCTCGCGTGCATCTGCGAGACGCTGCGCGCGTCAAGCCCGGCGAAGAGTTCGATGATCCAGCGTTCGTGCTCGATCGCGATGGCTTCGAAGATGCGTGCTCCTTCGTCGGTCAGGCTCACGCGCCAGGCGCGCCGGTCGTCGGGATCGTTGTCGCGCCGCACCAGACCGTCGCGCTCCAGATCGTCGGTCAGGCCGGTGACGTTGCCGGTCGTCACCATCAGGTGGCGCGAGAGCTGGTTCATCTTCAGCCCGGCGCGGTAGCGATAGAGCTGCGCCAGATAGTCGAAGCGCGCCAGCGAGATATCGAAATGCGCGCGCAGCCGGCGCCGGATCCTGGCCTCGATCTGGGTCGTGCTGGCGAGCAGGCGCAGCCACAGCTTGAGCGTCGCGTGGTCGCTCGACACGGCCCGCGCCTCCAGGCCGAGGCCTTCGGTCGCCTGCAGCAAGGCGCGGCTCGGATCGGCCTTCACGCGCCGAGCTCGCGGTTCGCCTGCGACAGCGCCGAGACGCCACTGCCCGCCGCCATCGACCTTTCGCGCTCGAGGTTGCGTTCGAGCTGAGCCTTCGCCGATCGGTACTGCTTCGGCCATTCGAGCTGGGTGAAGCCGATGCGCGCCGCCTCATTCAATGTCCACGCCGGATTGGCGAGGTGCGGGCGTGCAATCGCACACAGGTCGGCACGGCCGGCGGCGACGATGCCGTTCACGTGGTCGGCCTCGGAAATCGCGCCGACCGCGATGGTCGCGATGCCGGCCTCGTTGCGGATGCGATCGGCGAACGGCGTCTGGTACATGCGGCCGTAGACCGGGTGCTGCTCCTTGCTGACCTGGCCCGACGAGCAGTCGATCAAGTCCGCGCCCGCCGCCTTGAAGGCGCGCGCGATCGCCACCGCATCGTCCGGCTTGATGCCGCCTTCGACCCAGTCGTGCGCCGAGATGCGCACCGAAATCGGGAGTTGCTGTGGCCAGATCTCGCGCACGGCCTTGAAAATTTCGAGCGGATAGCGCAACCGGCTTTCCAACGTTCCGCCGTAGGCATCGGTGCGCCGGTTCGTCAGCGGCGAGATGAACGAAGACAGCAGGTAGCCGTGCGCGCAATGCAGTTCGAGCCAGTCGAATCCGGCTTCGGCGGCGAAGTGCGTCGAGCGGACGAAATCGTCGCGAACGCGGACCATATCGGCGCGTGTCATCGCCCGCGACCAGTCGCTCACGCCGTCCAGATACTGCTGCGGCGAGGCCGAGATCAACGCCCAGTTGTGCTCGGCCAGCGGCTGGTCCTCGCCCTCCCACGGAACGCGGGTCGAGCCCTTCGCGCCGGCGTGGCCGAGCTGCATCGCGATCTTCGCGGCGCTGTTCGCATGCACGAAATCGACGATGCGCTTCCACCCATCGCGCTGCGCTTCGCTCCACAGGCCCGGGCAAGCCGGCGTGATGCGGGCATCGGGCGAGGTGCAGGTCATCTCGGCGACGACCATGCCGGCGCCGCCCATCGCACGCGCGCCGAGGTGGACGAGGTGGTAGTCGGCCGGCAGGCCGTCGACGCATGAGTACTGCGCCATGGGCGAGACGACGACGCGGTTGGCAAGCGTCACGCCGCGCACCGTGAAGGGCGTGAACATCGGCGGAACCGCTTCGGCATCGGCGCGGCCGGCGCGCTGCGCGATCCAGCGCTCGTGCTGCTCGACATACGCGGGGTCGCGCAGGCGCAGGTTCTCGTGGCTGATGCGCTGGCTGCGCGTGAGCATCGAATAGGCGAACTGCTCGGGCGGCAGCTCGACGTAGCGCGCGACGTTCTCGAACCACTCGGTCGAATTGCGCGCCGCATTCTGGATCTTCAGCACCTCGACACTGCGCACCGCTTCGTAGTCGTGCAGCGCCGCGGGCAGATCGCCGGGGCGGCGGCCGATCGCGCTCGACAGTTCGATCGCATCCTCGAGCGCGAGCTTGGTTCCCGAACCGATCGAGAAATGCGCGGTGTGCGCGGCGTCGCCCATCAGCACCACCGGCGCACGGCCGTTGTGATGGACCCAGCGCTCGCACATCACGCGCGGGAACTTGATCCACTGCGCCGAACCGCGCAGATGGCTCGCATTCGACATCAGCGTATGGCCGTCCAGGTATTTTGCGAAAAGGCGCTCGCAGAAGGCGATCGCCTCCTCCTTTTCCATCGTATCGAGGCCGGCCTTGCGCCACACCGCTTCGGGCGTCTCGACGATGAAGGTCGAGGTGGTCGCGTCGTAGCGGTAGGCATGGGCCTGGAACCAGCCGTGCTCGGTCTCCTCGAACGCGAAAGTGAAGGCTTCGAATAGCTTGTGCGTGCCAAGCCAGACGAAACGGCAGCGACGGGTATCGATATCGGGCCGGTAGGTCGCCGCGTGGCGCGTGCGGATGCGGCTGTTCAGGCCGTCGCTCGCGATGATCAGGTCGGCGTCCGGATAGCCGGCATCGTCCTGCACATCGGTCTCGAAGACGAGTTCGACGCCGAGTTCTTCGCAGCGATGCTGCAGGATATTGAGCAGCCGCTTGCGGCCGATGCCGCAAAAGCCGTGACCGCCAGAACGCACCGTCGTGCCGCGGATATGGACCTCGATATCGTCCCAGTGGTTGAAGGCGTCGAGGATCTGCGCGCCGGTTTTCGGGTCGGCCTGGGATACGTTGCCGAGCGTCTGGTCAGAGAAGACGACGCCCCAGCCGAAGGTGTCGTAAGGGCGGTTGCGCTCGACGACGATCACCTCGTGCGACGGGTCCCGGCGCTTCATCAGGATGGCGAAGAACAGGCCCGCCGGGCCGCCGCCGATGCACACGATCTTCATGCTGTCTCACCCCCCGGGCCGGCCCGGCGCGAGGGCGCGCCGGGCCCGATAGTTTAGACCTCAACCAATTGCGAATCATCGCCCGATGGCGCCGCGCCCTCGGGCGCCGCGCGCGCCACGCGCAGCGCCTGACGCAGCACCTCCAGCGCGCCGATATGGTTGGCGAGCAGCAGCACGAGGCGCGCATTCAGCGCGTGGCTTTCGTCGCTCGTGAGGTCGCGGTGCGCGTCGATCAGCGCGGCGTAAAAATCGTCCGGCGATTCGAGGTGGGGGGCGGTGATCAGGACCATTGCGAAGGCATTCTCAGGCAGTGCCCAGCGCGCGCTGCAGCGCCACGCGTACATCCGACAGCGTCGCGTTGCGCCAGCGTGCGCACACGTGCTGGTCGGGGCGAAACAGGTAGACGCTGCCCGGCGCGAGGTCGTAGCGCTGCGCCAGCAGGCCATCCACGTCGCGAAGTGCCGCGCCGGCGTGGGCGTCGCCGGTCAGCGCGACGCGCAAGAGCTCGAGCGGCACGCCGAAGTCGCCGCGCGCGGCGGCCAGCGCATCCGCCAACGCATCGCCGGCCGGTCCGGCAACGACGAGCAGATTGAAATCCGCGCCGAGCTGGCGCAGCCACCAGCCGAGCTGCCCGTCGGCCCGTTCGATCGGCGCATCGGCCGCCGCGGCGCCGGGAACCATCGCTCCATTGAAAGGATCGCTGTCGGGCGTGTTCAAGGGCGAGCCGTGCAAGGTCGCCGGCACCGACAGCCGCCCGCTGTTGACCAGCGTTCGCGCGAACGGATGCTCGCGCGCGAGCGTGAGCACCGCATCGCGAAACATTCGGCTCACCTCGCTCTTGGGCGTGATGAAGTCGGTCGCCTGGGTCGAGTGGCGGATATTCTCGTCGGCCGCGAATTCGCGTTCGCTCGCATAGCTGTCGACGAGCGCCTCGCCCGCCCTGCCCCGCAGCACGGCGGCGAGCTTCCATGCGAGGTTATCGGCATCCTGCACGCCCGAGTTGGCACCGCGCGCACCGAACGGCGAAACGCCGTGCGCGGCATCGCCCGTGAACACCACGCGGCCGTGCCGGAAGCGCTCCATGCGCTGGCAGGCGAACGAATAGACGCTCGCCCATTCGAGCGTGAACGGCAGGTCCCTCATGGCCGAATGCGCGAGCAGCGCGCGCACCCGCGGCACGATGTTCTCGGGCTTCTTCTCCTCTTGCGGATCGGCATCCCAGCCGAGCTGGAAATCGATGCGCCATACATCGTCGGGCTGGCGGTGCAGCAGCACGCTCTGGTTCGCATGAAACGCCGGGTCGAACCAGAACCAGCGCTCGGCCGGGCCGTCGTATTTCATCTTCACGTCGGCGATCAGGAAGCGGTCGCGAAAGCTGCGGCCTTTACTTTCCAGGCCGAGCAGGCGGCGCACCGGCGAGCGGCCGCCGTCGCAGGCGACGACCCAGTCGGCGTCGAGGCGGTACGGCCCGTCGGGCGTGGCGAGCGTAAGCGTGACGCGATCGGCCTGCGGCTGCACGCCGACCACCTCGTTCTTCCAGCGCAGGTCGACGAGCGGCAACTGCGCGGCGCGTTCGGCCAGATAGCCTTCGACGTAGTACTGCTGCAGGTTGACGAAGGCCGGCCGCTCGTGGCCGGGCTGCGCCAGCAGGTCGAAGGCATAGATCTGCGCGTCGCGGAAGAACACCTTGCCGACGCGCCACGAGACGCCTTTCGCGACCATTGGGTCGCCGCACTGCAGGCGGTCGAAAATCTCGAGCGTGCGCTTGGCAAAGCAGATCGCGCGCGAGCCGGTCGAGAGCCGATGGTCGTCGTCGAGCAGCACAACGGGCACGCCGCGCTGCGCGAGGTCGATCGCGAGCGCGAGGCCGACCGGCCCGGCGCCGACGACCACGATCGGGCGACGCACCGGATGCGCGGCGTCCTGGTCGGGGTGGCGCGCGTAGTCGAATTCGAGCGCCTGGAAGTCGACCGCTGCGCGCATCGCTGCCGCCAGGGTCAACCTTCGAGCGTCGCCCACATGTCGCGGTCGCGCTCGGCGGTCCAGATGCGCGGGTCGGCGTGGCCGGTCGCCTCGTCATAGCAGCGCGTCACGTCGAAGGGCATGCAGTGGTTGAAGATGACCCAGTGGCCGTACTTGGGCTTCAGCTTCGCGAAGGTCGACTTGTAGACCTCATTCAGGTCCTGGCCCGCGGCCACACCCTCCTCCACCGCGGCGCGCACATCGGCAATGAAGCCGCCGGTCGAAGCGAGTCCGGCCGCGACCCGCGCTTCGCCGACGAGTGCCGGGCCGCGACCCGGAACCAGCGCGACCGGCTTCAACGCCGCCACGTTCTCCAGCGTCCTGGGCCAGTCCCTGAAATACGCATCGCCGGCATACGGGGTGGCGTCGAACTCGACCAGGTCGCCGCTCAGGAGCGTGCGCTCCTGCGGAAGCCAGACGACCGTATCGCCCTTGGTGTGGCCGCGCCCGAGTTGCAGCAGCTGCACCTCGAGCTTGCCGAGCCACAAGGTCATGCGGCCCTCGAAGGTAAGCGTCGGCCAGGTCATGCCTGCGGGAACGCTCTCGACATCGCGGAACAGGCGCGGAAAACGGCCGATTTCGCTCGCCTTGTCCTGCTCGCCGCGCTCGACGATCAGGTCGCGCGTGTCATGGCTGGCGATGATTTCCTGCGCCTCGTAGGCGCTGGCGCCGAGCACGCGCACGGCGTGGTAGTGGGTCAGCACGACATAGCGGATCGGCTTGTCGGTCACTTCGCGGATGCGCCGGATCACGTCCTGCGCCATCGCTGGGGTGGCCTGCGTATCGGCCACCAGCACGGCATCGTCGCCGATGACAATCCCGGTATTCGGGTCGCCCTCGGCGGTGTAGGCCCACGCGTGCTCGGACAGCTGCGAGAAGCTGATCCGCTTTTCCTCCAGGTCGGCCTGCGAGGCGAAGGTCTTGGCGGGTTGCTGCATGGCGGGTCTTTCGAAGCGGTGGCCGGGCCGTATTGTCCAACCGCTCGCGCGACCGCGGCGTGGTCTATCGTTGTGCCCTGAACCGACGGAGAACTTCTTGAACCAGCCGGCGCCGGACTTTCTGAATCCCTATACGCACGGCTTCGCGCGTCTCGCGGTCGCGGTGCCGACGACGAAGGTCGCCGACCCGGCCTTCAACGCGGGCCAATCGATCGAGATGCTGCGCGCGGCGGCGGCGCAAGGCGCGGTGCTGGTCGCCTTTCCCGAACTTGGCCTGTCGGCCTATACCTGCGACGACCTGTTCCATCAACGCGCCCTGCTCGACGCCTGCGAGGCCGCGCTCGGCCGCATCGCGCAGGCGACGGCCGAGAGCGGCACGGTCGCCATCGTCGGACTGCCGCTGCGCGTCGACCATCGCCTGTTCAACTGCGCGGCGGTGTGCGCGAACGGCGCCGTGCTCGGCGTCGTGCCCAAGACCTACCTGCCCAACTACGGCGAGTTCTACGAAGGCCGGCAGTTCCAGGGCGCCGATACGGCTTTAGCGAACAGCGTGTCGCTGCTTGGGAACGACGTGCCGTTCGGCACCGACCTCATCTTCGAAGCGACGAATCTGCCGCTGCTGAAGATCGCCTGCGAGATCTGCGAGGACGTGTGGGTGCCGATTCCGCCGTCTTGCTATTCCGCGCTCGCCGGGGCGACAGTGCTCGTGAACCTGTCGGCCTCGAATATCACGATCGGCAAGGCCGACTACCGGCACCGCCTCGTCGGCCTGCAATCGTCGCGCTGCCTCGCGGCATATCTGTATTCATCGGCCGGCCTGGGCGAATCGACGACCGACCTCGGCTGGGACGGCCAGGCGCTGATCTACGAAAGCGGCGACCTGCTCGCCGAATCGGCACGCTTTGTGACCGGCTCGCAGTTCATCAGCGCCGATGTCGACCTCGAACGCGTCTCGCGCGAGCGCATGCGGCAGAACTCGTTCGGCACCTCGGTCGACAAGCATGCTTTGCTGCTGCGCGGCTTCCGGCGGATCGGTTTCGAACTGCGTCTGCCGACGGATTTCCCGCGCGCGTTGCAGCGCTCGGTCGACCGATTCCCTTATGTGCCCGACGACGTCGAACGTCGCGACGAGCGTTGCATGGAGGTCTACAACATCCAGGTCAACGCCCTGCTGCAGCGGCTCTCGGCAACCGGGGTGAAGAAGCTCGTGATCGGCATCTCGGGCGGGCTCGACTCGACCCACGCACTGCTGGTGTGCGCCGCGGCGATGGACCGCGCCGGCCTGCCGCGCGCCAACATCCTCGCGTACACCATGCCGGGCTTCGCGACCGGCACGCGCACGCTCGAACAGGCGCGCCGGCTGATGCAGGCGGTGCGCTGCAGCGCGCACGAGATTGATATCCGGCCGAGTTGCGAACGCATGCTGGCCGATATCGGCCACCCGTATGCGAACGGCGAACGCGGCGCCTCGGTGTACGACATCGCGTTTGAGAACGTGCAGGCCGGCGAGCGCACCAGCCACCTGTTTCGCCTTGCCAACCTGCACGGCGGCCTGGTCGTCGGCACCGGCGACCTGAGCGAGCTGGCGCTGGGCTGGTGCACCTACGGCGTGGGCGACCACATGTCGCACTACAACGTGAATGCGAGCGTCCCCAAGACGCTGATCAAGCACCTGGTGCGCTGGGTCGCTGCAAACGATTCGATGGCGGCCGACGATGCGGTGCTCGACGAGATCCTCGCCACGCAGATCAGCCCCGAGCTCGTCCCGGCCGAGGCTGGCGCCGAGCTTGCGATGCAGGGCAGCGAGGATGTAGTGGGTCCTTACGAGCTGCAGGACTTTCACCTGTACCAGATCCTGCGCTGGGGCTATGCGCCAACCAAGGTCGCCTTTCTCGCATGGACCGCGTGGCACGACGCCGAACGCGGCGCCTGGCCCGACGGCCCGGAGGTGGCGCGCAACGCCTACTCGCTGGCCGAGATCAAGCGCCACCTGCACACCTTTTGCTGGCGCTTCTTCAAGACCAGCCAGTTCAAGCGCTCGTGCGTTCCGAATGCGCCCAAGGTCGGTTCGGGCGGATCGCTCTCGCCGCGCGGCGACTGGCGCGCGCCGAGCGACGGCGAAGCGACCGTGTGGCTGGACGACGTGGCGCGGATTCCCGATCTGTGACGAACCCGCCCTGAAGCCGGCGCCATCCATCGCGCTCGTGGATGGACAATGGCCGAGGAATGCACGGCGCCGCCGTGGCAGGGTCGGAGCAGTCGAGCGATGGGTGTGCAGCAGCGAAACAACGTCCAGGTCTTCGGCTCCGGCCCGACGACGATGGTCTTCGGGCACGGCTTCGGCTGCGACCAGCATATGTGGCGGCTGCTCGCCCCCGTATTCGCGCAGCGCTTCCGCATTGTCGCCTTCGACCTGGTCGGCAGCGGGAAGTCCGACCTGACGGCCTACGACTACGACAAATATTCGAGTCTGCAGGGCCACGCCGACGATGTGCTCGAAATCATCGACGAGTTCGCGAGCGGGCCGGTGATCTTCGTCGGCCACTCGGTCAGCGCCATGATCGGCATGCTGGCCGATCTGAAGGCCCCCCAGCGCTTCAAGGCCCACATGATGATCGGGCCGTCGCCCTGCTATATCAACGACGGCGACTATGTCGGCGGCTTCACGCGCGCTGATATCGATTCGCTGCTCGAGACGATGGAGAGCAACTACCTCGGCTGGTCGAGCACGATGGCGCCCGCGATCATGGGCGCACCGGGCCAGCCCGAACTCGCCGTCGAGCTGACCAACAGCTTTTGCCGCACCGACCCCGATATCGCCAAGCATTTCGCGCGCGTCACGTTTCTCTCGGACAACCGCAGCGACCTGCGCCGGCTCACCACGCCCACCCTCGTCGTGCAATGCAGCGACGACCTGATCGCCCCGATGGATGTCGGCCGGTATCTGAAATCGACGCTTCCAGCGTGCACGCTGGAGGTGATCGAGAACGTAGGCCACTGCCCGCACCTGAGCGCGCCCTGCGCCAGCGTCGATGCGATGAACCGGTTTCTGCCGACGGTCGGCTGCTGAAGCTGCGCGCGGCGGTGCAGATGGAATCCGGCCCGCACGACGGGTTCGATCACGCGCCCTGCGGGCTGCTGGTCACCGATGCCGACGGAACCATTCGGCGCAGCAATGCGACGCTCGCGCGCTGGCTCGGCTACGCCGCGAACGATCTGGTCGACGTGCGTACCTTCCAGAGCCTGCTCACGATGGGCGGGCGCATCTTCCAGCAGACGCACTGGGCGCCGCTCCTGCAGCTGCAGGGCTCGGTCGCCGAGGTGCATCTGGACATGCTGCATCGCGACGGCCGCACGCTGCCGATGATCATGAATGCGGTGCGTCGCGACGACGGCGGGCCGGTGCGCCACGAGATCGCGGTCTTCGTGACCGAGGAGCGGCACCGATTCGAGCGCGAGCTGATCGCCGCGCGCAAGCGCGCCGAGGAACTGCTCGCGAACCAGCGCGCAGCGCAGCGCGCGCTCGAGGATGCGCAGGCGCAGCTCAATGTGGAACGCGACCATGCGACCGACCGCGCGCACTTCGCCGAGCAGCTGGTGGGCATCGTGAGCCACGACCTTCGCAACCCGCTGTCAGCGATCAAGCTCAACGCGGCCCTGCTCGGACGCGAGGCGCTGAGCTCGCAGCAGTCACGCGCGCTGGCCCGGATCGACAGTTCGAGCGCCCGCGCGCAGCGCCTGATCGCCGACCTGCTCGATTTCACACAGGCCCGCATCGGCCGCGGCCTTCGCGTCGTGCCGGCCGTGAACGACCTGCACGGCGTGGTGCGCGACGCCATCGAGGAACTGCGCGTCGTCTTTCCCAACCGGCAACTGGTCCACGAGGAAGCCGGCACCGGCGAGGCCCGCTTCGATGCCGATCGCGTGATGCAGTTGCTCGGTAACCTGGTCGCCAATGCGGTCGCCTATGGCGACGGGGGGACCCCGGTCCGCGTCCGTTCGACCAACGAGGAGGCGACGACCCGGATCGAGGTGCACAACGCCGGCCGGCCGATAGACCCGGCCTTGCAGTCCACGCTGTTCGACGCAATGACGCGGGGCATCGCGAACGCGCGGGCGGACAACCCGAACCGCAGCATCGGCCTGGGATTGTTCATCGTGCGCGAGATTGCGCGCGCGCACGCTGGCGAGGCCGCGGTACGGTCCGACGCCGACCACGGCACGAGCTTCGTCGCGTCGTGGCCGCGCGTGGCGCCAGCGCGGGCCGCCGGCGGCGGCTGAGCGTCTTCCTCGAAACTCCCATTCGATCACCCGGTCATCGCTGGCGGCGCCCGCTTCAAGGTAAGTTCGGAACGCGCCAGCTGGGCGACTGGCAAATCGGCAATTCCTCGGGCCGCGTTCTCTTCACGACGCGCGCGACACATTTCGCGCCGTCGCGGAAACTGCTCGCTTAATGTGGAAGACACCGCCAGCCGAGCGCACCGAGGCGTGGCCTGACACCGGCCGGCGGATCGAACGCAACGGATCGTTGTTCGATCAGGCGGTTGCGAACTCGGGCTCGAAGCCGTTCTTGCGCAGCCTCTTGATAGAGCGGTGCGTTGCGGGCCGCGCTCAACGCCACGTGGTCGACGCTCCTGTCTTGGCAGGGGGTGCCGCTGGCGAGCATGGCGTAGGTGGTGCGCAGCATCTTTTGCGCTAGTGCGACGATGGATTTCTTGTGACGCTTGCGTAGGGCCAGCGAGTCGAACTTGGCTTTCAGCGCGCAGCGCGTTCGGGCCGCGGCTTGCGCGAACTCGCACAACAGCCGACGCACCCAGGCGTACCCCTTCGGACTCGCCCGCTCCTGCACTTACTTGCACCCTCATGGTCGCCCGGGCAGATTCCCACCCAGGACGCCAGCCGTTCGGGCCGGCTCGGGCTCCGCATCGAACCGCTCGAATCCGCTGTAGCAAATGAAGTGCCGGTTCGTCGCCCGGCCGAAGAGGGTCATGCCGAGCTGGTTCGCGAGGGCGTACCCCATCTGCGTGATTCCGCTGCGTGAGACGATGATGGGAACGCCCATCTGCGCTGACTTGATGACCATCTCGCTGGTCAGCCGGCCGGTCGTATAGAAGATCTTGTCGTTGCCTTCGACCTCGTTCAACCACATCCAGCCGGCGATGGTGTCGATCGCGTTGTGGCGTCCGACATCCTCGACGAAGCTCAACAGCCCGGCGCGATGGAAGAGCGCGCAGCCGTGCACCGATCCGGCCGATTTGTAGGTGCTCTCCTGACGGCGGATCGAGTCGAGCAGCCCGTACAGGGTCGACTGCGCGATGCGTGCCGCCGGATCGTCGGCGAGGGGCAGACGCAGCGTATCGAGCTCGTTCATGAGGTCGCCGAAGACCGTGCCCTGGCCGCAGCCCGTCGTCACGACGCGCTTGGCGGTCTTCTGGTCGAAGCGCTCGATGCCGGCGCGCGTCTTGACCGCGGCGGCCTCGACGTCCCAGTCGACGGTGATCGAATCGATCTCGTCGAGGCGGTCGACCAGCCGCTGGTTGCGCAGATAGCCGAGCACCAGCCATTCGGGCGCGGCGCCGAGCGTCATGAGCGTGACCAGTTCGCGGTTGTCGACGAAGACGGTCAGCGCGCGCTCGGCCGGGATCGATACGGTGCGCGTGGCGCCGTATTCGTCGCGCACCGCGATCTCGTGCATCAAGGGCGCGCGGGCCTGTGTCAGGCGGGGCAGAGTCATGCGGTCACTGTAGGGAAAAACCGGCGCCGGGAAAAACAAAGGGCTGCGTCGCGCGCAGCCCAAATTCCGCTCGAACAAGAAGCGGCGGCTACTTGGTGCCGCCCTTGATCCCGCCCTTGATCTCCGCCTCGGTGGCCTTGCTGCTGGGCGCACCGACGACAGTGCCCGGCGGCGAGTGCGCGCCCGCGGCCTCGAGCGGCTTCGGCGCCTCGACCATGACGAAGGGTCCGGGGTCGGTACACGCCGGCGTCGCCACGGGAGCTGACGCGGCGCCTCCCGCCGATTTCGCGCTCGCCAGGTAGCGCGTCGCCAGCTTGTCGGTCACCAGGCACAGCTTGAACGCCCCGACCTTGTCCGCCCAGGCACCGCGCGCCGCCGTCTCGAGCGACTTGGCCTTGGCCTCTTCGCTCAAGGGCGGCAGCTTGGCATTCACGCCCGCAGCGCCGAAGGCGAGGAGCAGGGCCGCGGCGCCGGGCGCCGTCAGGGGGAATCGCATGGGTGACCTCATCGGGAAGGATGTCTCGGGGATGTCAGGATCGCGCCGCCGCGCGCACCGTCGCGGCACCCGGCGCCGTGCGGGCCGAGCGCTGCGCGGGAATCCTGCCGGCGCGGATATCGTCATACCAGATCGCGTGATGTTCCTCGGCCCAGCCCTCGTCGACCTGGCCGGTCTTCATGGCTGCGTACGCGCCCTTCATGCCGAGCGTTCCGATATAGATGTGGCCCGCAAACAGGCACATCATGAAGACCGCCGCAATCGCGTGAACCATGTGCGCGACCTGCATGTCGCCGCGCAGATAGGCCAGGCCCGGCAACAGCTGGTCCAGAACCAGGCCGGAGACGACGACGATCACGCCGAGGAAGAAGACGCCGGCCCAGAAGACGATCTTCTCGCCCGCATTGAAGCGCGGCGAAGGCGGCTCGGCGCCGCCGAACAAACCGCCGCCGCGCTTGATCCACTGCCAGTCCGCGGGGCTCGGCAGGTTGTCGCGAACAAAGGTGAAGAAGATGATCACCAGCGAGACGGCGAACAGCGGTCCAGCGAAATTGTGCAGGGTCTTGAGTGCATAGGTGAGCCAGCCGAACAAGGTGTGCCCGATGATCGGCATCAGGACGAACTTGCCGAATGCCATCGTCAGACCGGACACCGCGAGGACGACGAAGGCGATCGCATTGCTCCAGTGCGCGGCGCGTTCGAAATACGTGAAGCGCTCGATCATTCGGCCGGTGTGGCGCTCGTGCCCACCAAGCGGTCCGCGGGTGAAATAGAACAGCGCGAGCGCGACCAGCGTGATGATGAAGAGGGCGCCGCCGTACGGAACGACCCAGTTGTTACGCACCTGCCGCCAGGCTTCGCCTGCATTCGTGACCAGCGAGCCGGGGTATTGGACAAAGGGCTGGATCAGCACACCCTTCTCGGCGCCGGGCAGGTTGCTGATGCCGCTCTGGTAGCCCGATTCGCGCACCGCGCGCCAGAACGGCGCGTTGTTGCCGGGCTGCGATTTGGCGCGCTGTGCATTGGTCTCGGCGGGTTGCGGCAGCGGCGCTGCGACATACGCGGCAGGCGCCGGCGACGCTGAGAGCTGGCGCGGAACCGGCGTCGGATCGATCTGTGGCTTGGCATCCGTCGCGGCACTCGCGGCGGCCATCGGCGCCATGGCCGCACTCGCTCCCGGCGCAGCCGCTGCCGAGGCCGCCTCGGACTGGGCCCAGGCCGCACCGGCCGCGAATTGCAGGACGGCCAGCGCGAAACCGGCACCGCAACGAATCAAGGTGGAATGCATGATGGCGATCGGCTCAACGCACGTAGTCGTTCTGGGCCTGGTTGCGCTTGCGCAACTGCTCTTCCCACGCGGCCTTGTCGCCCACTTTCCACCCCGGCGCGGTGAATGCCGGGGTGGCCGCGTCGGAGGTGATCCAGGCTGCCGTATCGACCTTCTTGCGGCCTGCCTCGGCCGTCTGCACGCGTTCCGCGCAACCGCTGAAAACAAGCATGATCAGGACCAGCCCCGCGGCGCGGCAGATCACCGCTTCACCTCGCCCGGGGCAGGCGCGGCCTGGCTGGTTTGGGTCGGCCGACCGTAGGCGGTGCCCCAGCCCCAGACCTCGCTGCCCTTGCCCCGGTTGAGCACGCGGGTGCGGAAGATATCGGCTACCACATCGCCGTCGCCGCCGAGCAGCGCCTTGGTCGAGCACATCTCGGCGCACGCCGGCAGCTTGCCTTCCGAGAGGCGGTTGCGGCCGTATTTGGCATTCTCGGCATCGCTGCCGTTCGCCTCGGGACCGCCGGCGCAGAAGGTGCACTTGTCCATCTTGCCGCGCAGCCCGAAAGTGCCGTTGCTCGGAAACTGCGGCGCGCCGAACGGGCAGGCATACGAACAGTAGCCGCAGCCGATGCAGACGTCTTTGTCGTGCAGCACCACGCCCTCTTCGGTGCGATAGAAGCAGTCGACCGGGCACACCGCCATGCACGGCGCGTCCGAGCAGTGCATGCACGCGACCGAGATGCTCTTCTCGCCCGAGGCGCCGTCGTTCAGCGTGACGACGCGGCGCCGGTTGACGCCCCACGGCACGTTGTTCTCGGCCTTGCAGGCGGTGACGCAGCCGTTGCATTCGATGCAGCGCTCGGCGTCGCAGATAAATTTCATTCTTGCCATGGAAGTCTCCGGGGGCGGCAGGTCGGGGTGATGCGGTTCGCGCCGGTCAGGCGGCGACGGCGCGTTGCACCTGGCATACGGTCGTCTTCGTCTCTTGCATCATGGTCACGCTGTCGTAGCCGTAGGTTGTCGCGGTATTGACCGCCTCGCCCCGGATGACCGGCGCTGCCCCTTCCGGATACCACTTGAGCATATCGATGCCCTGCCAGCGGCCCGAGAAGTGGAACGGCAGCCAGACCGTCTCGCGGTCGACCCGCTCGGTCACCAGCGCCTTCACGGTGAGCTTCGCGCCGGTCGGCGTCGTGACCCACACGTTCTCGCCGTTGCGGATGCCGCGGTCGTTCGCGGTCGCGGGGTTGATCTCGACGAACATCTCCTGCTGCAGTTCGGCCAGCCACGGGTTGGCGCGCGTCTCCTCGCCGCCGCCTTCGTACTCGACCAGGCGGCCCGAGCTCATGATGAGCGGGAAGGTCTTGCCGATATCCTTGTTCTTCTCCTGCACGCTCTTGTAGAGCGTGGGCAAGCGCCAGAACGCTTTCTTATCGTCGTGGGTCGGGTACTTGGCGACCAGGTCGGGGCGCGTGCTGTACAGCGCCTCGCGGTGCTGGGGGATCGGATCAGGGAAGTTCCAGACCACCGCGCGCGCCTTGGCATTGCCGAACGGATGGCAGCCGTGCTTCATCGACACCCGCTGGATGCCGCCGGACAGGTCGGTCTTCCAGTTCTTGCCCTCGGCCGCGGCCTTCTCGGCGTCGGTGAGGTCGCCCCACCAGCCGAGCTTCTTGAGCAGGACGTGGTCAAACTCGGGGTAGCCTGTCGTGAGTTCTGCGCCGAGCGAGTGCGAGCCATCCTCGGCCAGCAGGTTGATTCCGTCGCGCTCGACGCCGAAGTTCGCGCGGAAATTGCCGCCGCCGTCCATCACGCTGAGCGAGGTGTCGTACAGGTTGGGCGAGCCGGGGTGCTTGAGCTCGGGCGTGCCGTAGCACGGCCACGGCAGGCCGAAATAGTCGCCGTCGAGCTTGTAGCCGGTATCCTTGTCGACCCCACCCTTGGCGCGCAGCGTCTTGACGTCGAAGACGTTCATGTTGCGCATGTGCGCCTTCAGCCGCTCCGGGCTCTGGCCGGTGTAGCCGATGGTCCACATGCCGCGGTTGATCTCGCGCAGGATGGCCTCGGGCTCGGGCTCCATCATTCCGCCCTTGCCCGCGACCAGCTTGTTGCTCTTGACCAGCTCCTTGTCGAAGCCGAGCTTCTGCGCCAGCTGGTACATGATCATGTGATCGGTGCGCGACTCCCACAGCGGCTCGATCACCTTCTCGCGCCACTGGATCGAGCGGTTGGACGCGGTCACCGAGCCGCTGGTCTCGAACTGCGTCGACGCCGGCAACAGGTAGACCGCGCGGTTCGGGTTGAGGTCGCCGGCGGCGCCGGGCATGGCCGCCATCGCCGAGCTGGCCGAAGGATAGGGATCGATCACGACCAGCAGGTCGAGCTTGTCCATCGCCTTCTTCATCTCGAGGCCGCGCGACTGCGAGTTCGGCGCATGGCCCCAGAACACCAGCCCGCGCAGGTTCGAATCCTGGTCGATCAGCTCGTTCTTTTCGAGCACGCCATCGATCCAGCGTGAGACCGTCATGCCCGGCTTGGTCAGCATGCCGGGCGCGTACTGCTTCTTGATCCACTCGAAGTCGACGTCCCAGACCTTGGCGAAGTGCTTCCATGCGCCTTCGGCCAGGCCGTAGTAGCCGGGCAGCGAATCAGGATTCGGGCCGACGTCGGTCGCGCCCTGCACGTTGTCGTGGCCGCGGAAAATGTTGGCGCCGCCGCCCGAGACGCCGATGTTGCCGAGTGCCAGCTGCAGGATGCACGAGGCGCGCACGATGGCGTTACCGGTGGTGTGCTGGGTCTGCCCCATGCACCACACGATGGTGCTGGGGCGGTTCTCGGCCATGGTCTTCGCGACCTTCAGGCAGGTCGCCTCGTCGACGCCACAAGCCTCGAAGACCTTGTCCGGCGTCCACTTGGCCATCACGTCGGCGCGCACCTTGTCCATGCCGAAGACACGGTCGGCGATGTACTTCTTGTCTTCCCAGTTGTTGTTGAAGACGTGGTAAAGCACGCCGAACAGGAACGGGATGTCGGAGCCCGAGCGGATGCGCACGTAGTCGTCGGCCTTGGCCGCGGTGCGCGTGAAGCGCGGGTCGACCACGATCATCTTCGTGCCGGTCTCCTTGGCGTGCAGCATATGCAGCATCGAGACCGGGTGCGCCTCGGCGGCGTTAG
>JBDSEG010000142.1:0-4271 GCA_039920165.1 Burkholderiaceae bacterium
CTCGATGATCGGCAGTGCGGTCAGCGAACCGCCACCGCGTTCCGGGCTCAGGTGGGTCGAGCGTTCCAGCAGCCGCGAATGGATGTAGAAGATGTCGCCGGGGAACGCCTCGCGCCCCGGCGGCCGGCGCAGCAGCAACGACAATTCTCGGTAGGCACGCGCATGCTGCGTCAGGTCGTCGTAGACGATCAGCACGTCGCGGCCGGCTTCCATGAAGTGTTCGGCAATGCTCGTGGCCACATACGGCGTGATGTAAGCTAGGCCAGGTGGTTGGTTACCTTCGGTGACGACCACCGCCGTGTAGTCCATCGCGCCCTTCTCGCGCAGCGTCGCCACCGCCTTGGCCACCGCCGACGCACGCTGGGCGATGGCGCAGTAGATGCAGATCACGTCCTGCCCGCGCTGGTTCAGGATTGTGTCGAGCGCGATCGCGGTCTTGCCGGTTTGGCGGTCACCGAGGATCAGCTCGCGCTGACCGCGGCCGATCGGAATCAGCGCGTCGATGACCTTAAGGCCGGTCTGCAGCGGCACGTCGACCGCCGCGCGGTCCATGATGGCGGCGGCTGGCCGCTCGATCGGCAGCCGTCCCGCGGCCTCGACAGGGCCGAGACCGTCGAGCGCGCGCCCGAGCGGATCGATGACACGCCCCAGCAGTGCCGGGCCGACGGCCACGTCCATCACGCGCCCGGTGCGGCGCACCTCGTCGCCCGCGTGCAGGTCCCAGTACTCGCCCAGCAGCACGACGCCGAGCTCGTGTTCGTCGACGTTGAATGCGATGCCGGCCAGGCCGCCGGGAAACTCCAGCAGCTCATCGAAGCCGGCGCCGGGCAGTCCGCTGACGCGGGCGATGCCGGTGGTCACCTGCGTGATGGTTCCGACCTCGCGCGGCACGAGTTCCGGCGCAAACGCTGTGCGCGCCTGCGCGAGTGCGGCGAAGCCGCGATCGAGCGCACTACCGGCGAAACCCTGCTCGAGCGCTTTCGCCGCGAAGCTGATTTCCTCCAAGACCCGCAGCGCGTCGGGCGCGCTAATCACTGGGGCACCTTCGTGCTCGCTCTGGTCCCTTCCTCCGCGACGGCTTGGCGGGCTCACGCCGCGACCGGATCAGCGCGAGGCGCCGGCGCAGCACCGGGCTGCCGTGCCTCGGGGCTTTTGGCCACGGCGACCGGCTTGGCACTCTGCGCCAGCAGCGCGGCCACGTCGTTCTCGAGATCGCGCAGGTACTCGTCGATCGTCCAGGCGAGCTTTTGGCCACCGGCGCTCAGCTCGATGCCACAGACGGCATCGCCTGCGGTCTCGAAGCGTAGCGGCACGTCGGCCGAGAAGGCCACGTTGATCGCGTCCTGGATTGCCGCATGTTGATCGGCGGCTAGCTCGAAGTGGCTGCGAACGAGGGCTGGTTCGGCGCCTCCCTTCAATACCGCCCCGAGCTGGTTCCTGGCGGGGCTGGGCAGTTCACTCAAGCGCCGGGTGAAGACCTCGACCATGCGAGCTTCCAGACTCACGTTCGCCAGATCGGTCAACGTCTTGCGTACGACGGCGAACACCTCGTGCGCTGCGCGGCCAGCAATCAATTGCTGTAGGCGTGCGGCCTGCGCGGCCAGTGCCTGCTGGCGTTGCGCCGCCAGCGCCTCGGCTGCCTTCCGGGACTCGTCGGCGAGGCGCAGGCCTTCGGCCTCGGCATCCGCTGTGGCCCTGTCTAGCAGGCCGGCGCGCTGTTGGTCGAAAGCAGTGTTCTTGTCCTCGAACGTCTTGCGTTCGGTCGCCGCCTGCGCTTCTTTCTTCGCGGCGTCGGCGATCTGGTCGGCGATGCGCTTCTCGCGCGCTGCGATCGCATTCAGCACCGGCTGGTAAAGAAAGCGCTTCATCAGCCAGACCAGGACGACAAAGTTGAGCACCTGCGCTGCGACGGTGAACCAGTCGATCAACATGGCCTACTTGCCTGCAGTTGCTGCAACGTTTGCGACCGCTGCATTCCAGAACGGGTTGGCGAAGATCAGGATCATCGATACCACGAAGCAGTAGATCGCCGTCGATTCGATCATCGCCAGGCCAACGAAGAGGGTGCGAGTGATTGTCGCCGAGGCATCGGGTTGCTGGGCGAGCGCCGTCAGCGCGGTCGCCACAGCACGGCCTTCGGCCAGCGCCGGCCCCATGGTGCCAAAGCCGGTCGTGATGCCGGCGATGACGATCGATACCACGGCAATGAGGGTCAGGTTGTCCATGGAGTTTTCCTTCTGGGTTCAGGGCGTGGCCGCGGCATGGAGGTTTTGCTGCGGCGTCGGCCGTGTGGCGGCAGCGAGGTAGACCGCCGCCAGGACGCTGAAGATGTACGCCTGCACCATGCCGGTCAGAAGGCCGAGCAGCGTCATCACCACCGGAAACAGGAACGGCGTGATCGTCATCAGGATGCCGACGATCATCGCGCCGCTCATCATGTTGCCGAACAGGCGCACCGCGAGTGCCAGCGTGCGCGAAACTTCGCTGATAACGTTGAACGGCAGCATGATGAACGTCGGCTCGAGGTAGGACTTCAGATAGCCCGCGAGGCCCTGTTCGCGGACGCCGAACAGCGGCACCGCGACGAGGACGCACAGCGCCAGCGCGACGGTGGTCGACAGCGATCCGGTCGGCGGCTCATAGCCCGGCACGACGGTCGCTAGCGCGGCGGCGGCGACGAATAGGAACAGCGTGCCCAGGAAGGCAAGGTAGCGCTCGGGCCGCTCGAGACCCACTTCGCGGATCTGCTGCGTGATGCCGGTGACCACGATCTCCAGCACGTTCTGCCAGCGCGAGCGCTGGTGGTCCCTGGAGAGCCTGCGTGTTATCAGCATCGAGCCGAGCACCAGCACGGCCATCAAGGCCCACGTGAACACGATGGTACCGTTGAGCCTGAACAGCCCGTACTGCCAGAAGACCAGTTGATCGGGGCCGAGGCGCATGGTGGGTCAGGTCGGGTCCGGGTCGCCGCCGCCGAAGCCTTCGGAGCGGCGCGAAACGCATGAGGGCTCCGCCGCCAGACGAGCGGTCAGACGAACAACCAGCCAGCGGGAGGCCCAAAAGCCGAGCAGGCACGACAGCAGCTTCTGCCAATCGCCCGCGGAGACGACGACGAATCCGGCTGCGGCACACCCCATGCGAAGCAGCAAGCTGCCCCCGACCCAAAGCGCCGGCCAAGGCGAATCGAACGCCCGTCGCACGGTCCACCACAGGCCGCCGAAAAAGAGCAGACCGAGCATGGCACCGGCAGCGCTGGCGAGCATCAGTGGGAGCACGTCGTCCATCGCCGGTCAGCCGTCGGCCTCGTGATCGGCCGCTCCATCGGCTGCGTGCATCGCGCTATCCTGTTTGGCCACCCAGCGCCAGGCGTTCAGACAGCCGAGCACCAAGCCGGCCATCAACAACGCCAGCGACCAGGGATGTGCGCCGGGGTGACGCGAATCGAGCCAGATGCCCAGCGCCGCGCCCGCCAACGTCGGCACCACGACCGACCACCCGATCAAGCCCATCATACCGAGGCCCGACCAAACTCCGGGTGCGCCGTCGCGGCGCGCGCGGAGCTTGCGCGCAGCCTTGGCGCCGATCTGGTCGACTAGCATCTTGTCCGTTGTCGGCTCATTCACCGTGAAACTTCGCGAAGCGACCGACGAAGCCGCTTTCCAGTTTGCGCGAGGCCGCGCGTGCACCCTGTTCCAGGGCGTCTAGCGTCAGGTAGTCGCGTTGCACCGAGTCACGCAGCTGCGCCAGGTCGGTACCACGCGAGGCGCGGCGCACGGCCACCCGCACCGTGTCGCCTACTTTCGTCAGCGCACCCTGGTCGACGGCGACGAAGACTTCGCCCTCGGCCTCGCTCTCAAAGGTCAGGATGCCCGGCACCAGCGCGGCGACGCAGTCGCGCCGGTGCGGCAACAGGCCGAACGAGCCGTCGCGTGTCTCGGCGACGATGCGCGACACGTCGCTTACGTCGGCGAAAACCCGGAGCGGCAGCAACACTTCAAGACGCATGGGCCACCTCGGGTGGTGCCGTCAAAGTCGCCGCTCTTGCATCGCCCTTTGCATCGCCCGCATCGACTTTCGCCTCGGCGTCCGCGTCGGTCTTTGCGTCCGCCTTTGCCTCCGAGATCGCGCCGATCATGTACAACGCACTTTCGCGCCGGTCCTTGAACTCGTCGCGCAGGATGCGTTCGCAACCGTCGAGTGCATCGGCCAGGCTGACCAGCTTGCCCCGCAGGCCGGTGAACTGCTCGGTCGTGAAGAAGGGCTGCGTCAGG
>JBDSEG010000143.1:0-9516 GCA_039920165.1 Burkholderiaceae bacterium
CATAACCCATCGCTCGAAGCGGACCCGCGCCGGCATACCGTGCCAGACTATCATTTCATTCGCAGCCTTACGCATCCTGCGGGCGCGGGTCGATCAGCTCAAACGTTCTAAAAGTCGATGCCGCAAGTGAACTCCAGCCGAACCGTCACCGCGATCTTCGGTGTATTTGTCATTGCCTTGGCACTTATGATTCTCGCAACGGCATGGAATTCCACACCAATCGGAGCGGCTATCGCCGCGATCGTCGTCGGCTTTCTGGGTGCAGAGGCAATCATCAGTGCTGTCCGCGGCCGGGCATCGCTCCTCTCACGCATCGGCCCACTCCCATAAGAGGCCGTGGCACCTAACCGTTGATCGAGGGGACGTCTTGCCAGCCGCTTCGGGGTCCGTCAATCCTCCGCCTATGTAAAACGATAGCCGGCGCGAGCAACCCACTCCCAAACTCGAGCACATTTCCAGCATCGCAACGGTTTGCGCCCTGTCGAGCATCGACGTCGTTGCGATGCGCCGGATGCTGGGCCTCTTCGCCCATGCCTTCGATGAACCCGAGACGTACTGTGCGAAGCAGCCCGATGACGCATACCTGAGGCAGCTTTTGGATTGTGAGACTTTCATCGCAGTGGCCGCGCTCTCACACGAAGATGTCATCGGCGGAATTGCTGGCTACATCCTCCCGAAGTTCGAGCAGCGTCGCTCCGAGTTCTACATCTACGACCTGGCCGTCGCCGAAGCCTATCGACGCAAAGGTGTCGCCACGGCGATGATCAAGGAGTTGAAGGGCATCGCGACAAGGCGGGGCATCTACGGCATCTTCGCCCACGCCGACCATGGTGACGACGCGGCGATCGCGCTGTACGCGAAGCTCGGCACTCGTGAAGAGGTGCTTCACTTCGACATCGATCCAAGCGAAGTCAATGCCTAAAATCGCTCGCTCGAGCGGAGCGCCAACGGCGCGCCACCCGGCCCGCGCGGCGGCGATTTTTATCATCCACTGCGCGGTCCTGGCGTCCTGCACTGCTGCCCTTCGGCTCAATCGCTGGGCGTCATGGAAGCGCTCGTTTGAACAGGTTTGCACAGGAGGACAGGTCATGTCGAACGTGATTGCTGAAGTCACCGCAAGAATGCTGGATGCCTTCGCCGACGCGTGGAATCGCCACGATATCGATGCGCTCATGTCATTCATGACGGAGGATTGTGTGTTCGAGGCCTCGGCGGGCGCGGACATCTGTGGAACCCGCTACGCGGGACATGATGCCGTGCGATCTGGATTTGCGGAAGTTTGGACGACCTACCCCAACGCTCATTGGGGCAATGCGCGTCACTTTGTTCAGGGGGAACGAGGTGTCTCGGAGTGGACATTCACGGGAACACGAAAGGACGGAACTCGCATAGAGATGCAGGGTTGCGATCTATTCACCTTTCGAGACGGCAAGATCGCGTTGAAGAATTCCTACCGCAAGAACCGTCCGCCATTGAACGCCGCGGAGCAATGATGTCGCTCCATTGCTGAACCGTGATGCCCAACCCTTCGCAGCAGCCGACGCACTGCTGCTATCGTCGTCAGCCTTCGCGCGCGGTTGAGAGTCGAACGTTTTTGAGGCCCGCCGGTGAATCCTCCTGGCAATCCCATCGCCGCCGTCTTGGATCATGTGGCAGATGTGGAAGCTGGGCTTCGCTGGCGCACCCGAACACTCCCTATCGTCGCGCATTCGATTTCCAGAAATGCCTCACGCGTTCGAAGATCAGGCCAGCTCTCTCAGCCTTGCTGAGGGCCTGGCCGAGTACTACGCCCAGAATCCTTCGCTGAAGCGAAGTGGCGATCTTTCGCCCGAGGCGCGCCGGTTCTTCCACTCCCACGACGTGGTTCACGTTCTCTACGGCTGCGGAACGACCATGCCCGATGAGGCCATCGTCAAGCTGGCGAGCCTGTGCGGTACCACGGGCGGAGTGTCCATCCTCAAGGGCTACCTGCATCACGAAAGCCTGGACATCTATCGCAAGCTGCCGCTTGCCGATACCTTGCTTGCGCTTCTGATGGCTCCCTGGCTGATTGCGCGCACCGTCTGGCGCTGCGCGCTGCAAGTCCGGCGCTGGCCGTGGGCAAGCCATGCACCGCATCTCCATACCCCGCTTCACGAGCTTCGAGCCGAGTACGGAATCAAGGTCGCTCATGGCCGGCCTCGCGACGCTGGCTAGCGTCTCGCCTAAACCAGGCGCTGCCAAGTCGGAACCTTAGGGGCGTTCGGGGATCGCGCCCATCATCCGCCCTGCCGTCGCACCGGTATCCCCAGGGTTGGCGTGCGGCGCGGAGCGAACGACGAGAGGCGTGCAGGGGCCGGCGGTCCGTCACAACGCCTGTGCTTCAATCGTCCATCCGCACACGTCCCGGCGCCGCCGGTGATGGGCCTGTGCTGGACTCAGGAGAAGGCAACATGACATCCGTCAAGTTCGTGGCCATTGCGCTGATCGTGGCCGGCATTCTGGGCCTTGCCTATGGCGGGTTCAGCTATACCAAGGATACGACCGTCGTGAAGCTCGGCCCCCTCGAGGTCACGGCACAAGAGAGGCAGTCGGTCAATATTCCTCTTTGGGCGGGCGTGGGGGCGATCGCCGTTGGCGGCCTCCTGCTCGTGATGGGCGGCAGGAAGGGGTGAGTGGCGAATCGCGTCTGCCCCAGGCCTGTGCCGGCGCTCGCGCGGCCCGCATCGCATCGGCTCAGCTTCACTGCTACCACTTTTCAACCGGGAGATCCAAATGCATTACCTACGTAATTTGATCGTAGCGGCCACCGCATGCACGGCTCTGTCTGCGCACGCGATCGAGGGATTGGTCGACCTGAAGAGCCCGCACAGCGCCAAGTCGACGATGGATCGGCTCGAGGAGACCGTCAAGCAGCGTGGGCTGAATGTCTTTGCGCGAATCGATCACGCCGCCGGCGCTGCAAAGATCGGCAAGACCTTGCGGCCTACCGAGTTGCTCATCTTCGGAAATCCGCAAGGCGGCACACCCTTGATGGAGTGCGCGCAGTCGGTGGGCATCGACCTCCCGCTGAAGGCTTTGGTGTGGGAGGACGCAGCCGGTCAGGTCTGGCTGAGCTACAACGATCCGGCGTTCATTGCGAAGCGCCATGGCGCTTCGAGTTGCCCCGCTGTCCCCAATCTTCAGAAGGCACTCTCCGGCCTGTCCGAAGCGGTCGTCGCCAAGTAGCACGGCGCGGGGCGGGAAACGTCTGCGTCCGCGGCCGCGGGGCAAACGCAATCGCGACGGCTCGGGCCGTTGAGGGCGGGCGATTCGTCCTCGCTTTCGTGGCCGGGCCGTTGTCGCCCGCCTCGCTCTGATATTGGCTCCCGCAACACTCGCCCGCACATGCTCTTCGTCGTATCCGTGTGTTGCCTGCTCGTGGTCTCCACGACGGTTCTTCACTATGAAGTGCTGCGCGGCCTGAATGCCGGGCTGCCCGCGCTCGCCGTTTCGAACCAAGACCGTCCTCGTCCCACTGATTCTTATCGCGCTGGGCATCCTGATCCTGCTGGCCAACTTCGGGCTGCTTCCGCCACTCGGCCCCTTGTTTACCCGCTGGTGGCCGATGGTCCTCGTCGTGGTGGGCATCTTTCTCCTGCTGCGCCGAATTTGACGGCTCGCTCGCACGACGAAGCACTCATCGACACCACCGTGCTGTCCGGTTCATCCGGCCGCATCATTGGGCAATCGAGGCGATGAGCTCTTTGGAGTCGACCCGCCGTGCGTTGCCGAGCACACTTTGTCATCGTGATTCAATCGGTCCGCAGCTTCGGCCGCGGCCGAACTTTTCCCGAGGAGCATCCATGACGACCCAGGGCTTTGTAGCGACCCATGCGCGCGATGCGCAGTTCACACGCGGGCTTCGCTCGTTCTTCGAATACCGCGATCTCGGCATCGCCAAGGCAACGGATGGCCGGGTCGTGGCGCACGTCATTCGCGCTGCGTCAGGCAAGGCTTTTTCGAGCCAGCCGCACGCCCACACGACGACCTTCCAACTCGTCTACGTGCTCAAGGGCTGGATCGGGTTCGAATACGAGGGCCAGGGCATCGTGCGCCTGGAAGCGGGCTCGTGCGTGCATCAGCCGCCGCAGATTCGCCACCGCGAGGTCGGTCACAGCGAGGATGTGGAAATGCTCGAGCTCGCGCTTCCCGCGTCGTTCGAGACCCACGATGTGCCGTCGATCGACGGCCAGACGGACTTGGAAAACAAAGCCTGATCCTTCGCGTCACCGGCGCGCGCCTGCCCCTCAGAGGGCGTCGCTCATGTCGCATACTTGTGCCCGATGCGACCCGCATCGAGGAGATACGAATGAAACATTCTGCGTTGATCCGTTCCTTCACGGCCCTGGTTATTTTCGGCGCTGGACTCACGACGGGGCTCGTCGCACAGACCGCGAGTGATTCGGCGCAAAGAAAGGAACAGAAACGCGCCGATCTGAGTGGCGCACAGGGAATGGAAGTCATCGCTTCGACCGCCGAGTACAAGGACGGCGAAGCCATCGACCTTCACTTTCATCATGGCATCGAGGCAGCGTACGTCGTCCAAGGCGCGATGGTTCAGTCACCGGGCAAGGATGCGGCGCCGCTTCCGACCGGCGCGACGCTCCTGAATCTGCGTGACATCAAGCATGGTGGCTTCAAGGTCGTCGGTGCGACCCCCTTGAAACTGTTCACGGTTCATATCGTCGACAAGGGCAAGCCGCTGTACGACTACTCGAAGTGACGATCATTCGCAGCCCGGAGATCCGATGAACCCACGCCATCGCAGGGTCGCCGGTAGGGTCGCGGGGCTCGCCTTGGCCGCCTCGCATCCCGCATCGGCGCAAGTCGGTCACGACCCCGCTGCGGCAATCGCTGCGCAGCGCCAGGCGATGACGGCGCTGCAATCGATGGACGGTGCCTGGCGCGGCCCGGCCTGGGTGTTGACGCCGAACGGAGACAAGCGCGAGTTCGTGCAGACCGAGCGCATCGGGCCGTTTCTCGAAGGCTCGCTCAAGGTGATCGAGGGCCGTGGCCACGGCGACGATGGACGGCTCACCTTCAATGCCATGGGCATCGTGTCGTACGACCCGGCCGCGCGCACCTATTCGTTCCATTCGTATGCCCAGGGTCGGCAGGGCGACTTCGCGTTCCGGCCGACGTCAGACGGCTATGCCTGGGAGATTCCGGCCGGCCCGGCGACGATCCGCTATACCGCGGTCATTCGCGAAGGTACGCTGCACGAAATCGGCGAGCGCGTCGTTCCCGGACAGCCGCCGCTGCGCATCTTCGAGATGAACCTGAAGCGCGTCGGCGATACCGACTGGCCGCTGGCGGGGGCGATCGGCCCGCGCTGATCCGACGCCGCCGCGCAAGGCGATCCGGTGCGCCGGCACGATGCCCACCCTCGGCCTTTCAGGGCCGGATATAGGCCCAGCCGTCCTTCTGCTTCTGCATCAGCTCGACCACGCCGGCCGATACATAGCCGATCTTGGGCAGCATGTCGTCGCGAGTGATCTTCTGGCCGCGCATGGTGTTCTCGCATGCCACGACCGTGATGCCGCTGCCCATCGCCTCGCCGACGCGCGTCGCGGACACCGAGTCCAACTTCAACATGCCGATGCCGGGGCCGTAGGCAACGATTTCGATCGCGACCTTGTCGGCACCCAGGTCCTGCTGCACGTTGTGCGCGTTGTTCAGGGCGAGGTTCCATTTCGCGGGGTCGGCATCGCTGACCTGGAAAACGACCTTGTTCGCCTTGCCGGCGGCGCCGGCAACGGTCTGGGCGATGGCCATCGGGGTGAGCAGCGATGCCCCCAGGGCCAGGATGAAGGTGCGTCGAGCTTGCATCGCGATGACTCCGATCCGGCACCACGACCGACAGCCGGGTCGGCCGTGCAGGTTCTTCGGTGTGCTGCGGCGCAGTTTGGCACAGCGTTGCTGCGACTGCCGCGCAACGGCCGCGCCGTCGGCAGCGACTGGAAGGGCAAGCGCTCGCCGGTGTCGTACCGGGCGGCGATCGCACCGACCGCGTGGCGACCGTGGATCGCGCAGGAGCTCCATGTCGTCGCTGCGCTGATCTGGATCGGGCCCGACAAGCGAATCGAGCACGCGCCGGCCAGGCGGCCCTGACCCCGGCCGGCGCATCCTCAATCGAGAGGTTCGATTCGCTCGCAAGCTGCGCTACCTTTGCCGCGTCGCTGGCCGACCTCGCGCCGGCGCAGGAGTGAGCCATGGATTTCGAATCGGGCCTTGAACCGGCCGCAGACAAGTTCTGCGATCTCGTCATGAAAGGCGGCATCACGAGCGGCGTGGTGTACCCGGCGGCGATCGAGAAGTTGTCGCACCACTACCGCTTCAAGAGCATCGGCGGCACCTCGGCTGGGGCGATTGCCGCGGCGCTCACCGCGGCGGCCGAATACAACCGGCGCACGAACGGATCGCGAGCGGGCTTTGACATTCTGAAGGGCTTGTCGGCCGAACTCGGGCAGGAAGTCGCTCCAGACCGGCGCCGGCTCGTCACGCTCTTCCAGCCCGACCCGGGGCTCGGTCGCCTGTTCGCGGTGCTCGAGAAGTCGCTCAACCGGGCGCGCACGTCGACCCGCATCATGGGAATCCTGTGGGGCTTCGTCGCCGGCTACTGGCTCGCGTCGCTGGCCGCCGCGGGGCTCGCGATGGGGGCGTATTTCATTGGCGGCTGGCTCGCCTTCGTGCTGGCGCTCGTCGTCGCGCCCCTCGTGCTGATCGGCAGCTTCGTATATTTCGACGTGACGCACAACATGGTCGCCAACGGATTCGGTCTGTGCACCGGCATGACGGCGCCGGGCTCGAAGCTCCCGGCGCTCGTTCCCTGGCTGCACGACCGGATCCAGCGCGCCGCCGGACTCGACCCAACCGCCACTCCGCTGACCTTCGGGATGCTCTGGGACGCGCCCGGCATGCCGGAGCAATGGAAGCAAGCCGATCCCGGCATCCGTTCGATCGACCTGCGAATGTTCTCGACCAACCTCTCGCAGGGGCGGCCTTATATCTTTCCCCTGGCCGAAAAGAGCACGGACGGCGGATCGCTGCGTGTCGACGAGCGGCTCTTCTTCAAGGTGGCCGAGATCGGCCGCTATCTGCCCGAGGCCGTGACCCAGTGGATGGTGACGAAGGGCACGCGGTATGTTGCCGATCCGAACGACAAGGGGCGCGATCCGCCAGCGACCGATTCGAATGCGGCCGAGATGGTCGAGCTGCCGCAGCCGAGGGATTTTCCGGTCATCCTCGCCGCACGCATGAGCCTGAGCTTTCCGGTGCTCTTTGCCGGCGTGCCGCTGTGGGCGATCCATTACGACGCGCCGCGAGGCAAGCGCACCTTTCGTCGCTGCTGGTTTTCGGACGGTGGACTGTGCTCGAATTTCCCGATGCACCTCTTCGACGGTCTGGTTCCGTCGTGGCCGACCTTCGGTATCGATCTGGAACCTCGAATCCCCGAGCGCAAGGACGACTGGGTCTACCTGCCGCGGCATTACGGCGAGGGCTACGGCGAACGCTGGAACCGCTTCGATGACAAGGCCGATTCGAGTTCGCGCTGCGGCGGCTTCTTCATCGCGATGATCAAGTCGATGCAGAACTGGAACGACAACGCACTGAGCCGCATGCCCGGCGTTCGCGACCGGATCGCGCGCGTGCGGCTGACCGATGAAGAAGGCGGCATGAACCTGAACATGGAAGCCAGCACGATCGAGAAAGTGACGCAGCGCGGCGTGGCTGCGATCGACCGGCTCATCGGCGCTTTCGACACCCCGGCGCGGGGCCACGCTCAGGCGCGCGGCTGGGACGAGCAGCGCTGGATCCGCCTGGCGGTGCTGCTGAAGGCGATCCAGGAGAAATCGATCGGCATCGCTTTCTCGCTGTCGAACGACCTGCCCCACGCCACGCCTTACGCCGAGTTGCTCGCACGGGCGGGCATCGAGGTGATGCCCGGCTACGACGAGGTGCTGAGTGCCGAAGAGCAGCAGGCGATCCGCGCCATGCTCGACGCGCTGGACCGGCTGGCGCGGACGCGCAGGCCGCCTCTCACGTTCCAGTCCGTCCCCAAGCCCGATCTGCGCGTGCGCCCGCCGATGTAGGCGCACGGCGCATCATCAGCGCCGGTGCGACGGATCGGTCAGGAAATCGAAGCTCGCGGCCCAGGTCTGCGGCGAATTGAGGATGCCGAGGTGCGTGGTGCGCAGGCCCGAGACATCGAACGCGCCCTGGCCGAAGAGGTCGAGCTGGTGGGCGCCGCGCAGGCTCGCGCTGTTCGAGAAATCGACCAGCTTGCCGTAAACGTCTTCGGCCGGCACCGCCGTGAAGAAGCCGTCCTGGCGCGAGAAATAGACGAAGCTCGTATCGGCGTTGCGGATCACCAGCGTGCGGGTCGATCCCGGCGTCTCGTCGACCTGGTTCAGCCGCTTGAGGAAGGCGGTATTCGGCGAGCCGAGTTCCTGACACACCGCACTCGCCGGAACGAAGCCGCCGAAGGCGACGAGCTGGTAGTAATTGAGCGGGTTGGGCGAGCAGTTGATGATGCCGTGGTTCGCGCCGTCGACCGCGACCAGCCGGCGCACCAGGCGCTGCGCGCGGTCCTGGCGGATCCATTCGCGCGCCACCACCACGCCGAGGCTGTGACCGACGATATCGACCTCCTTCGCGCCGGTGTAGTCGAGCACCGACTCGACGAAGCGGCGCAGGTCGGGAACGTTCGCGGTCGCCGTATGCGCGAAGGCCGAGCGCCGGGTGTTGTCGGCGGCGAGGTCGCACTGGTCACCCTGGTAGCCTAGGCCCCACAGCTCGCTCGGCGCATAGCCGCGGTCGGCGAAATACTGGGCGAAGGCGTGGATGCGGCCGTTGGCCGAGCAGGCGGTGGCGAACGGCACGTCGTTGTTGCCATGCAGAAAGATGACCGGCGTTCGCACCACCGGACCGGCCGCGCCGAAGCCGATCACCGGCTTGCCGAGCGAGGCATCGACGATGACCGGAAAGTCGGCTGGCAGGCTGGTACCGACCGTGCCGCCGGCACGGGCGCCGAGTGCGCAGGTGAGTACCGCGATGGCGACCGAGACGAAGCGGGTAAATGACTTCATGGCATCTCCTGGTTGAGTGAGCGAGTCGGGCAGTGGGGGATCAGGCGGCGAGGAAGCGCTCGACCAGCGCGAACTGCTCGGCGGTATTGAGGCTCGGCGCGTGACCGCAGCCCGCGATGGTCGCAACGACCGCGCGCGGACCGCGCCGGCGCATTTCCTCGGCGGTCTCGGGCAGCAGCAGGTCGGAGTGTTCGCCGCGCAGGCACAGCACCGGGATATCAAGGCTGTCCCAGGCGTCCCACAGCACGTAGTCGTCGTCGTGGTGGGTGAACTGCATCACCATCTTCGGGTCGTAGTGCGGCGTCACGCGGCCGTCGGGCAGGCGCCGGGTCGAGGTCTCGGTGAGGCGCCGCCACTGCGCATCGCTCATCGCGCCGTAGGGCTTGTACACGGTCCTGAAATAGCG
>JBDSEG010000144.1:0-24029 GCA_039920165.1 Burkholderiaceae bacterium
CGATCGGAAGGCTGCTGAACGCAGCGCGCCGCAGCGTCGCCGCGCAGCGCACCGACTATGCGGCCCACACCGAAGTGCCGGCGCCCTTGCGCGATGCGCTGCAGGCGCTGAACGCCGCGCTGGCCGACCATTTCGAGACGCTGACGCCGGCCGCCGGGCCGCCCGGCGCGCTGCTCGGATTTTATTTCGAGGCGCTGCGATTCCAGCGCGCCGTCGAGCGCCTGGACACGCACTCGATCTTCGATATCGAGCGCGACGCCAGGCCCCGGCTCGATGCCGGAACAGCAGCGGGCAACGCGGCGCAGCGTTCGATCCTGGACGACGCCAACGATCCCACCGCGCCTATAGCTGACGCCATCTTCTCGATCCGCAACGTGGTGCCCGCGGTCTTCCTGCGCCCGCGCTTCGCGGCCTGTCACAGCACGGTGCTGTTCTCGGCCACGCTCGGTCCGCCCGCCTACGCGCGCGATCTGCTCGGCCTGCCCGACGACACGGCCTGGATCGATCTGCCGCCGGCCTTTGCGGCCGAGCAGCTCGACGTCCGCATTGCCGATCGGGTCTCGACACGCTTTGCGCACCGGCAGGCCTCGCTCGATGCGGTGGTCGACCTCGTCGCGCGCCAATTCGCGCGGCAACCCGGCAACTACCTCGCCTTCTTCAGCAGCTTCGACTATCTGGAGCAAGCCGCCGCGCGGCTCGCACAGCGCGCGCCCGAACTGCCGCAGTGGCGCCAGGCGCGCGCGATGGACGAGCCCGCCCGGCGCGACTTCCTGCAACGCTTCGCTTCCGGCGGACGCGGCGTCGGGTTTGCGGTTCTCGGCGGCGCCTTTGCCGAAGGCATCGACCTCCCCGGCACGCGGCTCATCGGCGCCTTCGTCGCCACGCTCGGACTGCCGCCGCCAGGCCCGATCCAGACGCAATTTCGCGCCCGACTGGATGCGTTGTTCGGTGCCGGCCACGGCTATGCCGATCTGGTGCCGGGGGTGCAAAAGGTGGTCCAGGCAGCGGGCCGGGTGATCCGCGGTCCGGACGATCGCGGAACCCTGTGGCTGATGGACGAGCGCTACCGCCACCCGGGAATCGCGCGGCTGCTGCCGGCCTGGTGGCGGATCGGCAGTGCAGCCGTTGGCTGAAGGGCCGGCGCGACACGCTCGAATTGCAAGCGCCGGCCGGGCGACTGCGCCGCGATCGTCTTACATTGCGCCGGTGCTGCCAATCCCACGCCTGCCGCAACCGTTGCACCTCGCACTGCGTATCGCGCGGTGCGCCTGGGCCGCGCCCTGCACGCTGCTCGGCGTGTGCCTGTTCGCGCCCGCACTGCTGGTCGGCGCGCGGGCCCGCATCGTCGACGGCTGCATCGAGATCGCGCTCGCGCGGCGCAAACCTGGGCGTATCTGGGTTCGCCGGCTGCCGTTCAATGCCATCACCTTCGGCCACTTGATCTGCGCCGTGAACGCGGCCGAATTGGTGCGACTGCGGCGCCACGAGCGTGCCCACGTCGCGCAGTACGAACGCTGGGGTGCGCTCTTCCTCGTCGCCTATCCGGCGGCCAGTCTGTGGCAGTGGGCGAGCGGGCGACGGGCCTATGTCGACAACGTGTTCGAGGTCCAGGCTCGCGAAGCGGCCAGCGAGGCGCCGCGCTGACGCGATTCCCCGCCGATGACGCGCGAATTGCCGAACGAGAACAGCGTTCCGCCGCTTCAACCCACGAGGCGGTCGAGGGCCCGCGCTGCGCCGCGAAGCGCCGGGACGGGCGCGGTGATGACCCAGGTCGGGATGGGCTCGAGGTAAGGCCCGAAACGCCCCTTGGCCTCGAAGCGGGCACGAAATATCGCCGAGTCGAAGGCGCCGCCGAGTCGAGGCACGATGCCGCCGCCGACATACACGCCCGCGCGCGCGCCGAAGGTCAATGCGAGGTTGCCGGAGACGCTGCCGAGCAGTCCGGCGAAGCGTCGCAAGGCCTCGGCGCAGGCCGGATCCGTCGATGCATGGGCCGGGATGTCGGCCGGCGCGAACGGCGCGGCCGTCCGGTCGTCGAGCGCGCACAGGGCTCGGTACAGATTCACGAGACCGGGCCCGGACAGCGCCCGTTCGGCCGATACATGGCCGAGTTCGGCGCGCAGCCAATCGATCACTGCTGCTTCGCGCGCATCGCCTGGCGCAAGCGTCACGTGCCCGCCTTCGCCGCCGACGACGATCTCGCGCCCCCCATCGCCCGTCACCAGCGCCGCCACGCCCAGGCCGCTGCCCGGGCCGAGCACAACGCGCGGAGCGCCAGGCTGCACCTGCCCGCCGCCGATGCGCCGCAGGTCGGTTTCGCCCAGGCAGGGCAAGCTGGCCGCGAGCGCGGCGAAATCGTTCAGTACCAGGCATTGCTCGGCGCCGAGCGATGCCTGCAAGGCAGCGATCGAGAAGGTCCACTCCCGATTCGTCATCGCGACCCGGTCGCCGTCGATCGGCGTCGCGATGCCGAACGCCACGCAGCGCGGCCGTGCGACGCGCCGGTCGGCCATGAAGCGCGCGATCACCGCCTCGAGCGAGGCGAACTCGTCGCATCGATACGTTTGCGCTTGCGGCAACGTCGCGCTGGGCGCGTCCTGCCAGACCCAGCGCGCATGCGTTGCGCCCACATCGCCGAGCAGGCGCGGATAGCCGTTCGCCGGGCTCATTCGGACTCGTCCTGCAGCACATCGAAGGGCGCCCGGTCGGTCGCTGCGGCGAGCCGGCCGAGCCAGCGTGCCGACGTCGCGTCGAGCGCGGCGGCCTCGACCCGCCAGGACCAGTTGGCACGGCTCATCGAGCCGGGGGTGTTCATCCGGTGGCGGCTGTCCAGGCCGAGTACATCCTGCAGCGGATACATCGCCAGCCGCGCGAGCGACTGGCAGGCGACGCGGATCAGGCGCCGGCTCATGGCCTCGTTGCCCGGCCCGAGGTAGGCCTGGACGAAGGCACGCTCGCGCTCGCCCGCGCTCTGCCACCAGCCTTCCGTCGTATCGTTGTCGTGCGTACCGGTATAGACGACGCTGTTGGTGACATAGCGGTGCGGCAGAAACAGATGGTTGGCAGTTTCGCCGAACGCGAACTGCAGGACACGCATGCCGGGAAAGCCGCAGTCGTCGCGCAGGGCTTCGACGTCGGGCGTGATGATGCCGAGGTCCTCGGCCACGATCGGCAGCGCGCCGAGAGCGGCTTCGAGGGTGTCGAACAGGGCCTTGCCCGGGCCCCGGACCCAGCGCCCGTCGATGGCGGTCGGGCTTGCCGCTGGAATTTCCCAGTACGCCGCGAAGCCGCGGAAATGATCGATGCGAAACAGGTCGACCTGCGCGAGCGCGCGAGCCACGCGGGCGATCCACCAGCGCTGGCCGTCGGCCGCCATGCGGTCCCAGTGGTACAGCGGGTTGCCCCAGCGCTGGCCGGTCGAACTGAAAAAATCCGGCGGCACGCCGGCTACCACGGTCGGCTGCAAATGCGCGTCGAGAAAATACAGGTCGGGCCGGGCCCAGCAGTCCGCGCTGTGGTGGGCGACGAAGATCGGCAGGTCGCCGAACACGGCCACGCCACGCTTGCGCGCATGCACCCGAAGCGCGCGCCACTGGGTATCGAAGCACCACTGCACAAAGCGCCAGAAGCCGATTTCGGCCGCATCCTTGGCGCGCGCATCGGCAAGTGCATTCGCATCGCGCCGGGCGAGCGCGTCGGGCCACTGCCACCACGGCCGGTCGTCGTGCGTGGCGGCGAGTGCCATGAAGAGCGCGTAATCGTCGAGCCAGTGCGCCTCCGCTGAGCACCAGCGTGCGAACGCGGCGCGGTCGTGCGCGGACGCACGCAGCCCGAACCCTGCCGCGGCTTCGCGCAGCCGTGCCACGCGCCATGGCACGACGGCGGCGTGATCGACGCGCGCGCCATCGAACCGGGGCGGCGCAGTCGGCTGCAGCCAACCCGCCTCGACCAGCGGCTCGAGCGCGACCAGCCACGGGCTGCCTGCAAAGGCCGACACGCTCTGGTACGGCGAGTCGCCCGGGCCGGGCGGCTGCAGCGGCAGGATCTGCCAGACGCGCTGGCCGGCCGCGGCCAGCCAGTCGACGAAGCGGTATGCGGCCGGACCGAAATCGCCGCTGCCGTGCGGACCTGGCAGCGAGGTGACGTGGAGCAGCACGCCGGCGGCCCGAACCGGCAGCGTCGATGCACTCATGCCGGCACCAGCATCAGCGCCGCGAGCGGCGGCAGCGCCAGCAGGATCGAGCAACGCCGGCCGTGGCTCGCCACCTCGTCGACCGGCAGCGCGAGCGACCGGTTACCGACGCCGCTGCCGCCATAGATCGCGGCGTCGGTATTGATCGCTTCGCGCCAGGCCCACGGTCCGTCGGGAACACCGAGGCGGAAATCGGGCCGCGGCACCGGGGTGAAATTGCAGACCACGATCGCCATCCCGCCGGCGCCGTCGCGCCGCAGCCAGGCATAGGTCGAATGCAGCGCATCCTGCGAATCGATCCACTCGAAGCCGGCGGCGTCGGCGTCGAGCCGGTGCAGCGCCGGCTCGTCGCGGTACAGGCGGTTCAGGTCGCGCACCAGCCGCTGCACGCCGGCGTGGCGCGCATCAGCCAGCTCGCCCCAGGGCAGCTCCGCCTCGTGCGCCCACTCGCCGCGCTGGCCCCATTCCTGGCCCATGAAGAGCAGCTTCTTGCCGGGGTGGCCCCACATGAAGCCGTAGTAGGCGCGCAGGTTGGCGAATCGTTGCCAGTCGGTGGCGTCGTCGGACGGGCCGGGCATCTTGCCGAGCAGCGAACCCTTGCCGTGCACCACCTCGTCGTGCGAGAGCGGCAGCACGAAGTTTTCGCTGAACGCATAGACCAGACCGAAGCGCAGGCGGTCGTGATGCCAGCGCCGGTGCACCGGGTCTTGCCGCATGTACTCGAGCGTATCGTGCATCCAGCCCATATTCCACTTGTAGTGAAAGCCCAGGCCGCCGGCATAGGTCGGCGCGGAGACGCCCGGAAAGGCGGTCGATTCCTCGGCCAGCGTGATCGCGCCCGGACACTCCCCGCCGACGACCTCGTTGGTGCGGCGCAGGAAGTCGATTGCTTCCAGGTTCTCGCGCCCGCCGTGCACATTGGCGAGCCACTCGCCGGGCTCGCGCGAATAGTCGCGGTACAGCATCGACGCCACCGCATCCACGCGCAACCCGTCCACGCCCTGGCGCTCGATCCAATACAGCGCGCTGCCGACCAGGAAATTGCGCACCTCCGGGCGGCCGAAGTCGTAGATCAGCGTCTTCCAGTCGCGGTGAAAGCCTTCGCGCGGGTCGGCGTACTCGTACAGCGCCGTGCCGTCGAATTTCGCGAGGCCGAAGGCATCGTCCGGAAAGTGCGCCGGCACCCAGTCGACGATCAAGCCGAGGCCGAGCGCACGGCACGCATCGCGCAAGCGCGCGAAGCCCTCCGGCGGCCCGAAGCGGGCGGTCGGCGCATACATGCCCAGCGTCTGGTAGCCCCACGAACCGTCGAACGGATGCTCGGTCACCGGCATCAGCTCGATGTGGGTGAAGCCCATGTCGGCGGCGTAGGCCGGCAAGGCCTGCGCGAGTTCGTCCCAGCTGTGCCACGAGCCGTCGGGATGGCGCCGCCACGAGCCGAGGTGTACTTCGTAGATCGCCATCGGTGCGTGCCGGTCGTTCGCCTGCGCGCGCCCCGCCGGCAGCGCGGCGGCCGGCGGCATCGGCGCGACCACGCTCGCGGTACCCGGGCGCAGTTCAGCGGAGCGCGCGTACGGATCGGCCTTGAGCGGCAGGCGTTCGCCGTGCGGGCTGAGCAGCTCGAACTTGTAGCGATCGCCCAGGCCGGCGTGCGGAACGAACAACTCCCACACCCCGCCGGGGTGGCGGCGCATCGGATGGCGCCGGCCGTCCCAGGCATTGAAATCGCCGACCACGCTGACGCGCTGCGCGTGCGGCGCCCAGACCGCAAATCGAACGCCGTCGACCGCGCCCGCGCGGATCGGATGTGCGCCCAGCACGGTGAACGGGCGCAGATGGGAGCCCTCGCCGAGGTAATGCAGATCGTCGGGCGGAATCAGGCTGTCGAACGCGTACGGATCGGCATAGCGCCCCGACGCGCCGCCGACCCATTCGACTTGCAGGCGGTAGTCGAAGCGCGACCGGCGGCGCGGCAGCCGCGCTTCCCACACCCCTGCCGGGTCGCGCTGCGCGAGCCCGCCGATGCGCCGGCCGCGCGGGCCTGCGCCATAGACCGCCACCTGCCGCGCGCCGGGCAGCATGGCGCGCAGCCACAGCACACCCTGCGCACCAGCATGCAGTCCGAGCACGCCGAAGGGATCGGCGTGCCGGCCCTGCGACAGCGCCTGGACGTCGGCGTCGTCAAGCACTCGACGGGGCCGACCGGCGCGCGCAGCGACGGCGGGACGGGACAGGCGAATCCGACGGCGAAGCAGGCATGAAATGCGCGATGGACGGGGTGCGGCAGTATGCCAAGCGCATGACGTGACGTTCAGGTCGATGCCGCCGCACGCCCTGCGAGCGCGACTTCGAGAAGCGTGCGCGCCACCACCTTCAGCGCCAGCGTTTCCTCGGCGCCTTCGAAGATCGACAGCACGCGGGCGTCGACGAAGTAGCGGCTGACCGGCGATTCCTCGGCATAGCCCATGCCGCCGTGGATCTGCAGCGCCTCGCGCGTGACGAGTTCGGCCGAGCGGCACGCGAGCAGCTTGACGAGGCTCGCTTCCATGCGGCCTGCGCCGTCGTCCATCAAGCGGCCGACGGCGTAGGCCAGGCGCCGGCAGGCTACGAAGCGCGCCGCCATGCGGGCCAGCTTGATGCGGGTCAGCGGGTAGTCGATCAGCGACGCATCGAAGACGCGACGGTCCTGCGCGTATTGCAGCGCCGCGTCGAGCGCCGCACGCATCACGCCGCAGGCGCGCGCCGCGGTCTGCATGCGGCCACCGGTCATTCCGGCCATCGTGAAATAGAAACCTTTGCCCAGGCCGGCCGGCCCGCCGACCACCCCCTCGTCGGCGACGAAGAAGCCCTCGAACGCGAGGTCGAACGAATGCATGCCGCGGTAGCCGATGGTCCGGATCGCACGGCCCGTGAGGCGCCCGCCGCCGTCCTGCACGTGGCTGAATTCATGGCCGTCGAACGAGGGCTTCTCGACCAACAGGATTGACAACCCGCGGTGGCCAGCGGCACGGTCGGGGTCGGTTCGCGCGACGACCATCAGCAGCCCGGCCTTGCCGGCGAAGGTGCACCAGGTCTTCGCGCCGTCGAGCCGCCAGCCGCCTTCGACCTTGCTCGCGCGCAGCGCGAGGCTCGCCACGTCCGAGCCGAAGTCGGGCTCGGTGATGGCGATCGCGCACAGCGGGTCGCCGGCCGCGATGCGGGGTAGCCAGTGCGATTTCTGCTGCGCCGTGCCGCCCGCGAGGAGCGCACGCGCCAGGATCTCGGGCCGCGTGATGAGGCTGCCGGCGGCGGCGAGCGAAGCCTGCGACAAGGCCTCGGTCACCGCGATCATCAGCGTCGTATCCCCGCGCCCGCCGGACGCGCTGCCGCCGTATTCCTGCGGGATCGAAAGGCCGAACACGCCCATCTCGCGCATCGGCTGCAGGAGCGACTCGGGCACGGTCAGGTCGTGGCGGTGGATGCGTTCGGCGTGCGGCGCGACCACCTCGCGGGCGAAGCGCCGGAACGCGTCCTGCGCGAGCGCGACCGAATCGTCGAGCACGACCCGCCCGAGTTCGCCGTTCGATTGCACGAGCGCGGCGCCGAGCCGCGCCAGCGCCGCCGAGCCGCCGCAGTTGGCGCGCAGGGCCGCAAAACCGGCGTCCGCGGAGATCGCCCGCAGCCCGGTCGCGTCGAGCCCCAGGTCGATGAAGACCGACTCGACTCTCGCGATCACGCCGCCGATCGCCTCGGCGGCGAAGGCGAGTGCCAGGCCGCCGTCCAGGCTGTCGGCGGCATCGACCTCGCTGCCCTCGGCGCGCAGCACCTCGTGCGCGGCAAGCAGGTCGGCGCTGGCGAGCGCGAGTTCGTAGCACGCGCCCTGCTGCGCGTCGAGCAACGCGGCATCGAGCGCGCCGACGGCCGCGCAGCGCTGCGCGACGCCGTTGACCGCGACATCGAAGGCTGCCTGCACGCGCGCCAACAACGCCTGCGCGACGCTGCGCGAATCGACCTCGACGTGTGATTCAAGCTGCGCCATGTCGGCCTTTCGATGCAGGATTGGAATTCGGCCGCGACAGCCTTGGTGCGCCGGAGGCAAGCCCATCGGCGACCCGGCCGCAAGGGTCGAAAAGTGTACATTCGGCGCCTCTTTGAACCCCCTGGATTCGCGCATGACCGCAGGACCGAAACGCCCCCTCTCCCGTCCGGTCTCCCGACCGGACCAGGCCATGGCCCGCAACATGACGCTGCTCGCGCACCACGAGCTCGAAGGCTTCGGCGGCATGGGCGAAGGCATTGCGTTGCAACTTGCCGACGACGGCCGGCGCATCCTGTGGATGGCGCACGAATCGGCGCCGAAGAATTTCACCGGCGTCGACGTGAGCGACCCGCGCAAGCCACGGGTGGTCGTGCAGACCGAGTTGCCGCACATGAAGATGCGCTCGAACTCGCTCGACGTGGTGGGCAACCTCATGGTGGTCGCCAACCAGACCAAGGAAGTCGGCATGAAGCCGGCCGGGTTCAATGTCTACGACATCAGCAAGCCCGAGCAGCCGCGCCTCATCTCGCACTTCGATTGCTCGGGCCCGTATTCGCGCGGCGTGCATGCGGTGTGGTTCGTCGACGGCAAGACCGTTCACATGGCCTCGGGCGCGCCCGACTTCCAGCCGCACGACCCGAAGGACGACCAGATCTACCGCATCGTCGACATCTCGAACCCGAGCAAGCCGGTCGAGACCGGCCGCTGGTGGTATCCCGGCACCCGCGTGGGCGACACGGTGCCGCGTCCGAAGCGCCTGCCGGCGAAGTTCGATACCGGCTTTCGCGCCCACAACACCAACGTCTTTCCGCAGCGGCCGGACCGCGCGTATGTCGGCTATATCGACGGCGGCGCGGTGGTGCTGGATATCGCGAACCCGGGCGAGATCCAGGTCGTCTCGCAGTGGAACCACTCGCCGCCGTTCAACGGCTTCACCCACACCGTGCTGCCGCTGTTCGACCGCGGCCTGTGGATCGTCAGCGACGAGTGCGTGCAGGACGACGGCGCCGACTGGCCCAAGCTGGTCTGGGTGGTCGATGCGCGATCGGACGCCAACCCGGTCCCCGTCTCGACCTTCCCGGCTCCGCCGGTCGACGCCTTCGCGCACCGCGGCGGCCGCTTCGGCGCGCACAACCTGCACGAGAACCTGCCGCTGCCGGTCTCGTTCCAGTCCGACACGCTCTTCGTCGGCACCTTCTTCAATGCCGGCGTTCGCGCCTACGACACGAGCAATCCGTATGCAGTCGAAGAGGTGGCTTACTACGTCCCCGCCACCCCGCGCCTCGCGCCAGCCGGGGCAATCCAGCTGAACGATGTGTATGTGGACGAGAACCGCATTGTCTACACCATGGACCGATTCGGCGGCGGACTCTATATCCTGGAAATCAATTTATGACCGCCCCCAAGGCCGCCGCAATGCGGCGTCCGGCCCCCCGAGGGGGAGCAAGAAAGCTTGGGGCGGCCCGGCGCTTTCTTGGTCGCGCGGCGTGACCTTCACACAGCGCGACCCGCTGGCCGGCAAGATTCCGGTCACTCTCGTCACCGGCTTTCTCGGCAGCGGCAAGACGACGCTGATCGCACGGCTGCTCAAGCACCCGGCGATGGACCGCGTGGCCGTCGTCATCAACGAGATCGGCGAGATCGGCATCGACCACGACCTGGTCGCGATGTCGTCCGAGAACGTCAGCCTGCTCGCCAACGGCTGCCTGTGCTGCACCGTGCGCACCGACCTGCAGGAGACGCTGCGCGAACTGTTCGGCGACCGCCGCGCAGGACGCATCAATGACTTCGACCGCGTGATTGTCGAGAGCACCGGCCTGGCCGACCCCGCGCCGGTGATCCAGACGCTGGCGAGCGACACCATGCTCGGCGCGAACTACCGGCTCGACGGCGTCGTGACCCTGGTGGATGCGGTCAACGCGCCGATGCAGTTGACTGAGTTCGCCGAGGCGCAGCGCCAGGTCGCGCTGGCCGACCGCATCTTCATCACCAAGGCCGACCTGGCCGACGAGGCCGGCCTCGCCACGCTGTACGCGATGCTGCGCGAACTCAACGCCACGGCCCAGGTGCAGCGCTGCGCGATGGGCGACCTTCACCCGAGCCAGCTGATCGATATCGGCCTCGCCAGCGCGCGCGCCAGTAACGCGACGCTGCGCTTCCTCGGCGAGCTCAATGAGCAATCACCCGAGGCAATCGATCCGGCCTACCTCGGTAAACGACTGCCGCCCCGCCACGACCCGCGCGTGCAGACCCACTCGCTGCGCTTCGACGCGCCGTTCACATGGGCCACATTCACCGCCGCGATGGAACTCGTCATCTCGCTGCGCGGCGCCGACCTGTTGCGCGTGAAAGGCATCGTGAACGTGGAAGGCGAGCCGGTCGTCGTGCAGGGTGTCGGGCACGTATTCCATCCGCCGCTGCCGCTCGACCGATGGCCGAGCGAGGACATGGGCAGTCGGCTGGTGTTCATCACGCGCGGGATCGAGGCCTCGACGTTGCGGGCGCTGTTCGACGCGGTGGGGGCGTTGCGGCAGGCTTGAACGGTCGCGCTGCTTATCCGGGCAGCTTCACTGCGCAGGCCGGAAACGCCCGCAGCAGCTTCTTGTCCTCGGTCACGAGCTTCACGTCGAGCGCCTTTGCGAGGGCGACGAATTCGCAATCGTAGGCAGAGCAATCGCTGTCCCGAACTAGCGCCATGACCTGCTTCGAGTCGACCTCGAACTCCGAATCGGCCAGCAGGCCTTCGGCCTCGTCCTGCAGGCTGCAGGCCTGCTCGAACGTGATGCTGCGGCGGCGCAGAAAGCCGGCGAGGATGTTGCGGAACTCGCTTCGCCACAACGGGGGCGCGGCCCACCGCGGCTCACGTTCGAGCAGCGCTTCGGCTGCCCGGGTTCGATCTCCCGGCAGGTACAGATAGGCCAGGATGTTCGAATCGACGACGATCAAGTGCGGCCTTCGCGCTTGAGCGCATCGATATCGCGCGCCTTGAACTGGCCCTTGGGCAGAGCGCCGCGCAGCGCCCTGGCACGCGCCAGCCGCTCGACCGGTTCGATCTTAGCGGGCAGCAGGATCGCCTCCAGGCAGACGATGGCCTCGCTGTTCATGCTGCGCCGGTTCGTCGCCGCGGACGCCTTCAGGCGTTCATAGATTTCGTCGGGAATATTCTTCAGAGTCAGCGTCGTGGTCATGGCGGTGTTTCGCAACCTAAGTGCAACCATTATGGTGCACTCCGCCAGCTCCGCCCTGCCCCTACTCCGCCTTGATCCCGATCCCTTTCACGATCCTTCCAAATTTTGCAAACTCGCCCTTCACGTAGCCGCTGAACTCGGCCGGCGGGTTCCCCCCCGGCTCGGCACCTTCATGCGCGAAACGCTCGCGCACGTCGGCACTCTGCAAGGCCTTGGCCGACTCTTTGTACAGCCGCTCGATCACGGCCGGCGGCGTGCCGGACGGTGCGAAGAGCCCAAACCACGAGCTGATCTCATAGCCAGGCAGGCCCGATTCGGCCAGCGTCGGCACCTCGGCCGCTGCGGCCGAGCGCGCTGCCGACGTGACCGCGAGGGCCCGCAGACGCCCGGCCTTGACCTGCGGCAGCACGGCGACGATGGGCGCGAACATGATCTGGATCTGGCCGGCGACGAGGTCGTTGACGGCCGGCCCGGCGCCCTTGTACGGCACGTGGGTCATGGTCACGCCTGCCGCGCTCTTGAACATCTCGCCGGCAAGGTGACTCGGCGCGCCGTTGCCCGACGAGCCGTAATTGAGCAGGTCGGGGCGCGCCTTGGCCAGCGCGATCAGCTCCTTGACGTTCGCCGCCTTAACGCTCGGGTGCACGACGAGGATGTTGGGCACCTGCGCGACGAGCGTGATGGGTGCGAGGTCGCGCAGGGTGTCGTAGCCGAGCTTGGCGTACATGTGCGGCGCGATCACGATGCTGGTCGACTGGCCGATCAGCAGGGTGTGGCCGTCGGGCGCCGCCTTGGCGGTGTTGTCGGCGGCGATGGTTCCGGAAGCGCCGGCGCGGTTGTCGACGACGACCGTCTGGCCAAGCGACTCTCCGAGCTTTTGGCCGAGGATGCGCGCGACGAAATCGGCACCACCGCCGGGTGCGGCCGGCACGATGAGGCGGATCGGCTTGTTGTCGGGATACGGCGGGTCGGCGGCGAGGACCGGTGGGGCAAGGATGGCTAATGTGAGCAGCAGCAGGCGTGAGCGCAAGGTCATGGGAGGGTCGTTGGCGGCCGAGGAAGCGATCACGGTATCAGAGGCTTTGCGACTCGCCGGGCCGGTCCACGGAGCGGACCGACGAGCCGTCGCTCCGAGGCGATCCGAGTGCGAACGGTTGCGCCAACGGCCGTGCGCCTGCGAAGCAGCGCTCCGGCTTCTGCGGCGTCGGCCACCGAATCGCTATGGGGCATTGAGGTCCGGAAGGCGGCGCCGGCGCACTACATGTCCTTCAGCCACCTCGATTCCGCAAAGGCCTTGCTGTCGTAGAGCTTTTTCAGTGCCGGCTTGCCCACCGGCGTGGCGAGCGCGGTCTTGCTGAAACGGCCCTTCGCCTCGCCGCCGCCTTCGGTCCACGCCGACTGCCAGATCAGCGCGAGCGTGACCGCGCCGTCGGCCATGCGCCGGAGAGTGCGGTCGCCGAGATCGGTCCACATCGCCTTCGATTGACCCCGTCCGCGGTGCGCTTCATACGAGGCAAGGATGTCCTCGGGCGGGAGCTTGCGGATGGTGCGGCGCATCAGCTGCACCACCGCATCGGCCGCCCCCGCGGCGCCCGTGAATGGCGGCGGTTTGCGGGTTGCCGCGACGAGCCGCTTGACCTCGCTAACCACGAGCGGTGCATGCGAGGACACCATGTCGTCCTCGTACACGGCATGCACGCCGTCGTCTTCGGCGTCGTCGGTCTGGCCGTGGTGCAGGTAGGAAACATGCAGCGGCTGGCAGGCATCACCGACATAGTGCGCCAGTACGCCGGCCGCACACACATATTCCGCCAGCGACTTCGCCTTTACGGCCGCCACCATCACGTCGTACAGCTGCGCGACGCGAAAAGGCAGGGCGCCGCGGTGCTCGGGCTTGCGGGCCGGATCGATGCTCGAATAGAAATCGTTCCAGACTTTGGCCGAGCGGTTGGTCTTGCTCGCCCACAGTTGCATCAATGTCTTGCCGGCAAAGGCGCCGCGGCCGGGCTCGTCCATGTCGGCGAAATGATTCGCCTTGTCCTTGCCGCGCGAAACGCGCCAGACGAGATCGGGCACGTCGGCGAGCGCGATGAATTTCGACTTGTCCAAGGCGCTCGGCAGCGAATTGTTCAGGATGTCTTCGTCCGATACCGAGATGGAGGTCGCATTGGCCGCGAATAGCGTGCGGGCGGCGTCGGTGTGCAGCGCGAAGCAGGCCGCATAGCCGATCTTGTAGTGGCCCACCTTGGCCCAGTAGCGGCTTTCGTCGCTGGCCCAGTCGCGCACGACCTCGACCTCGAGCGCCCGGCAGATGGCGCTAAGGCTGGTGGCCAATGCGAATTCGGCCGTGGTCGAAGCGTCGGTCAGGAAGCCCTGTCCGCCCCACTGGATCGCCAGCGGCCGGTACGACTCGGCAACCTGGCGAGCGGCAGTCTTCTTCGCGTCCACCGGCGCCTCGCCTTGCGGTTCGAGTTCGGCCTTGGCATCGGCCACATGGTCCCAGAACCACAGGACGCCCGAGTCGCCGGGGCGCGTATCCACCCGCGCCTCGTTCGTGCGCGGGCCGATCAGCAGCTCGGTCAACGTATCGGCGCCGCCCAGGCCGGCGTGCCGGTAGAAGAGGCCGTGCACGGCACCCTCGACGCGACGGCCGCCGGGCAGCTCGGTGAAGACGGGACAGCCGATCAGATTCAGGTTGAGCGTATCGGCGCTCAGATCGATCGGTTCGCCCATCACGCCGATGCCGATCGCACGCGCGGTCCAGTTGTTGACATCGGCGATTCGCACCAGCCTCGCATCGAGCCGGATCAGCGCGCCACCCCCGGCAAAGCCCGGGTAGACCGACGACAGCGGCAGCGCCGCAACACTGCGGGCCGCGGCCACGCCGACCACCTTGCGCCGTCCGCGGAGCACGCAATAGACCTCGGTATCGGCGGCGCCCGCGACATGGCCGGTCGTGAGGACGTAGGCGCCTGCATCGTCCGCGACGATCGAAGACGCCACGCCCATGCGCGTCACGCCCTGATCTTCTGCGAAGACCTGGAAGCCCGGGCCGATCAGGCTGGTCGCGAAGGCGACCGCCTCCTCGGGCGGCAGGTTCGTGACGCGTCGGCGCGCCAGCACGACGCAGGTGCGAACTTGCCGGCCATCGGGCAGGTAGAGCACAGGCGGAACCGTCAGTTCGGGATGTTTGCTCAGCACGTCGGGAGCGATCCACTCGCTCACGAAGACCAGCACGCAGGGCCACGACCACGGCCGGATATCGCTGTTGTCGAGCGTGCGCGGACCCAGGCGCTTGGACGGTCGCTGCTCGTTCAGCGACTGGTCGTGGATGTTCGCGTCGTTCAACCGGATGCGATAGCGCCCCACGGCGGTCCCGAGCACGGTCTTCAGGTTGGCGATGTGGACCTGGTACTGCTCGCGCGCGTCGAGCAGATCCTGCAGCGACAACGCGCGGTAGTCGGTCTTGCGAACGAAACGCTCCATGCGGACTCCCATGCGATTGGCGGCGCCATGCCGTGCGCGATCTTGTAGGCCCGCGGGCCGCGAAGGTCAACCGGGGGCAGCGCGCCACCTGCCTGGAATTTCAGCGGCGCCCCCACACCCGCGACCCGGGCGATACGGCGAGCACGAGGGCGTGGTGCGAGCGGTGCGCGAATGGGTCGCAGGCCGGAGCCGGAGCCAGGTGGCGTGATCAGGCACGCACTATTCAATCACTTCGTCGGCTCTCACCCGCAAGCTGTGCGGGATCGCGAGGCCGAGCGCGCGGGCCGTCGTCGCATTGATGATCAATTCCGATCGAGTCGGAAACTCGAACGGAATCAGCGCCGGGCTCTCGCCGCGAAATACCTTGTCGATCTGCGCCGCGGTTCGCCGGGACTGGTTCTCCCAGTTCAGCCTGTAGCTCATCAACCCACCGGCATCGACAAAACTGCGATGCTCGAAGATCGCCGGCAGCTTCGCGCGCAGCAGGATGGAAGCGACTTCAGCCGGTTCGATCGTCGCGATGCCGTAGACGAAAGCGGCATCCACCCCCGCCGTGACGGCTGGCTGCAGCGCCTGGCGCAACTCGTCGGCGTTGCCGGCGAAGACGATCCGGCTCGAGATCGCCGACTCCTGTGCGGCGGACTGCGCCGCCCGCGTGATCTGAGCGGCAAAGGCCTTTCGGTTGGCGTCCATGACGAACGTCAGCCGAGACAGCCTCGGCACCATTTCGCGCAGCAGCTCGAGCTGCTTGCGCGATGTCTCCGCCAACGCATACGAGACACCGGTGATATTGCCGCCCGGGTGTGAAAGACTTTGCGCAAACCCGCCATCAACCGGGTCGCCGAGACCGGTCAGGATCGGAATCGTCTTCGTCGTTTGCTGCAACGCCCGCGTGGCGGGGGTGCCGCGGGTCAGGATCGCGTCGACGCCCGAGCGCGCCAGCGCCGCTGCAAGCGCCGGCAGACGCTGCGGATCGCCTTCGGCATACCGCCAATCCAGGCTCAGGTTCGTCCCCTCGACCCAACCCAGATCAGCGAGTTCCTTGCGCAATTCCAGCCCGAGAAACGTCCAATTTTCGGGGCGGTCCAAGAGCAGGATGCCGAGCCGACGCGAACTCCCCTTCGGTCGCTGTGCGGCCGAGCGACCCGCGAAGTGCAAGGCCGCCGCCGCGATGCCAACTGATGCCGTGCGTCGCTTCATTCGCTCCCCTGGTCGACTCGCGCGGACCCATGCTCGCAGATCGGGCATGAACGGCCAAGGGGCTTCACGACGATTGTCGAGTGCGGCCGAGAGGTTCAAGATGGTCCCATGTCCGACACTCGGCCGTCCGACGAATTCGCGCCGGCGAGCAGCGGCGCTGGGGCGATGCGGTTTGGCGCGACTGCGCAGGCGCTCGATATCGATGTCGACGGGTCGACTCGCGTCTCGGCGCTGTGGCAGCGACCGCCGGGTGCGCGCGCGGCCTGCGTGCTAGCGCACGGTGCCGGCGCCGGGATGACGCATGCCTTCATGGCCGCGACGGCCAACGGCCTTGCGCAGCGCGGCATCGCGAGCCTGCGCTACCAGTTTGCGTACATGGAGCGCGGCTCGAAGCGACCCGATGCGCCCGCGCTCGCACACGCCGCGGTGCGCGCCGCGGTTGCAACGGCGCAGGCGCTCGCGGTCGATCTACCGCTCTACGCCGGCGGCAAATCGTTCGGCGGCCGGATGACGTCGCAGGCGCAGGCGGCGGCACCGCTGCCGGGCGTACGCGGGCTCTTCTTCATCGGCTTTCCGCTGCACCCGGCGGGCCGGCCGTCCGATGCGCGCGCGAAGCATCTTGGCGATGTCGGGATCCCGATGCTTTTCCTGCAGGGCACACGCGACGAACTCGCCGATCTGTCGCTGTTGCATCCGGTCGTCGAGCAACTCGGCGACCGGGCCCGGCTCGAACTGCTGGTGCATGCCGACCACGCCTTTCACGTGCCGGCACGCAGCGGCTGCACCGACGCGCAAACGCTCGCGGACATGCTGGACCGGCTTGCCCGCTGGATGATGTTCGAACGCGCCTGAATGCGGGCCACCCTGGCGACGGCAGAATCCGGCGCATGACACCACCGCGACGCGAGCGCGCCCTCGTCCCCGTTGCGCTAGCCGCGATGCTCGCAGCCTGCGCGACACCTGAGCCGGTGCCCGACGCGCCCGTCCTGCGCCCCGCCGAAGCGCGGGCCCGGATCGCCGAGCTGCTGCCGGCTCAGATCGCCGACCGCGCGGGTTGGACGACCGATATCTATGCCGCGCTGACGTCGCTGCGCATCGCGCCGACGCCGCCCAACATCTGCGCGGTGGTCGGCATCACCGAACAGGAATCGTCGTTCCGAGCCGACCCGTCGGTGCCCGGGATGGCAGCGATCGCGTGGCAGCAGATCGAGCAGCGTGCGCAGCGCGCCGGCGTGCCGATGCTGGTGGTGCGCGGAGCGCTCGCGCTGCCCTCGCCCACCGGAGCGAGTTATGCCGAGCGGATCGACAAGGCGCGCACCGAGCGCGACCTGAGCGAGACCTTCGACGATTTCATCGGCATGGCGCCGCTCGGTCAGCGCCTGTTCGCGCAGCTGAATCCGGTGCGCACCGGCGGGCCGATGCAGGTAAGCGTCGACTTCGCACAGCGCCATGCGCAGACCCGGCCATATCCGTATCCGGTCGATGGCAGCCTGCGCCGCGAGGTGTTCACGCGCCGCGGCGGACTGTATTTCGGCATTGCGCACCTGCTCGACTATCCCGCCGCCTACGACCAGATGCTGTACCGCTTCGCCGATTTCAACGCCGGCCAGCACGCGAGCCGCAACGCCGCGCTGCAAAGCGCAATCAGCACCGCGTCGGGCATCCCGCTCGCGCCCGACGGCGACCTGATCCGTCGTGACAGCAAACAGGCCGGAAATACAGAGACGGCGGCACGCAGCATCGCCGATCGCTTGCGAATGAGCGAAAGCGCGATCCGCAGCGACCTCGAGCTCGGCGACGGCCCGGAGCTGGCTCGCACCACCTTGTGGCAGCGGGTCTTCGCGCTGGCCGACCGCGCCGAGGGCCGCGCGCTGCCGCGTGCCGTCGTGCCGCAGATCGATCTGCACAGTCCCAAGATCACGCGCCCGCTGACGACCGCGTGGTTCGCGGGCCGCGTCGACGAGCGCTACAAGCGCTGCGTGTCGCGGGTCGATCAGGCGAGATCGAGATAGCTCTCGAACAGCCCGACGTGGACGAAGGCTTCGTCGGCTGAATCGGGCCACAGCTCGGTGCTCGAGAAGCGCACGTCGTAGGTCGGCTCGTCGTCGGCGCTCACGCCGTGGGCGTGCGCATCGGGGAAGGGATAGGCCGGCGATACGCCGACCACCACGCCGCGCTTGCCGCGCACATAGCCCGGCATCCGCGCGTGGCCGGCAATGCGGTCGTCGCGCACGCGCACCGCGGTTCCGATGGCGAGCGTGCAACGACCTTCGCGGTTGCCGCGCCCCGCGGCGGCCGGCAGCGCGAGTGGGAAGCCGCCCTGGGCGCGCTGCTCGAGCTCGTCGCGCGTGACGATGCCCTTGTCGACCAGCAGCGTCGCGAGGCTCGTCAGCGTGCGCTCGTAGTAGCCCGCCGCCATATAGTGGCGCGGCTCCATGCGTTCGATCGCATGCCGGTATTCGTCCATGTTGAAGATGCCAAGGCGCACCGCGAGGCCGTACAGCGCGTTCGCGCGCCTCTCCCAGGCGGCATGAAAGGCCGGCGCATCGGGTTCGCGCCGAATCGGACCGAAGCCCTGCCTGCCGCCCAGATCGTGGATGCCGTCCATGGGCTCGAACTAAAGGCGCGCCACGCCGATCATGCCGTCGCGCGTCACGATGTCGGTCAGCCGATCGACCGACCAGCCGGCCGTGTGCTCGGGCCGCTCGGGGATCACGATATAGCGCGTATCGGCGGTCGTATCCCAGACCCGGATCTCGACATCAGCCGGCAGATCCAGGCCCATCTCGCGCAGCACGCTGCGTGATTCACGCACGATCCGGGCGCGGTATTCGAGGTCCTTGTACCAGTCGGGCGGCAGTCCGATCACGGTGAACGCGGTGCACGAGCACAGCGTGCAGCAGATGACGTTGTGGACCCGAGCCGAATTATCGAGCGCGACCAGATGGCGGTGGTGGCGCGGCATCGCGATGCCCATCTCGGTGACCGCATCGCGACCATTGACGAGCAGACGCTCGCGGTAGGCCGGATCGGTCCAGGCGCGGGCCACGACGCGCGCGCCCTGGCGCGGTATCCACTGTTCGTCAACCAGGTGCGCCTGCTCGGCGATCGCCTCGGCCGGCTTCAGGCCCCGATCGTCGAGCGCCGCTTCGACCGCGGCGATTCGCTGCTCGAGCGGGGCGACGGGACGCAGTGCGGACGACGGTTCGACCATGGTTCGGTAAGTATAGAAGTCGCAGGGGCGCCGCCGACGAGGCGCGTCCGGTCGCCGCCTGATGCCGTTCGCATCCGCGCCGCCGCGGCTCGTCGCAGCGGCGTGGCGACGCGCGACGCGGCCGCCTAGAGTTCGCCGCATCGCCACCTCGACGCTGCCTTCGGAGCCCCGCATGATGAGCCGCTTGACCGCTTGCGCAACCGCCTTCGCTGTCCTCGCCACTGCCTTGCTCGTGGCCGCGATGTGACGAGCCGACCCCTGCGACACCTTCGTTTCCAAAGGAGATCACCATGTCCATCGCCGAAGACCTCGACCGGCTGGCCGCACTGCACCAGCGCGGCAGTCTCAGCGAGGCCGAATTCGCGCAGGCCAAGGCGCGCGTGCTGGGCCAGCGCGAACGCAGCGCCGACCACACCGTCGCCACCGTGAACGGGCTGCGCCGCAGCCGCGACGACCGCTGGCTCGGCGGCGTATGCGGCGGACTCGCGCAGGCGACCGGCATGGCTGCCTGGCTGTGGCGCCTGGTCTTCGTGCTGTTCGTGTTGTGCGCTGGCGCCGGCGGACTGGTCTACCTGCTGCTGTGGCTACTCGTGCCGCAGGAGCCGCTGCGCCCCGATCATCGGCCGCTGCACTCAGGTTGACGCCGCGCTCGACTTTCTCAGGGTTTGCCGCTTGCATAGTCACGTATGCGCAGCCCAGGATCGGTAGCAGAATCTAAAAAGAGTCTGTTCAACCGACTCACGATGGAGGCAAGCAAGATGTGCAAACTCTGCGACGCGGGGTTCCCGCAAGCCCATTCGAACTCCCGGAGAAAGTTTCTGGGCGCCACCACGGCCACCGGCATCGCGGCCGCCGGCCTGGGTCTTCTGGCCCCGCGTGTCGCCCGCGCGGACGAGGACCACGTGCCGCGCGACAGCGGCGCCCACGGCCGGCGCTATCTCATCCGCGGCGGCGCCGTGATGTCGATGGACCCGAAGGTGGGCGACTTCCCGCAGGCCGACGTGCTGGTCGAAGGCAAGAAGATCGTTGCGATCGGGCCGAACCTGCACGCCGGTGGTGCCGCGGTGATCGACGCGCGCGGGCGCATCGTCATGCCCGGCTTCATCGATACCCACCACCACCAGTTCGAGACGGCGCTGCGCAGCTTTCTGGCCGACGGGGTTCTCATCAACGACGGGTCGGGCTCGATCAGCGCCAGCACGACATACTACGAGTACATCCTGCTTAAATTCGCGCCCAAGTACCGGCCGCAGGATGTCTACATCAACGAGCTGTTCGGTTCATTGAGCCAGCTCGACGCCGGCGTCACGACGGTGCACGACATCTCGCAGATCCACCATTCACCGGCGCATTCCGATGCGGCGATCAAGGGCATCATCGATTCCGGCCGGCGCGCCGCGTTCGGGTATTTCGAGAGCGCAGGCGGTGTCGCCGGCAACCAGTACCCGAGCGATGCGATCCGCATCAAGAAGCAATGGTTCTCGTCGACCGACCAGCTCACCACCATGATCATGGGCGGCGAGGTCTACCTGCCGGGCTACGAAGTGGCCTGGAAGATCGGCCGCGAGCTCGGCTTGCAGGTGGCGGCCCACATCCTTTCGCCGTTCGGCATCCGCCCGATTCTCGACTCCCTCGCCAATGGTCGGGGCGGCGACAGCGGAACGCTGCGGCTCGGGCCCGACAACCTCTTCATCCACATGACGGGCATGTCCGACATGGCCTGGCAAAAGGTCAAGGATGCCGGGGCTCAGGTCACGCTCGCAGTGCCGATCGAGATGAATATGCGGCACGGCCTACCGCCGCTGCTGAAGATGCAAAGCCTGGGGATGGAACCGTCGCTGAGTTCCGACGTGGAATGCACGCTGACGGCCGACTTCTTCACCCAGATGCGCTCGACGATGAACGTGCAGCGCATGTTGGTGAACCAGATGATCCTTGAACAAGGAACATTCGCGTACCCCGAGCAATGGCCGATGCCGAAACCCGGAACGCCTGAACTGCTGACGACACGCGACGTCCTGCGCTACGCCACGATCAACGGCGCCAAGGCGCTGCGCCTGGAAGGCAAGACCGGCTCGCTCACCCCGGGCAAGGAAGCCGACATCATCATCCTCGACTCCACCGCGCTCAATGTGGCGCCGCTCAACCAGGTGCCGGGCGCCGTGGTGTCGCTGATGGACCGTTCCAATGTCGAGACAGTCATCGTCGCCGGCAAGCTGCGCAAATGGAAGGGGCGGCTGCTGGACGCCAATATCTCGCGGCTGCGCACGCAGCTCGAGGACTCGCGCGACTACCTGTTCCGCGCCGTCAATATCCCGCAGGACCTGTTCCGGCCTAACTGAGCCGTGCCGACGCGAAGGGCTGGCGCGCCGGGGTGCGGCACGCCGGATACCCACACCGACATTTCGTTGCATTGCGATGTCGAATTCGCGTGCTGCCGTTCGTCTAACCCTCGGACGACGCATTTGCCCGTTCCAACCCGATCCCCTTTGGACAGGAGCCAGCCATGAACTATGTCGATGGATTCATCGTCGCGGTCAAGACGACCGGACGCGAGGTCTACCTGCAGCACGCCCGAACCGCGGCGACGGTCTTCAAGGAGCACGGCGCGCTCGGCGTCGTCGAATGCTGGGGCGACGATGTGCCCGAAGGCAAGCTGACATCGTTTCCAATGGCCGTGAAACGACAGGACGACGAGACGGTCGTCTTCTCGTGGATCACGTGGCCCTCGCGCAGCGCCCGCGATGCCGGCATGAAGAAAGTGATGGACGACCCGCGCATGAAAAACATGGAGATGCCGTTCGACGGCAAGCGGCTGATCTATGGCGGCTTCGAAGTCATCCTCGACGTCTGAGCCTCGTCAGGAGAAAACGCGATGGCAAAAATCAACCCCTTCCTCTGGTATGCCCGCGAAGCCGAAGAGGCAGCCGCGTTCGATTCGTCGATCTTTCCGGATTCGCGCGTGCTGAATGTGACCAGCATCCCGGCCGAGAGCCCGAGCGGCCCGCGGGGTCGGTGAAGATCGCCGATTTCGAACTCCTCGGCCAGCCCTTCGTGGCAATGAGCGCCGGCCCGCTCGACCCCTTCAACCACTCGATCTCCCTCGTCGTCACCTGCGACGACCAGGCCGAGATCGACCGCTACTGCGACGCGCTGCTCGCGAGCGGCGGCAAGGCCGAGGAATGCGGCTGGCTGCGCGACCGCTTCGGCCTGTGCTGGCAGATCGTTCCCGCGATATTGATGAAGCTGATGAGCGACCCCCGACCGCGCCAAGGCAAAGCGCGCCGCCGAGGCGATGATGAAGATGGTCAGGTTAGATATCGCCGCACTGCAGGCCGCTGCCGATGCCAGACACTGACCCTCGCGACTGGGGTCCCGGCGGGCGGGCGAATGCTATAAGTCGCCGCCCACCGGAGAAGTCATGGCCAGCGCACTTTTCGATCTGAGCGGTCGCACCGCACTCGTCACCGGTTCGAGCCGCGGCATCGGCTTCGCGATCGCGCAGGGGCTGGGCGAGGCCGGTGCCCGCGTGGTCGTGAACAGCCGGCGGGCCGAAGACGTCGAGCGGGCCCGCGGGCGGCTTCACGAGGTTGGCCTGAGCACCGACGGCGCAGCGTTCGACGTCGCCGACGAGGCCGCGGTGACGACGGCGTTCGAGCTGTTCGACCGCGAAGGCATCGAGATCGACATCCTGGTCAACAACGCCGGCATCCAGCACCGTGCGCCGATGCTCGAGCTCGAACTGAAAGACTGGCAGCGCGTGATCGATACCAACCTCACCGCCGCCTTTCTGGTCGGCCGCGCCGCGGCGAAACGGATGATCGCGCGCGGACGCGGCGGCAAGATCGTGAATATCGGCTCGCTCACCAGCGCCGCGGCACGTGCCACCATCGCGCCCTACACGGTCGCCAAGGGCGGCATCAAGCTGCTCTCGCGTGCGATGGCGGCCGAGTGGGCGCCGCATGGCATCCAGGCCAATTCGATCGGCCCAGGCTATATCTTGACCGACATGAACCAGGCGCTCGTCGCCGACCCGAAATTCGACGCCTGGGTGAAGGCCAGCAACCCGTCGCAGCGCTGGGGCCGGCCCGAGGAACTGGTGGGGGCGGCGGTCTTCCTCTCGTCTGCCGCTTCCGACTATGTGAACGGCCAGATCATCTATGTCGATGGCGGTTGGCTCGCCGTGCTTTGAGAAATCGATAGAGCCATGGCAACGCTCATCACCGGCGTCAAGGTCGTCGCGACCGCACCTGAAGGCATCAACCTGCTGGTTGTGAAGGTCGAGACCAACCAGCCCGGCCTCGTCGGTCTCGGTTGCGCGACCTTCGCCTATCGCCACCTCGCGGTGCAGTGTCTGATCGAGCAGTATCTGCGCCCGCTGCTCGTCGGCCGCGACGCCGATGCGATCGAGGAGTTGTGGCAGCTGATGCACCAGAACGCCTACTGGCGCAACGGCCCCATCGAGAACAACGCCATCTCCGGCATCGATATGGCGTTGTGGGACATCAAGGGCAAGCTGGCCAACATGCCGCTGTACCAGTTGTTCGGTGGCAAGGTGCGTGAAGGCGTGCCCATTTACCGCCATGCCGACGGCCGTGACCTGGGTGAGCTGTGCGACAACATCGAAAAATACCGCGCCCAGGGCATCAGCCACATCCGCTGCCAGAGCGGTGGTTATGGCGGCGGCGCTTACGGCGCGCCGCCCGCCCATGCGGCAGAGAACGCGCCGCA
>JBDSEG010000145.1:0-36687 GCA_039920165.1 Burkholderiaceae bacterium
GAACGCGGCGTCGACATCGGCCTCGCGCGTCGCCTGTTTCCAGGCGATGCCGGCATCGTGCGGCGCTGAAGTCGTAGACGACACGCTCGTCGCCTCGGTCTTGGGCGCTGCCGGTGCCGTTGTCTTCTTGGTGCAGCCGGTGAGCGCGCCGGTCAGGGCACCGGCAAGGGCTAGCGCCGCGGTCACGCTGGACAGGGCATACGGGGCAGGGCGCATGGCGGCTCCTCGACTTGGATGAAAGTGCTAATCGACCAACGCCGGCGCTTCGCGCACGGGATCGTTCTGGCTTTGCGAAGCGTACTGCGCCACCGCCACCCCGGCCAGCGTGAGGGCCGCGCCGGCGATCTTGACGCCGCTGTAGCGCTCGCCGGTGACGGCCCAGGCGACGAGGCCGGCGATCGGCGGCATCAGGTACATCAGCGGCGCGCTGCGCGCCACGCCGCGCACCGCGTTGACCCAGCCCCAGACGAGCCAGCCCAGAAATGCCGACAGCAGCACGGCATACGCGAGGCCGAGCCAGATCATCGGTCGGACCGCCGCCCAGTCAACCTGCAGACCGGCGGGCAACGACAGCAGCACGACCGGGCCGCTGCCGAGCAGCGTCGCATACGTCATCACGACGATGCCGCCGTGACGCTCGATCAGCGGCTTGGAGGCGACCGTGTAGTACGAGAAGAAGGCCGCGGCAACGACGAGCACCAGATCGCCCCCGCTCGCCTGCCAGCGGCCGCCGACGAGCTTGTCCGACAGAAACATCAGCACCCCCGCGCAGGCCACCGCAACGCCGACGATCTGGCCCGGCGTGAGCCGCTCGATGCCGTGCCAGCGCAAGATGAGCAGGGTGAAGATCGGTCCGAGCGCGAGGATGACCGAGCTCGAGAAGGCGGTGGACCAGTGGATGCCGAAGGTGACGAGGCCGACGTGCACCAGATGCCCGGCGATGCCGAGCTTGAGCAGCGCCAGCAGGTCCGCGCGCGAAACCCGCGGCCAGTTGCGCCCGTAGCGCCAGCACAGCAGCGCCGCCGCCGCCAGTGGCATCACGAGGTAGCGCGCGAACAGGAAGCCGCCCGGCGTCACCGCGTTGAACACTTCCTTCTGGACGCTGAAATTCGAACCCCAGACGACGACCATGACGAGCGCCGCCCATAGGGCGTGGCGCGAGCGGTCCGTCTCGGGAGCGGGAGGGGGTGGAATCGATGCGCCGGCAGGCGCAGCGACAGGTGCGGTCGGCATGGGCCTCAAGTGTCGCAGGGGTCGCCGGTCTGCGTGCTGGCGTCGCCCAGGTGCGACTGCGTCTCTTCTTCATAGCGCCAGCCGTCCAGCGGTGTCGCGCGCGCCAGCGCCATCCAGATCGCGAGCGTCATGCGCGCCGCGCGCCGCGGCGCCGCCCGTGCCACTTCCAGGCCGGCCTCGCCCGAGACCAGCACGCCGCACTCGGGCGGAATCTCGTCGGGCTGCGCAATGCCGGCCCGGATCACATACCAGCACTCGCCGCCGAGTTCGGTATAGGCGGCGCGCTTGTCGGGCTTGCGAAGGTCGGACAGCAGGTCCGAGCGCTGCACCTTGACCTCGTGGACGATCGGCTCGACATAGGCCTCGACCGTCGTGTGGCGAATGGAGAAGACATCGGGCATCGCCATCACCCACCCTGGGCCCACCTTGGCTCGCAGCCGCAGGCCGCGCCAGGCCAGGCGGCCGGCGCGCGTCATGCTGCGCGCGACATGCTCGACCAGTTGCTCGTGCGCCTGCAGCCGGGCCCGGTTCGTCTGCAGGCGGTCGGCGACGAGCGCGATGCCGGCCTCGCTGAGGCGCACGGTCTCATGACCCGATGGCGTGCGAACGCGTTCGAGCAGCCCGCGCGCCAGCAGCTCGATCTCGAGCGCGTCCTGTCACGGCCAGCCGGCCGAACGGTAGATCTCGCGCAGGCGACGGCAATGCGCCGCGCCGGGCGCAGCGGCAGCGACGGCAGCGCCGCTCAGCGTCTTCACTCGACCTGCACGCCTTTCCAGAAGGCGACCCGTCCCTTTATATTCGCCGCCGCTTCGCTCGGCTCGGGGTAAAACCAGACCGCGTTCTCGTTCATGTCGCCATCGACGAACAGGCTGTAGTAGTGCGCCTGGCCTTTCCAGGGGCAGCTGCTGCGGTGGTTGCTGAAGGTCACGTACTCGCGCTTCAGACTCGCTTCGGGGAAATAGTGGTTGCCTTCGACCACCACCGTATCGTCGCTCTCGGCGATCACGGCGCCGTTCCAACTTGCCTTCATGGGCTACTCCTCGCACGTGAGACGGCCGATGGTAGTCAACCTACACTGATCCGATGACCGAGATCCGAAAAGGCCAGGCGCCGGCCCCGATGACGCGCCGCGAGTTCAGCGTGCGCTTTCACAACCGCTTCAAGGATCCGGCATTCGGCGCCGAGAAGGAGGCGCTCGACCGGCTCGAAGCGATCGCCTGGGACGCGTTCACCGATGGCCGCAAGGCACCGATCACGGTCAAGGCCGGCCCGGGCTACGCCGACCCCGACTACGACCTGTCGGTCGAATGGAGCCAGACCCGGGCCAGGCTCGACAAAGCCCAGGCGGTCTGGGCCGACAAGGCGACGCCTTCACGCGTGCTGCTGGTGTGCGGATCGGCGCGCAACGACGGCACCTGCCCGGGCGAAATTTCCAAGACCTGGCGCATGACCGAAGCCGCGCGCACCGGGATCGAAGCGGCGGGCATCGAGGTCGACGTGCTCGACCTGAGCCTGCTGACCTCGGACTTCGAGCGCCACATCCACCCATGCAAGGGCTGCGCCTCGACCGCGATGCCGCTGTGCCACTGGCCGTGCAGCTGCTACCCCAACCACGCGCTCGGCCAGACCAACGACTGGATGGCCGAGATCTACGAGCGCTGGGTCGCCGCGCACGGCGTGATCCTGCTCAGCCCGGTCTACTGGTACCAGAGCCCGAGCCCGCTCAAGCTGATGATCGACCGGCTGGTCTGCGCCGACGGCGGCAACCCTGACCCGACCGCCACCGGCGGCAAGAAACCGGCGCTGGCGAAGGCGCTCGAGATGAAGGGCTGGGACTATCCCAAGCACCTCGCCGGCCGCGTCTACGGCGTGGTGGTACACGGCGATGTGGCCGGTATCGAGGGCTCGCGGCGCAGCTTGTGCGACTGGCTCGACTGGATGGGTTTTATCGATGCCGGCGCCGCCGCGCGGCTGGACCGCTTCATCGGCTACTACGAGCCGTATGCGACGAGCCACGAAGCGCTCGATCGCGATACCGCCGTGCAGGAAGAGGTTCGCAACGTCTCCCGCGCCGTGGCGCACGCGGTCGGCGAACTGCGCTCGGGCCGGCTGGAGGCGGTTCAGCCGAAGGTGCGGGCGCCTCGGCCGAAATAACCACTTTCATCCATCCTTGCACCATCCCACCAGATGGTGTTAAGATGGCGAGATGCGGAACAGACTCCCCGACGCGGAAAAGCTGACGATCAATATCGGTCATGTGGATCTTGGCCAGATCGACCTGCTGGTTGCCGAAGGCTTCTATTCGAACCGCACCGATTTCATCCGCAGCGCGATCCGCCAGCAGACCGCGCTGCACTCCGACAGCCTGCGCCAGACGGTGGCGCGCAAATCGCTGACGCTCGGCCTGACCCACGTCGGCGCGTCCGAACTCGACGCCGCACAGCGCGCCGGCCGGAAACTCGAATTGCGCGTGCTGGGCCTTTGCCATATCGCAGCCGACGTCACACCCGAACTCGCGCGCGCCGCCATCGGATCGATCACCGTGCTGGGCGCACTGAATGCCAGCCCGGCGGTCAAGGCCGCGCTGGCAGACCGCATCCGCTGACCGCCTTCACCTTGCTCGTTTCACCAGGATCTTCCATGCAGACCCAAACCGCCTCCACCATGGCCCGCTTGCTTACCGGCGCAAGCCGACTCACCCGCTCCGGCAAGCTGATGGAAGCGACCGCCGCAATCCAGCGCGCCCTGGGCATGCCGCCCGTCGCCGGCATCGACCAACGTGCCCAGCCTCCCGCGCCCGGCATGGTCTTGGACGGGCTGGTGACGGAACGTCGCGAAGCACCGGCGCGTGCACACACCGAATCACGCGGCGAAGCCTGCGCTAACTTCGCATCCCACCACATCGATGCACCGACGGGCGTTCGTCAGTACAAGCTCTTCTCGCCGAGCGCGGCAGTGGCCGGCTCGCCGCGGCCGTTGGTTGTCATGCTGCACGGCTGCACCCAGGATCCCGACGACTTCGCTGCCGGGACGCGGATGAACGAGCTGGCCGAGCGTGCGGGCTGGTTTGTGCTGTACCCGGCGCAGGCGCAGCGCTCCAATTTTTCCAAATGCTGGAACTGGTTCAACCCGGGCGACCAGCGCCACGGCGACGGCGAGCCGGCGCTGTTGGCCGCGATGACGCGCGAAGTCGTCGCGCGCAACCCGATCGATCCGCACATGATCTATATCGCCGGGTTGTCCGCCGGCGGTGCGATGGCGGCCATCATGGGACGCGAGTATCCGGACCTGTTCGCCGCGGTCGGCATTCATTCGGGCCTGCCGCAGGGCGCGGCGAACGACGTCGCCTCGGCTTTCTCCACCATGCAGAGCGGCGATCGACCGCGATCGGCGAAGGGTCCGGCGCGCGCGGTGCCGACCATCGTCTTCCACGGCGACCGCGATGGCACGGTCCACCCGGCGCACGGGCGCCACATCATCGAGGATGCGCTGGCGCAGCAGGCCGGCGGCGCGGCGCCGACAGTCAGCGTGGAAACCGGACCCGGCGGGCGGCGCGTGACCCGCAGCGTCTACAGCAACCCGCAGGGTCGTGCGCAGGCCGAACACTGGGAACTGCACGGCGGCGGCCACGCCTGGTCCGGCGGCAGCGCGGCGGGTTCGTTCACCGATCCGGCCGGGCCCGACGCATCGGCGCAGATGCTGCGCTTCTTCGGCGAGCATCGCGGCGGCAACGCTCACCCGTAGGCCGCGAGCGCGTCGGCCAGGCGCTGCCTGACGTCCGCAGCCAGGGCGGGCGGCGCCTGCACCACGACGCTCGCGCCATGGCGCAGGATGTCCATCAGCAGTTCGGTCGGGTCGCCGTAGGGCACGCGCAGTTCGTAGCGACCGTCGGAGAGCCAGCGGCTCGTCTGCTGCGGATGCCACTCCTCGTTGGCGATCCACTGCGCCGCGTCGGCGTCGAAGACCAGCGTCGCCCACCGCAGCTGCGCACCGGCACCCCCGTAGATGCCGTAGCCCGCGTCGAAGCGGGCCTCGAGATCGCGCAGCGCCACGGTGCGGGCGCGTTGGTCGAGCATGCGCGCATCGCGCACCGCGTCGAGCGCGAAGCGGCGCAGGCCCTGGCTCGCGTGGCACCAGGCATCGAGGTACCAGGTCGCGCGGTAGTTCACCAGCCGCTGCGGCGAGACCTCGCGCTCGCTCGCCGCACGCTCGCTGCGCTTGAAATAGCGCAGCCACACGCGCCGGCGCTGCAGCAGCGCCGAGCCCAGCAATTCGAAGTGCCGGCTCGTCACCCGGCGCCGCGCGGTGCCGATCACCTTGATCCGTTGTCGCAGCGCGCGCGACTCGCCGGCGTCGGCACCGAGCATGCCCTGGAGCCGCTCGGTCAGCGGCTGCAGATGGCGCGCCAGCACGCCGTCGTCGTCGAGCCCGGCGAGCAGCTGGTGCATGGTCATCAGCGCGTGGATCTCGTTCTCGCTGAACCACAACCCGGGCAGCTCGTGGCGCGTCGCTGCGGGCACCGCCCCTTGAGCCTCGGCCGCGCCGGCGAAGCGATAGCCGTTCGCGGACGCGTCGTAGACGATGGGCGCGCTCATGCGGTCGCGCAGATATTGCAGATCGCGCTTGAGCGTGGCCGGCGAGACCTCGAGGGCCACGCGCAAATCGGCGAAGCTGACGCAGCCGCGGCTGCGCAGCAGCAGTTCAAGTTTGTAGAAACGTTCGGTGCGGTCCAAGCGGCATCTCCCGGCGCCGGCGAAGACCGACCATCACAAGCTTAACGACATGCGCGACGCTGGCTCACGCCATGAGCCACCCGCGACGCAACACTGAGCGCACCTCATCCACCGCAAGGCCCGTCATGCCCCTCGAACTGCTCACCCCGCCGTCGGCCCTGGACCGGATCGGCTTCGAACTCGGCTGGGACTTCAGCCGCTACGGTCTCGAACCGGCGCAGCCCCACGCCAGCGCGCACACACCGCTGCGCGATGGCCTGCGCGCGAGCCGCGCCACCTTCGGCTCGCGCCGCCTCGGCGCGAGCGTGCCGGTGCAGCAATGGCTCGAACTGCGCCTGTCGGCCTGGCTGCGCGGACGCAGCGTCGAGACGGTGCAGGTGACTCCGCATTACCTGGCGCAGCTGAACGTCTCGCATTGCCCGGTCACGCGCCAGGCGCTGGCCGCGCCCCTCGTCGACACGAACGACGAGGGCGACGCACCCACGTTCAGCCGGGTCCGCAACGATGCCGGCTACGCCGCCGGCAACCTCGCGGTGATGAGTGCGCGGGCGCACCGCGCCAAGGGTTCGCACGACCACCGGTCGGCGCTCGCGCTCGCACAGCGGTCCGCCGGCGGACCGCTGCACCGGCTCGATGCCGACGCATGGGCGCGCCTCGCGGTGCTGTGCAGCTTCGTCCAGCCGCTGCCTCACGACGAGGCGTGTGCCCTGCCGCTACACGTTCTGCCGCCGAATCGCCTGCGCCTGTTCAACCCGGCGCAGGCGTTGCAGACCGCACTGAGCCGCCTGCTGCTCGCCGACGGCTGGAGCGCTCGGGTGCGGCGCATCGCGGCCCTGCTGCCGCCCGGCTCGGCACGCCGTTCGCTGCTCGAATTTTTTGCCGCGCTGCTGCCGCGCTTTCTCGAAGGCGGGCGCGGCCGGCCCGCGCTCGAGGCGCGCTGGGCGATCGAAGATGCCTGGCGCGCGCCGCTCGTCCTCAAACGCTGGCAGGCTTTTGCGCGCCCGCTCGGCGCGGCCGGCTGCGAAGCGCTGCTGCTGCGCGCGGCGCAGCGCGGGCTGGTGGCGCAGGGGGTGTGGCAGCTCGCCGACGCCGCCGCGACCGACGGCTGGGCGCTCGCGACGCGCGGCCATGTGGCACCGACCGAGCCGATGGAAACCACATTCGTGTCCGCGCGTTCGGTGGCGCGCCGAACGCCGCTGCGGTCGACCCGCGCGGCAGCCCTCGCGACGACCCGAACGGCGCAGGCCTGTCTACCCCTGCAGGAGGCTGGCGCGCGGTAGGTCAATCGGTCGTTTGATTGATTTGCTACAGTGCGCCGCATGCCGAATTCCGCGTCCCCGGTCCCGCGTACCTCCGCGTCGCCATCGCTCGCGCGCGCCCATCGCAGCGACGGCGAAGACTCGCGACGGCGCCTGCGCCAGGCCGCGCTCGAACTCTTCGCGCGCGACGGCTACGCGCGCGCCTCGACGCGCGCCATCGCACTACGCGCCAACACCAATGTCGCGGCGATCAGCTATCACTTCGGCGACAAGGCCGGCCTGTACCGCGCGGTATTCGGCGCCACGGCCGTCGACGCGCCGGCGCCGGCGCGTACCGCACTGTACGGCGAGGCGACGCTCGCGCAGTCGATCGCCGCGCTGTACGAAGCCCTGATCGAACCGCTGCGACACGGCGACCTCGCGCGCCAGTGCATGCGCCTGCACCTGCGCGAGGTGCTCGAGCCGAGCGGGTTGTGCGAGCCCGGCGGCCACTTCGGGCTGGAGGCGTCGCACCGCGCGTTGGTGGCCGCGCTGGTGCGCCATTTCGGGTTGCGCCGAGCCGATGCCGAACTGCACCGGCTTGCACTGTGCATCGCCGGGCTCGGCGTGCAACTGCACCTCGGCCGCGACCTGGCCGATGCGGTGGCGCCGCGGCTGAATATCGGCGACAAGGCGCTCGCGCAATGGAAGGAGCGCTTGACCGCCTATGCCCTGGCCATGGTCGATGCCGAGCGGCTGCGCCGCAGCGGGGGGCCTTCGGCATGAATTCCCGGCTGCCTTTCCGGCTCGCCGCGTGGTTCGCCGTCACCGTCGCGCTCGCCGGCTGCGCCGGCCTCGCGCCGACGCCCACCGCATCGCCCGCCTTTGCGGCGCAAGTGCAGGCCGATACGCTCCCGCCGGTCTGGCAGGCGACGTTGCCGGACGCCGCGCCGGCCGGCGATCTCGCGCGCTGGTGGTCGAGCTTCGACGACCCGCTGCTCGCCGGACTGGTCGATGCGGCGCAGGCCGCCAGCCCGTCGATCGCCGCGGCCGCATCGCGCATCGAACAGGCCCGCGCCGCGCGGGTCGCCGCGGGCGCCGCGCTGCTGCCTACGCTCGACGCCACGGCGCGCGCCAGCCGCGGCCGGGCCGATCTATCGTTGCCGACCGCGAGCGCGCTCGGGGTCGGTCTGCAGGCCGCCTGGGAGATCGATCTGTTCGGAGCCGGCCGGGCCGGCCGGGCGGCCGCCGACGCGCGCTTCGAAGCGACCTCGGCAAACTGGCGCGCGGCGCGGATCAGCCTCGCCGCCGAGGTCGCGAGCGCCTACTCGACTCTGCGCGCCTGCGAGGCGCAGATCGCCCAGGCGAGTGCCGACGCCGCCTCGCGGAGCGAGACAGCACGCCTTACCCAGCTCGCGGCCGATGCCGGATTCCAGCCGCCGGCGAATGCAGCGCTGACGCGCGCCAGCGCGGCGCAGGCCAACGCGCGCCTGACCCGGCAACGCGCCGCCTGCGAGCTGAACCTGAAGGCGCTGGTCGCGCTCACCGGCATCGCCGAGCCCGATCTGCGCGGCCGGCTTGGCGGTGCCACGGCTCGGCTGCCGCAGTCCAAAGCCATTGCCGTCGCCAGCGTTCCCGCGCAGGCCCTGGCGCAGCGGCCCGACCTCGTCGCGGCCGAGCGCGAATTGCTGGCGGCCGCGGCCGAGATCGACCAGGCGAGCGCGCAGCGCTATCCGCGCATCACGCTGTCCGGCAACCTCGGCACCTCGCGCATCGAGGCCGGCACAGGCAGCCCCGACGGCGCGGTGTGGAGCATCGGCCCCGTCGCGGTGCGACTTCCGATCTTCGACGGCGGCACCCGCAACGCCACTGTTGATGCCGCTCGTGCCCGCCACACCGCCGCGGCGTCGGCCTATGCCGGCAGTCTGCGAACGGCGGTACGCGAAGTCGAATCAGCGCTCGTCGATCTGCAAAGCAGCGCCGACCGCGCGGCCGATGTACGCACCGCGGCCGACGGTTTCGCCGCCTCGCTGCGCGCGACCCAGGCGCGCTACGACGGCGGCCTCGCGAGCCTGTTCGAGCTCGAGGATGCGCGGCGCAGTGCGGTGCAGGCCGAGGTCGCATTGATCGACCTCGCGCGCGAGCGGCTGATGGCCTGGATCAACCTTTACCGCGCCCTCGGTGGCGGCTGGACGTTATGAGCACACCCCTTCTCGTCCTCTCGCGCCGCCGCGGCATCGTCCTCGCCTTCGGTGCTGCCGGCGGCGTCGCCGCATTGACCGGCGCCGCCCTGATCTTTACCGCGCACGCGGCCGACGATGCCGGCAAGCCGGCGGCGCCCAGGGCTGCGCTCAGCGTCACCACGACCCAGTTGCAACGTTTGACGCTGCCGCTTCGCTTTACGGCCAACGGCAGCATTGCCGCCTGGCAGGAGGCAAGCATCGGCACCGAGGCGAATGGCCTGCGGCTGGCCGAGGTTCGCGTCAACGTGGGCGATGTCGTGAAGCGCGGCCAAGTGCTCGCCACCTTCGCACCCGATACCGTGCAGGCTGAAGTGGCGCAGAGCCGAGCCGCGCTGGCCGAGGCCGAGGGACTGCTCGCCGAGGCCGCCCTGACTGCGCAGCGGGCACGCGATCTGCAGCCGAGCGGCGCCTTGTCGGCGCAGCAGATCAACCAGTACCTCACCGCCGAGCGCACCGCCAAGGCCCGGCTCGACGCGCAGCGCGCGATCGCGCAGGCGCAGCAGCTGCGCCTGCGACAGACCCGGGTCATGGCGCCCGACGCGGGCGTGATCTCGGCACGCAGCGCGACCGTGGGCGCGGTGCTGCCGGCCGGCCAGGAGCTGTTTCGCATGATCCGCCAGGGCCGGCTCGAATGGCGCGCCGAGGTGACCGCCGTCGATATGACCAAGGTCCGCCCCGGCATGCCGGTGAAGCTGACGCCGGCCAGCGGCGTGACGATTGCCGGCACGGTCCGGATGGTCGCGCCCACGGTCGATCCGCAGACCCGCAATGGCCTCGTGTATGTCGATCTCCCGCGCACGGAAGGCGCGCGCGCCGGCATGTTCGCGCGCGGCGAATTCGAGGTCGGCAGCGCCGAAGGCTGGACCCTGCCGCAAAGCGCGGTGCTGCTGCGCGACGGCTTCAGCCACGTGCTCAAGGTGGACGCGGACTCGAAAGTCGCGCAGGCCAAGATCGGCGTCGGCCGGCGCCTGGGCGAGCGCATCGAAATCGTCTCCGGACTCACCCCAACCGATCGCGTCGTCGCCACCGGCGGCGGCTTTCTCGGCGATGGCGATACGGTTCGGGTGATCGCGCCGGGGCCGGCGGCAACCGCACCGGCAAGCGCCCCGCCCAGCGTCGCACCGCGCCCTTGACGAGGAGCCCAGCGCCATGAACGTTTCGGCCTGGTCGATCCGCAACCCGATTCCGGGGATGCTGCTGTTTATCCTGCTCACGCTGGTGGGAACGATGGCGTTTCGCGCCATGAAGATCCAGCAGTTCCCCGATATCGACCTTCCCACGGTCATCGTCGTCGCCGCGCTGCCCGGCGCCTCGCCATCGCAGCTAGAAACCGAGGTCGCCCGCAAGATCGAGAACTCGGTCGCCACGCTGCAAGGCGTCAAGCACATCTATACGAAGGTGCAGGACGGCACGGTCTCGTTGACGATCGAATTCCGGCTCGAGAAGCCGACCCAGGAAGCGGTTGATGACGTTCGCGCCGCGGTCTCTCGAGTGCGCTCCGACTTGCCGGGCGACCTGCGCGACCCGACCATCGCGCGGGTCGAACTCGCCGGTGCGCCCATCCTCACCTACACCGTGGCATCGCCGCGCATGGACGATGAGGCGCTGTCCTGGTTCGTCGACAACACCGTGACCCGGCAGATGCTCAGCGTGCGCGGCGTCGGCGCCGTCGCGCGAGTGGGCGGCGCGACGCGCGAGGTGCGGGTCGAACTCGACCCGGCACGCCTGCAGGCCCTCAATGCGACAGCAGCCGATATCTCGCACCAGCTGCGCCAGGTCCAGCAGGAAGCGTCGGGCGGTCGGGCCAATGTCGGCGGCGCCGAGCAGTCGGTGCGCACCCTCGCCACGGTCGCCTCGGCCGAAGAACTCGCGCGCATGGAGATCGCCCTCGCCGACGGCCGGCGCATCCGCCTCGACCAGGTCGCCAAGGTGGCCGATACGGTGGCCGAGAAGCGCTCGGCCGCGCTGCTCGACGGCAGGCCGGTCGTCGGCTTCGAAATCACGCGGACGCGCGGCGCCGGCGAGGTCGATGTGGGTGTCGGGGTGCGCGCGCAGATCGAGACATTGAAAGCCGCGCATCCCGATATCACGGTGACGGAAGCCTTCAACTTCGTCGACCCGGTGCTGGAGAACTACCACGGCTCGATGCTGCTGCTTTTCGAGGGCGCGGTGCTGGCGGTGCTGGTGGTGTGGGTCTTCCTGCGCTCGTGGCGCGCCACGCTCGTCGCCGCAACGGCGCTGCCCCTGTCGATCATCCCGGCGTTCGCCCTCATGCACTGGCTCGGCTTCACGCTCAATGTCGTGACGCTGCTGTCGCTGTCGCTGGTGGTCGGCGTACTGGTCGACGATGCGATCGTCGAGATCGAGAACATCATGCGCCACCTGGCGATGGGCAAGACACCGTTCGATGCCGCGATGGAAGCGGCCGACGAGATCGGCCTGGCGGTCATCGCGACCACCTTCACGCTGATCGCGGTGTTTCTGCCGACCGCCTTCATGAGCGGCGTGCCGGGCAAGTTTTTCGTCCAATTCGGCTGGACCGCGGCGCTCGCGGTCTTCATGTCGCTGGTCGTCGCACGCGTGCTCACGCCGATGATGGCGGCCTACGTGCTCAAGCCGCCCAAGCGCGAGCGCCCCGACGGCGCGTGGGTCGGCATTTATATGCGCTGGGTCAAGGCCTGCCTGAAGCATCGCGTGCTGGCGACCATCGCTGCGACGGCATTCCTCGTCGGCTCGTTCATGCTGCTGCCGCTGCTGCCCACCGGCTTCATCCCGCCCGACGACTTGTCGCAGACCCAGGTCTCGATCGCGCTGCCGCCCGGCGCCACCTTCGAGCAGACGCTCGCCGCGGCCGAGCAGGCCCGCGTCATCGTGCAGCGCAATCCCAATGTCAAGCTCGTCTATACGGCGGTCGGCGGCGGCGCGACCGGTTCCGACCCCTTCGCACCGGCCGGCGCGGCCGAGGTCCGCAAGGCGACGCTGACGATCAACATGACGCCGCGCGCGCAACGCGGCGGTGTCACCAAACAGGCGGTCGAGGCCGAACTGCGCAGCGCGCTCGACGCGCTGCCGGGCGCGCGTGTCGCGGTCGGCTTCGGCGGGTCGAGCGAGAAATATGTGCTGGTGCTGGCCGGCGAGGACGGTGCCGCGCTGTCGACGCATGCGCGCGAGGTCGAGCGCGAACTGCGCACTCTGCCCGGTATCGGCAACGTCGTTTCGACCGCGAGCCTGGTGCGGCCCGAACTCATCGTCCGGCCCGACTTCGCGCGCGCCGCCGACCTGGGCGTGACCTCGGCCGCGATCGCCGAGACGCTGCGCATCGCGACCGCCGGCGACTACGACCAGTCGCTCGCCAAACTCAACCTCGCGCAGCGCCAGGTGCCGGTTGTCGTCAAGCTCGCCGCCGACGCGCGCAGCGATATCGAGCTGCTGTCACGGCTGGACGTGCCCGGTGCGCGCGGCCCGGTGCGGCTGGCCAATGTGGCGACGCTCACGATCGACAGCGGGCCGGCGCAGATCGACCGCTACGACCGCCAGCGCAATATCAATTTCGAGATCGAGCTGAACCAGCAGCCGCTCGGCGAGGTCGCTGAAAAGGCGATGGCGCTGCCCAGTCTTCGCAAGCTGCCGCCGGGCATCAGCCTGGCCGCGGTGGGCGACGCCGAATCGATGGCGGAGCTGTTCCAGAGCTTCGGCCTGGCGATGCTGACCGGCGTGGTGTGCATCTATGTCGTGCTGGTGCTGCTGTTCCACGATTTCGTCCAGCCGGTCACCATCCTGTCGGCGCTGGTGCTGTCGGTGCCGGGCGCCTTTCTCGCGCTCTTCATCACCCACACCGCGCTGTCGATGCCGTCGATGATCGGTCTCATCATGCTGATGGGCATTGCCACCAAGAATTCGATCCTGCTGATCGAGTACGCGATCATGGCCCGGCGCGACCGCGCGATGAACCGCATGGACGCGCTGCTCGACGCCTGCCACAAGCGCGCCCGCCCGATTGTCATGACGACCATCGCCATGGGCGCCGGCATGCTCCCGATCGCGCTTGGCCTGGGCACCGACCCGAGCTTTCGCGCCCCGATGGCGATCGTCGTCATCGGCGGGCTGATCACCTCGACCTTCCTCAGCCTGCTCGTCATCCCGGTGCTGTTCACCTATGTGGACGACGTGGTGCAGTGGTTCGCGCACCGCTTCCATCGGCGTCGGGATGCGGCAGTGGCTTGATCCGCGGCTGCGTTCCGAAGCGACGGTCGAACGAATCAACCCAGCTTCGGTGGCGTGCGCTCGAGCGCGGGGAGGTGACCGCGTTCGAGCCGGTCTTCGAGTTCGGCGACCACCGCGCCGATCGTGTTGGCGTTGTTCTCCAGGCTGCGCTGGGTCTCGGTCTGCAGGCGGTCGATGCGTTCGACCAGGAAGGTGTGCAGCTCGGTAAAGCGCGAGGCCTCGGCCCGGTCGGCGAGTTCGCGCTGCGCCTGCAACTGGCGCGATTGGCGGCGCGTTTCGCCGAGTGCGCTCGCCTGCATCGCGATTGCCCACACCGTGAAGATCAGCGCAAGGAAAACGACCGCGCCCAGCATGATGAAACCGAGCGGCGCCTGCACCGTCATGAAGCCGAACGACAGCGGCGTCAGGGCCGCGAATGCGGGCCAGTTGAGCAGCGCGAACAGGCCGACCAGCAACAGGACCGCAAACAGGACGAGAGTGCGCAACATGGGAAACCTTTCGAGTTCAGACCGTGACGGTAGCGCAGTCTGTTGCGGTTGCGCGGCGCGCTGTCCTGCACCGCCGTAGGACAGCAGCGCTCCGCAGCTCCTGTTCGAGCGCTCGTGAGCGAAAACTTCCGAAGCGCTCTTCGCGTCACTCGGCTTTCGCGCCGATCTCCTTGACCAGCTTGCCCCACTTCACAACCTCGGTTTCTAGATAGCGGCGCAGGCTGGCGCGGTCCATGCGCTGGGCCTGAAGCGACAGGGCCTCGAAGCGCTCCTGCACGGGTCGGGTCGCGAGCGCCTTGTCGATCTCGGCATGCAGGCGCTCCAGCACTTCGGGCGGCGTCCGGGCCGGGGCGAAGACCGCGAACCAGGTGTTGGCCTCGAAATTCGGGTAGCCGAGTTCGGCGACCGTCGGCACCTCGGGCAGCGTTGGGCTGCGTTGCAGCGACATGACCGCGATCGGCCGCACCTTGCCGCTCTTGACGAATGGAACGGCCGGTGGCATCGAGGTACTCGCGATCGGCACCTGCCCGCTGACCACGGCCTGTGTCGCCGCTGCCGGCTGGAACGGCACGTGCGTGATATCGACCCTGGCGAGTGTCTTGAACAGCCATTCAGCGCCAAGGTGTGTCGTCGTGCCATTGCCGGAAGACGCGTAGGACAGCTTGCCGTTCTTCGAAAGCGCGAGCAGCTCGGCCAGATTGGTCGCCTTGACGTCAGGATGAACGTAGATCAGGTTCGGCGTCAGCGCCGCCATGGCGACCGGCTGCAGATCGGTCAGCGCGTCGTAGCCCGCATTCGCGAACAGGGAAGGGTTGACCGCATACGCGACGCTGTGAAAGAGCAGCGTATGGCCGTCGGCGGCGGCATTCATCACTCCCTGCGTCGCAATATTGCCACCCGCGCCGGGCTTGTTCTCGACCACCACCGGCTGACCGAGCGCGGCACTCAGCGGTTCGGCAATCAGCCGCGCGACGATATCGGTCGAACTGCCCGGCGCGAAGGCGACGACGATGCGGATCGGCTTGTCGGGAAACGCGCCAGCGGCCGGTCCGGGCGCCAGCGTGGTGACGACGCATAGCGAGGTGACAAGTCCGTGCAGGCGGTGGGCGAAGGCGAATCGGTTCATGGCAGGGCTCCGTGGCAACGTCGGCGAGTCAACCATGGACGGCGCTGCGGGGCAAGCGGGCAAACAAGCAAGGGCCGGCCGACCTGGGGACGCGGTCGCGCCGGCACGCTACATTCGGCGCTTTCCCGACATCCCTGGAGACATTTCATGCCTATTCGCACCGCCTCGGTCAACCCGCAGATCAAGAAGAACGGCGTCGTGCTGCACCTCGCCATCGCGAGCCGCATCGCCTCGCAAGGCGCCGACGCACCGCCCTCGGAACGTGAACAGGCGCTGCTCGAAGAGCGTCGCGCACTGAAGGCCGAGAAGGCCAAGCGCGCCGCTCCGGTGCCGAAGGCCAAGCCGGTCAAGGCGGTCAAACCAGCCAAGGTCGCCAAGCCGCCGAAGGAAAAGGCTCCGAAGGCCGCCAAGGAAGCCGCGCCCAAGGATGCCAAGTCGGCCAAGGACAAAGCCAAGCCGACGCGCGCCGAGAAGCTGGTCAAGAAGGCCGATGCGCTGGAAGCCGCCAAGAAGTCGGCGCGCAAATCGGCCAAGGCCTGATACCGAGGACGGCCGATGCCCGTGCTCTGCCGCGCCCTCGCGCCATCGGACGCGCCCGCCTTCCAGGCGCTGCGCCTGCGCGGCCTGCTCGAAAGCCCGTCCGCGTTCGCGTCGAGCCACGTGGAGGAGGCGGCCACGCCGCTCGCCGACGTGGCCGAGCGGCTGGCAGCGGTACCCGGCCGCGCCGTCTTCGGCGCCTTCGACGATGACGTTCTGGTCGGCGTCGTCGGGCTGGTTCGCGAACACCATCTCAAGCTCGCGCACAAGGCTTTCGTCTGGGGCATGTATGTCGCCCCCGAGGCACGCCGGCAGCGCACCGGCGCGGCATTGCTGAAGCATGCGCTGGCCCACGCGGTCACCGAATGGAAGGTGCGCCAGGTCAAGCTCGGCGTGAACGCCGCAAACGGCACGGCGCTGGCGCTGTACCGGCGTCTGGGCTTCGAGACTTTCGGACTCGAACGCGACTTCCTGTGCGTCGACGGCGTATTTCACGACGAGTGCCAGATGGCCTGGCGCGCCGGAACTAATCAGCCCGGCCGCACCCCTTCGTAGGCGTCGTGCAGCAGCCGTTGGAGCGCGCCACGTTCGAGCGGTCGCGGGTTCGGATACGGACTCTGCAGCGCGATCTCGCAGGCTCGGCCGAGGTCGATCTCTTGCATGCCGATCTCGCGCAGCGACGACGGCGCACCATTGTCGCGCGCGAGGTCGTAGACGGCCTGCGCGGCATTGCGGCCGCCACGGTCGCCAAGGATGGCCGTCGCGATCGTGCGCATCGCGCGCGGCGCGGCGGCGGCGTTGTAGGCCAGTGCATGCGGCAGCACCACCGTGTGCACCGCGGCATGCGGCAGATCGAAACTGCCGCCGAGCGTGTGGCACAGCTTGTGGTGCAGCGCCATCGAGACATTGCCGAGCACCGTCCCGCACAGCCAGGCGCCGTACAGGGCATCGCTGCGCGCCTCGATGCCGGCCGGGTCGTCGCGCAGCGCGGGCAGCGCACGCGAGAGCGCACCGATGCCCTCGGCCGCCATCAGGTCCATGACCGGATTGGCGTCCACCGCATACAGCCCCTCGGCCGCATGCGCAATCGCATTGATCGCGCTCGTCACGCTCAGCGCGAGCGGCAGGCCGAGCGTGAGTTCGGGGTCGTAGATCACCGTGCGCGGCAGCACGCGCGGGTCGCGCCCGGTCTTCTTCAGCCCATCCTCGGTGATGCCGTAGATCGGCGTCATCTCCGAGCCGGCATACGTGGTCGGGATGGCGAGGATGGGCAACGTCGGCGTTTGCGCATCGCCCAGCAGCGCGATCGCCTTGCCCAGGCCGGTGGTCGAGCCGCCGCCGATCGCGACGGCGCAATCGGCGCCAAGCCGGGTCGCTTCGGCGCGCGCCTCGCGCGCGGTCGCGATCGGCACATGCATCACCGCGCGGACGAAGATGCCCGCGGCGCGCGCGCCCAGCAGATCGGCGATGCGCTGCGCCTCGCGGGCCTGCTCGGGCGTGGACAGCACGAGAGCCCGGCCTGCGCCGAGCAGCTCGATCTCGCGCGCCAGGTGCGCCAGCGAACCGGCGCCGAACACGACCCGCGCCGGGTGGGCGGTGTAGACGAAGCTGCGCGGCGGCGGGCGGTCCGGCTCGCTCATTCGAACCGCCTCATTGCGGCTTCAGATCGGCGGCTTTGGCCACCTTCGCCGCGGCTTCCATTTCGGTCTTGATATACGCGTTGAACGCCTCGGGGCTCATGGTCAGCGGCTCGGCGCCGAGCTTGGCCATGCGCTCCTTGATCTCGGGGCTGGCGAGCGCCTTGAGCGCTTCCTCGTGCAGCTTCTTGACGATCGCCGGCGGCGTCGCGCTCGCGACGATCATGCCGACCCACAAGGTGTAGTCCGATCCCGGCACGCCGGCCTCGATGCTGGTGGGAACGTTGGGCAGCGTCGAAGCGCGCGTCCGGGTGCTGACCGACAGCGCCTGCAGCTTGCCGTCGCGGATCAGCGGCAGGGCCGAGGCGAGCGGCGCGAAGAAGAAATCGTTGGAGCCGCCGATGACATTGGTCATCGCGTCGGGCGTTCCCTTGTAAGGAATGTGGACCGCGTCGATGCCGGTCTGCATCCGAAAGATCTCGGCATTCATGTGGGTGCCGCTGCCCACGCCGGCAGTCGCGAAATTGAGGCTGCCGGGCTTGGCCTTGGCGGCCGCCACCAGGTCGGCCTGCGTCTTCCAGCCCTTGGCCGGGTTGACGACCAGCACGTTCGGTATCGCCGCCAGCGTGGTGATGCCGGTCAGGTCGCGCAACGTGTCGTAGCCGAGGTTGGGGTACAGCGCCGGGTTCAGCACATGCCCCGACGAATGGACCAGCACCGTATAGCCGTCGGCCTCGGCGCGCGCGACCTGCGCCGCGGCGATGGTGCCACCCGCACCCGCCTTGTTTTCGATCACGACCGCCTGGCCCATGCTCTTGCCCATCGCCTCGCCGACGGTGCGCGCGACGATGTCGGTCGCGCTGCCGGCGCTGAACGGCACGATGAAGTGAATCGGCTTGCTGGGGTAGGCCTGAGCGAACGCGCTGGAAGCCGCGGCGGCGAAGAGGGCGGCGGCGACGACGGCCTGGGTCGATGACTTCATGGGGTGTCCTTCGTGGCGTGGTGGATTCATCAGTTCGGTGTCAGTCCGAGCGCGCCGGCGATCTTGCGCCCCGAGGCACTCAAACGCGCGAGCAGGGGCGCGAGGTCGACATCGACTAGCCGGCCGGACCGCTTCTTCCAGCGTCCCGCGACCATCACGCTGTCGATATTCGCGGGCGAGGCCTGCAGCACGACGGCACTGACCGGGTCGTGCAGCGGCTGCATGTTCAAGGTATCGGCGCGCAGCAGCACCAGGTCGGCCTGCTTGCTCGGCGCCAGCGAGCCGATGCGGTGCTCCTCGCGCAGCATGCGCGCGCCCTCGATCGTGACCCACGCCAGCGCCTCGCGCGTGGTGATGGTCGAGGTCGGCGGGATCGTTCCATGCGCCTCGCGATACGCGACGTTGTCCAGGCTGCGCGCAATGCCGAGCGCCGCACGTGCCTGGCCGAGCATGTCGCCGCTGATCACGCTTTCCAGGTCGACGCCGAGCGAAGGCGCACGGCCGAGAGCGCGCAGCCGGTTGGTGATCGGATGGCCGTGGCCTTGCGACATCTCGCTCTCGGCGGCGGCCGAGAAGCTCATGTCCAGACCGCAGAAGCGCTTCAGTTGCGCATCGCTCAACGCGTGGCCGTGCACGATATTGATCTGCGGTCCGAGCAGGCCTTCGGCTTCGAGTACGTCCCAGCCCTCGGGCGCGCGCGCCGGCCCGCCGCCCTGGTGCATCGAGGCGATCAGGCCGAGATCGCGCGCCATCCGGAAATCGTGCAGCGCGACCTCGAGCGTCGAATAGTGCGGGCCCAACACCGCGGCCTGAATGCTCAGCAGCGGCTTGCCAGCGTGCGCGTGCAGCAGCCGTTCGATCTCGCCGCGTGGGTGCGGAACCTCCCAGAACGGCGCCTCGCCCGGACTCGGATCGGGCTTGGGCGTGCCGTGGAAGAACGCCGCGCGGATGCCCGCTTCGAGCAGCCCGGCGATCGCCGCATCGTTGTGCGCCGGCGTGGGGTTGTTGTGACACCAGTCGGCCAGCGTGGTCGTGCCGCAGTCGAGCTGGTTCAAACTGCCCACCAGCGTGGCGATATGCAGGTCGTCGGGCGTGAACACGGTCGCGAGGCCCGCGTGCATCTTGCGGAAATATTCGAGCAGGGTCCAGTTGGCGGCAAGGCCGCGCAGCGCCGTCTGCCAGGTGTGCATGTGGGCGTTGACGAGGCCGGGGATGACGATGCAGCCGGTCGCATCGATCGTGTTGGCGCCGGCCGATTCGATGCGCGGTGCGATCGCTTCGATCGTCTCGTCTCCGACCAGGATGTCGCCGGCAGGCAGATCGCCCTGCGCATCCATCGTGACGATGGTCGCGCCGCGGATCAGGGTGCGCTGCATCAGCTCTCCAGCCCGTCGGCGACCTTCACGTCCTCGGGCTTCAGCTCGATGCCGGCATCGCGCGCGGTCTCGGCCAGCAGGATCGCGAAGTCGACGTTCTCGTGGCCGTCGTGGGAGAGCCGGCCGACCATGCGCGCGACCGACTCGCGCGTCGCTGCGGCGGCCGGCATCGAGACACCGTGCGCCTTCGCGGCGCCGAGACCGAGGTCCATATCCTTCAGCAGCAGCTTCGGCGTGAAGGTGACCTGCTCGAACGTGAGGTTTGTCAGCACCGGCGATTTGTAGCGCGTGTACATCGAGCCCAGCACCGAATCGTTGATGCTTTCGAGAAAGATATGGCGCGGGATGCCGGCCTTCTCGGCCAGCACCGTGATCTCGCACAGGTTCTGGATCACGACCCCGAACATGGTGTTGTGGGCGATCTTCCAGACCCGCGCCAGCTCGCCCTCGCCGACCCACATCACCTTGCGTCCGATGGCCGCCAGGTAAGGCGCCGCGGCGTCGTACAGCGCCTTCGGACCCGAGGCAACGATGAGAAGCTTGCCGGCCTTGGCGACCTTGGCATTGCCCGAGACCGGCGCGCACAGATAGCCCACGCCCAGCGCTTCGAGTCGCGCGCGCACCTCGGCCGAACCCTCCTGCGAGATCGACGAGCTGTCGACGACGAGGCGCGGCAGGGTCGCGCCGACGCACAAGCCGGCGGCGTCGAACAGCACCTGCTTCAGATCATCGGTGGTCGAGACCATCGTGAAGACGATGTCGCAGCCGGCCAGATCCTGCTTGCTCGCCATCACGGTCGCGCCATAAGAAGCGAGCGGCGCCGCCTTCGCGGCCGTGCGATTCCATACCTGCACCGGATGCCCGGCCGCGGTCAGACGTTTCACCATCGCCTCGCCCATGCGGCCGAGGCCGATCCAGCCAACGCGCGGGGGCCTATCTTGCTGCTGTGTCATCGTGGTCTTCGGTCGGTTGTGTCGCAGGCAGCGCGCAGTGTCGATACGCTCTCGGCCCGGCGCAAGCCCCCTCAGGGAAATCACTTTTTCGCGCAGCCTGCGCGCTCCCGACCCGACCCGACCCGACCCGAGCCAGCCATGCCCCGACCGACCGTGCACCACATCCCCGTCTGCCCCTTCAGCCAGCGCCTGGAAATCCTGCTGGCCTTGAAAGGCCTCGAGGACGCGGTCGATTTCCGCGTCGCCGACATCACCAAGCCCCGCCCGGCCTGGCTGCTCGCCAAGACCGGCGGCACGACCGCGCTGCCGATCCTCGAGACGGCCGACGGCAAGGTGCTGAAGGAAAGCCTCGTCATCATGCAGTTCCTCGACGAGACCTACCCGGCGCGCCCGGTCGCGCAGCGCGATCCGTACCGCCGCGCGATCGAGAATATGCTGACGCGCTTCGAGGGCGCGTTCGGCAACACCGGCTACGCCCTGGTGATGAGCCGCGACCCCGGACAGCGCGAGGCGATGCTCGACGGCGTGCTTGCGCAGTACGCGAAGCTCGACGCCTTCCTGGTCGAGCACGCAACCGAAGGCACCTTCCTGTTCGACGGTTTCGGCTGGGCCGAGGCCGTCTTCACGCCGCTGTTCATGCGGTTCTGGTTTCTCGACCACTACGAGAATTTCGCCCTGCCCGAGGAGCCGCGCTACGCGCGGGTGCGGCGCTGGCGCGACGCCTGCCTCGCCCACCCGGCGGCGCAGCAGGTCACGCGCGAGGAGATCGTCAAGCTGTACTACGACTATTCGCAGGGCGCGGGCAACGGGGCGCTGCCGGCGGGGCGCGCGAAATCGTCGTTCGCCTTCGAGCCCGACTGGCGCGCCCGGCCCTGGCCGCCGAGGGAAAAATATGCGGTCGCGGCGACCGACGCGCAACTGGGGCTGTAGCCTCGCGCTCTCATCCCCTCACCCGGAGTCGGCATGGACAAGCGTCGCTTTCTCATTACGGGCGCGCTCGCCGCTACAGCCTCGGTGCCCGCGCCCGCGGCGCCGGCCAAGGGGGCGCGAACAGGCCCTGTCCTGCTCACGGTGGCAGGCAGCATCGGCCGCAGCAACCGCGGCGCGCTCGATCCGGCACTCGACGTGCTGATGGTGCGGCACAGCAGCAAGTTCGAGCGCGCCTGCGAGTTCGATGCGGCGATGCTCGCCCGGCTGCCCGCCGTGACGATCGCGCCGACGCTCGAATACGACGCCAAGGTGCACAAACTCGCCGGACCGCTGCTGACGAGCGTGGTCGAGGCCGCCGGCGTCGCGCCCGGCGCGGCGTTGACGCTCGGCCTGCGCGCGCTCGACGGCTATGTGGTCAACGTCAGCCTCGCCGATGTGCGCTCTTACCGCATGATCGTTGCGACCACGCTCGACGGTGTGCCGATGAGTCTGGGCGGGCTCGGCCCGCTGTGGGCGGTGTACGACGCCGACCGGCTGGCCGCCTTCAAGGACAAGCCGCTCAAGGAGCGCTTCGCGTTGTGCCCCTGGGGGCTTTATTTCATCGACGTGAAAGCGCCGTGACGACGGTTTGCCGGCGCCTGTCGCCGCCGTCGCGCGCCTGCGTCTTGTCCCAGATCAAGCGGCGCCAACCCGGATCGGCGCACGATGGTTCCGAGTTTCGCCCACCCCCATGCCGCACCCCAGCCTCCTCATCATCCGACAGGAACATCGCGCACTCTCGTCGATGCTGCGTTCGATCCTCCTGTTGCTGGCCGACCACCGGCGGCGCGGTAGCCTTCCCGACTTCGCCGCCCTGCGCGCCATGCTGTTCTATGTCGACGAATTCCCCGAAAAACTGCACCACCCGAAGGAAAGCCTGCTGCTGTTCCCGAAGCTGCGCGGGCACGCTGTCCGCACTGACGCTCTGCTCGATCGGCTCGATCGCGACCACGCGAGCGGCGAGTCCTTGATCCAGGGACTCGAACACGCCCTCCTCGGCTTCGAAATGATGGCCGAGACCGGCGCGCAAGAGTCGCGTCGCGCCGAGTTCGAGACCGCCATGCATCTGTATGCGCGCTTCTACCTCGAGCACATGCGGGTCGAGGAGACCGAGGTCCTGCCGCTTGCCGAGGCCGTGCTTGGCCCGGACGATTGGGCCGAACTCGACACCGCGTTCCAGACCCATCGCGATCCGCTTGCCGGCTTCGAGGCCACAGAAGCGTACCAGCCGCTGTTCCGCAAGATCGTCTGCGCCCTGCCCGGTGCCGGCGGCGTCGGATCGGCGCTCGAGGCGCTGGCCGGCGCCGGACCGGCCAAATACCGCGCTCCGGCCTAGCTAGTCCGCTGAATCATTGAAATGGACGGCGAGGGGTCGCGTGGACAGCACCGATCCGATTTCAGTGATTCAGTGGACTAGCTAGCGCGCGGCGGACCGCACTCCGGGCCGTCGCACGACGCCTTGATTCCGACGAGAGGTTTGCATGACACACGCCGCCACCCGCATCATTCGCGAAGAGCACGTCGCCCTGGCGGCGATGCTGAGGTCGATTCCGCTGCTGCTGGCGCAACACCAACGGCAAGGCACTTCGCCCGACTTCGCGGTGCTGCGCGCCATGCTGTTCTATGTCGACGAGTTCCCCGAGAAACGCCACCACAAGAAGGAATCGGAGTTGCTGTTCCCCCTGCTGCGCGCACGCACGCCGCTCGCGCACGACATCCTCGACCGTCTCGACCAGGACCACGGCGAGGGCGAACGCAACATCCGCCAGCTCGAACACGCGTTGCTCGGCTTCGAGATGATGGGCGAGTCGCGCCGCGCGGCATTCGAACGAGCGACCGAGCGTTATGTGCATTTCTATCTCGCCCACATGGCGGTGGAAGAACAGCAGATCCTGCCGCTCGCCGAACAGGTTCTGACCGAGGCGGACTGGGCCGAGCTCGACGCGGCGTTCCTGGCCAACCGCGATCCGATGACCGGCAGCGAACCCGAACCCGACTACCGCTTGTTGTTCACCCGAATCGTCAACGCGGTGCCTGCGCCGCTCGGGCTGGGCGCCGCGAACTGAAAGGGTCGAATGGGAGCCCTTGTCTCATCGACATGAAGCCGGGCTTCATTCCTCCCACTGGAAGCGCGCGATCGCGAGCGCCGCGAACAGCACGGCGAAGCCGAGCGTGACGGCCACGGGGCCGAGGGCCGCGTCGAGGCCCAGGCCACGCCAGGTCATCGCGTCCAGGCCGTCGATGGCCCAGCGCGTGGGCACGAAGAGCGAGACGGTCTGCAGCCAGGCCGGGAAGATGAACGACGGCACCCAGGCGCCGCCCAGCATCACGAGCAGCAGCGTCGCGAGGATCGCCAGGCCGCGCGTCGCCTCGGGCGTCTTGCCGAGCGCGGCGACCAAGAGCCCGAAGCTCGCGGTGAGCAGCGCAAAGGCGACCAGCACCGCGACGAAGCCGAGCACGCTGCCTTCGACGCGAACCCCGAAGAAGGCGAAAGCGACCGCGTAGATCACCGAGAAGACGATGAGCGCGATCAGCGCCGTGCTCGCGATCCGGCTGCCGAGCAGCTTGGCGCGCGACAGCGGGGCGGCGCGCAGCCGCTTCCACAGCCCGAGGCGCCGCATCAGCAGCAGGCCGACCGCCATGTCCACGCCCATCAGCAGGATGAACTGCACGCCCATGCCCGCGAAGGAGTGCGAATAGCTGTTGTATTTGATGTCCGGCTTCGAGCTGGCCTCGACCTCGCGGGTCGAGAACGGCAGGCTGAAGCTCAGGCCGCTCGAGGCGGGCGCCGATGCGGCGCTCGCTGCGGCGGGGGCGCTCGCGGCGCGTTCCTGCACGCGCGCGATGCTGTCGAACATCGCCTCCAGCTCGGCGCGCCGTTCGTCGGTGAGCTGGGTGCTTTTCGTGACACGCGCGCGCGCGTCGGTGAGCAGCCCGCCGGGGTTGTCGAACAGCGACTGGCTCACGCTTTGCATCACGTGCTGCGAGAGCAGCCCGCGAACGAGCGGCAGGACCATCGCCTGCGAGGGGTCGTAGACCAGCACGATCTGGGGCTTGTCGGCACCGCCCAAGAGGGCGGGCGCCGCCTTGGCGCCGAACCCGGCCGGCAACGTAACAGCCGCGCGCAGCTTGCCCGACTTGACCTGCGCCTGCGCCTCGTCGGCCGCGAGTTCGCCGACCGTGAGCGCGCTGTCCGAGCGCAGTGCCGCGACGACCTTGGCCGAGAGCGGGCTGTGGTCGAGGTCGGTCACAGCGATCGGAATGTTCGCGGGCTTGCGGTCGCTCCCGCCGAACAGGCTGCCGAAGAAGGCCGCGATCAGGATCGGCGCGGCGATGCTCATGATGACCGAGCGGCGGTTCGAGAAATACAGCACCAGGTCCTTGCGAACGAGGGCGATGAAGGCACTCATGGCGTATCCGTTTTTTTGTTGTGGCGGCGGTCGCCGGTCAGTCGCGCAGCTGGCGCCCGGTCAGCGCGAGGAAGACGTCCTCCAGATCGGCGCGTCCCGAGTTCAGGTGCCGAACCGCCACGCCGGCCGTCGCCAGCACGCCCAGCACGGCGGGCGCACTCAGGGCAAGATCATCCACGCCGAGCGTGAGCCGCCCGGCATCGAGCTGAACCTGGCGCACGCCGGCCAGTCGTTCCAGCGCATCGAGTTCGGCGGCATGGATGACACCGTCGAAATCGATCGCCAGCGTCTGCGCCGCCGGCAGCGTGCGCACCAGCTCGGCCAGCGTGCCGCTCGCGACCACCTGGCCGTGGTCGATGACGACGATGCGGTCGGCCAGGCGCTGCGCTTCCTCCATGTAGTGCGTCGTATAGACCAGCGCCTTGCCGGCGCGCTTGAGCGCCTCGAGGTGGTCGAAGATCGCATTGCGGCTTTGCGGGTCGACGCCGGCGGTCGGCTCGTCGAGCAACAGCACGTCGGGGTCGTGCACCAGCGCGCAGGCGATATTCAGGCGCCGCTTCATGCCGCCGCTGAAGGTGGCCGGCTTGTCGCGCGCCCGGTCGGCGAGGCCGACGCTGTCGAGCACCTGCATCGCGCGCTGCTTCAGGGTCGCCTTGGGCAGGTCGTACAACGACCCGAAGAGTTCGATATTGGCGCGCGCCGGCAAGTCCTCGAACAGCGCCAAGTCCTGCGGCACCAGGCCGATACGGCGCTTGAAAGCGAAGGCGTCGGCGGCCAGGTTGATGCCGCCGAGCGAGATGGAGCCGGCGTCGGGCAGCGTGAGTCCGCACAGCATGCCCACCGTGGTCGACTTGCCGGCACCGTTCGGCCCGAGCAGGCCCAGCACTTCGCCGGCGTCGACGTGCAGCGAGATATCCGCCACCGCAGCGCGCGCGCCGTACGACTTGCGCAACCCTCGTGCTTCGAGCATGAGCGGCCCCGTTCGATTCGATGCGCGCGATGCTAATGGAGGGCCGGTGCCTGCCTTACATTCACGCGACCGAAGGAGGTGCGGCATGACGATGTCGGGTGTGATGGCGCGCATGGTCGCGCTGGTCGGCGAGGCGGCAATCGTGTGGCGGCGGCGCGCGGGTGCGATCCTCGCCCCCGCGGTGGGCAGCGCGCCGACCATTCCGGCCGCGAGTCCGCAAGGCCGCATCCCGACCTTGAAAATGCCGACCGCGCAGGGCTGGGCGGCGGGCCAGACACCGGTCGTTGCGGCGGGGCTGCAGGTCAATGCCTTCGCAGCCGGACTGGACCATCCGCGCTGGATTCATCTGCTGCCGAACGGCGATGTGCTGGTCGCCGAGGCGATGACGCAGGCCGGCACGCCGAAGTCGGTGTTCGAGATGGCGATGGTCGCCACCATGCGCCGCGCCGCCGCAACTGGCCACAGCGCGAACCGCATCACCCTCCTGCGCGACGCCGACGGCGACGGCAAGGCCGAAGTGCGCGAAGCGTTTCTCGAAGGGCTGAACCAGCCCTTCGGCATGGCGCTGGTCGGCGACATCCTTTTCGTCGGCAATACCGACGGCGTGCTGGGCTTTCCGTACACGAACGATGCGACCCGCATCGACGCGCCGGGCATGCCGCTCGTCGAGTTCAAGCCGAACGGCCACTGGACTCGCAGCTTGCTCGCGAGCGCGGACGGGCAGCGGCTTTACGTCGGCGTCGGCTCGCTCACCAATATTGCCGAGCGCGGCATGGCGGTCGAGGAAGGGCGGGCCCGCATCGTCGAAATCGAGCTCGCGAGCGGACGCCACCGGATCTTCGCGAGCGGCCTGCGCAATCCGGTCGGCATGGCGTGGGAACCCATCACGGGAAGGCTGTGGACGGTCGTTAACGAGCGCGACGGCCTGGGCGACGAGACGCCGCCCGACTACCTCACGTCGGTGCGCGAGGGCGGCTTCTACGGCTGGCCGTATTGCTACTGGGGCCGCACGGTCGACGACCGCGTGGCGCAGGATCCGGCCGCGGTCGCAACCGCGATCACACCCGATTACGCACTGGGCGGCCACACCGCATCGCTCGGGCTGTGCTGGCTGCCCGCCGGCACCCTGCCCGGCTTCGGCGACGGCATGGTCATCGGCCAGCACGGCTCGTGGAACCGCAGCACCCTGAGCGGCTACAAGGTCGTCTTCGTCCCCTTCGCCGACGGCCGGCCGAGCGGCCCTCCGCGCGACATCCTCTCGGGCTTTCTCGCCCCCGACGAATCGGTCTCCTACGGCCGTCCGGTCGGCGTCGCGATCGGTCCCGGGGGGTCATTGCTGGTGGCGGACGATGTGGGGAATGTGGTGTGGAGGGTGACGGGGATCGGGTGAGAGGCAGGAGGGGCGAGGTAGGCGCCGGCACTCGATTCCAGTGCTGGCGCAGGGTGCGCACCGCGTGCATCGTGCCGCGCTGCGGCTGCGGCTCTGCTGCCTTCCGACGAGGCGCGGCTTCTTTCGCACACCTGCGTGGCGGCATCCACCCAGAGCGGGCGTCCGATCGGGGGATCTTCGCGCGCGGGAGTAGGCTCGGCGATGACCGACCCGAGCTCCGCTGAGGCATTCGACTACCGCGCATCGACCGACGCACCCGAGCTCGAGGTCGTGATTGAGGTCCCGCGTGGCAGCTTCCTGAAGCGCGGCGTGACCGGCCAGATTCACTTCGTCTCGCCGCTGCCGTGCCCATACAACTACGGCGCGGTACCGACGCATCTCGGGCTCGAGGGCGACCTGCTCGATGCGATCGTGCTGGGCCCGCGGCTGCGGTTCGGCACACATCTGCGAGTGAAGGCGTGGGGCGCGATCACCTTGACGGACCGCGGCATGTCGGACGACAAGCTGATCTGCAGCGCCCACCCGCCGAGCGCGGCAGAGCGCCGCGCGCTGCTGCGGTTCTTCCACTTCTACGCCCGATGCAAGGCGCTGCGCAACGCGCTCAAGCGCCGGCCCGGCCGCAACGCCTGCGAGGGCTGGTGCGACGCGGCCGAGGCCATCGCCCGGGCCCGACCGCTGGCCCACGCGGTGTGGACGGGCTCGCACGTACCGTATTGATCCTCGTCGCCGCAGCGCTGCCGTGCGCCGAGCACCGAGCACCGGCGACTCAGTTCGTCCCCGGCGTCGACATCCCTCACTTTGCTGGATCTCCGATCGTGAATGCGACGGCTCAGTCGACGAAAGGCGGCAGTCAACCGGCCTGATTCGACGTCACCGAGCTGTCGTCCCAGGCTCGGTCACTGAGCCACGTCCGTGCGCAAGTCCGGCGCAGTGTCGTTGCCTGCTCGGACCCATGTGAACCGGCCCGACCGGGCCGCGGGGTGTCGGATCGATTGGCGCCGCGCGGACTGATGTGGGTGACCGTGATCTCGCTCGCCGTGTTCGCCTTCGCGTGGGCGACGTGGCGCGGCCCGGCCGACCTGCAGCGGTATGCGACGCGCGTCCAAACGCGAACGCTCGCGCCTGCAGCGTGGCTCAGCACCGGCTGGCAGGCCCTGCCCGCTCAGCGCCGCGAGGTTTCGACCTGGGTGCGCTGGACGGCGCGGCGGCCGGACGAACGCGACGTGCTGCGCCTGTGGCGTGCCGAGGTCGCACTCGCAGGCCTCGACGGTATCGCCCCGCGCTCTGGTACGGTGCGGAGTATCACGAGAACCGATCGGGGCGCGGCATCTTCGCGCGCGACCGGGTTCACCCGTCGATGCCGCCCAGCGAATCGATTGCCTCGCAACTGCCCTCGACCATTACCGTCGATCTGCGCCGTCGCGACGGGGGCCATACCGACACACTGCTCGTGCGCTGCGGCAGCGGGCCTTCGTAGCCCGAGGTGCGATGGATCTCGCGGCCTTCAGACCCACCAGCGGCACGAAGGCCACCTCGAACAGCCCCTTGGTTCGATCATGGCTCGCACGCCTGGTCACCGTCGCGACGGCATCACGGCGCCGGGATCGACCAGATGCCGCGGCCGTGCGTGGCCGCGTAGAGCAGCCCGTCGGGGCCGAGCGTCAGGTCCATCACCGTCGTGAAGGGCAGGTTGGCGGCCAGGCGCTTCCAGGTCGCACCGCCGTTGCCTGAGACCAGCACGCCCAGATCGGTGGCGACGATGATCTTGCCGTTGTTCAGGATGATGTCGTTGACGGGAATGTCGGGGAGGGTGCCGCTGACATCCGCCCAGGTGGCGCCGCCGTTGCTGGTTCTCCAGAGGTGGCCGTAGCCGGCGCCCGGGCCTTCGGTCCACTTGCGCGAGAAGCCGCTGAATCCCAGGTAGACGGTCTTGCCGCTGGCGTCGGTGGTATCGATGGCCACGGCCTCGATGTAGCGGTTGGGCAGCTCGGCCGGCAGCGTCAACGGATGCCAGCTGCCTGCCACGTTGCTCGACAGGCCACGCGCGAAGCCGAGGTTGTTGCACGGCCCGCACCATGCCGACCAGACGACGTCGCGCTGGCTCGCGATGGCGGTGGTCGCGCGGCCTGCGCCCTGGTCGTAGGCGCGCATCCACTGCGAGCCGCTGGTGATGGCAAAGCCGTGGGCGAAGGTCCAGATCGACTGGCCGCCGACTACCCAGTGGTTCTTGTCGGCGCCGTCGGTGACGATCGGGGCGATGAAGCGTGCGCCGAAGTCGGGCGGGGCGACATCGAAGATGGCCGGGAAGCTGCCGTTGCTGCGGCCGCAGTCGGTGATCTTCCAGAGATCGAGCGCCGGGTACTCGGTGAGGATGTTGCAGCCGTTGTCGGGGTCCACGATGATCTTGCCGCCGTCGCCGCCGGCCGGCGAACCCATCTGACCGGATGCGTCCTCGGGCAGCAGCAGCGAGGTGCCGTTGTCCTGCAGGCCGCCGGCCACCGCCACGCCGCCTGCGGTGCGGCCGACGCCGACACCGTAATACTGCAGCGTTCGCAGGTTGGCATTCAGGCTGCGCCAGTCGGCGCCGTTGCCGTTGGCGTTGAGCTGGCCCCACAGCGGACGGGCGTAGATGCCGCCGTCGTTGCCGATGTACAGGGTGCCGTCCGCAATGGCCGCGGAGTGCTGATCGGAGTGCGGCGCCATCGGGCAGGTATTGCCTGCGTTCGAGATCGACCAGCAGTCGAATTCGAAATTCCAGTACGGCGCGACCGCCGCCCAGCTGATCCCGCCGTTGCGCGTTTCGTAGACCTCTTCCAGACCGACGAAGAGGTGGTCGGCATTGGCCGGGTCGACGATCAGGAACTGGTTGTACCAGGCCTGTACGCCGGGCTTGTAGCCGACGTAGTGCTTCAGGGCCGAACCCGAATTGGCCAGATTGGCCGGCGAGGCGATCTGGTTCCAAGGCCCTTGCACCTTGCCCGACGGCGATACGAACACGCCGCCGAGCGCCGTATTCTTGTTGTTGGTGTAGAGCGTGATCGATTCGAGCAGCGCATAAAGACGCGAGCCGTCCGTGGCATAGGCCAGGGTGGCACGGCCCACGTCCTGCGGGTTCAGTGCGCCCTGGGGGTTGGTCAGCGTCCACGTATTGCCGCCGTCCGTCGACTGGTAGAAGCCGTTGTAGGGCGCGCCACCGCGCCAGGCGCAATTGGCGATGAGCACGCGGCCGCCGGCACGCGGGTCGATGGCGAGGTCGTTGCAGATGTTGTCGTAGGACGAGGCCGAGCCCGGCGTGGGCGCGAACACCTGGGTCCAGGCGCCGGCGCTGCCGATGGCGCTGTGCCGCCACAGGCCTTGCGACGTGGCTGCATACACGTTGCCGGATGGGTCGAAGCGCAGCTTGCCGATGGTCGTGCTTTCCAGCTCCATGCCACCGACGCGAAGGGACGGCGTGAATACGCCCGTGCCCGGGCTGGGCAGCCGGTATACGCCGGTGCCGACGTAGGCCGTGGCGCCGGTATTCGCCTCTCCGGTGCCCAGCCACAGCGCACCGTCGGGGGCGATCTCCAGCCAGCCGACCGACAGCGTCGGCAGGCCGTCGGTCAACGGCACCCAGGTGACGCCGTTGTCGGCCGAGCGAAAGACGCCGCCATCCGCACCTCCCGCATAGAGGTAGCCGCCGCCCGCCGCGAGGCCGGTGGTGCGCCCCGCGACCAAACCGGCGCCACCGCTGGAGTTGGAAAAGTTGGGGTCGCGGTACCGCGGGTCGTCGGCGTTGTAGGGCCGCGTTGTCACCTCTTTCCAGGCGCCGGCCGTGCTGCCGAGCCCCGTCAGCGAGGCAAATGCGGCGCTGTAGGCCCCTGGCTGGATGATGCCCGGCGCGCTGCGCGCCTCGAAGGCTTCCTGCGCCGACTCGGCGGCCTCGAACTTTCCTTCCCCGGCGCCCAAGAGCTTGCCCCTGAGGCCGCCGCGTCCGGCCGCGTCGCCTGAAACCGGTGCCAGCGCCAGCAGCACCGCCGCGAGCAAGGATGCGATGCTTGTGGCCGATCTCATGGCGTTCACTCCCTTTGAAGGAATGGCGGCACGGTAATGGGCGCAGCGAAGTCGGTCAATGCGAAATACGCGAGTGCCCGCTCGATGGCGGGCGCGCGTCGATCAGAACGACAGGAGTCAGCTCTTAACGTCGTTTGGGAATGCGGCGCCGTCAGCTGCCGAGCAACCGGTCCATGCGCTTCCTGGCCAATCGATTGACCACCACGCGCTCGATGGCATTCGCACTCGCCAGCAGGCGCGCTCCCTCGTCGGCACAAAACGCTTGGCGTGCTGCAAGCTGGGCTTCAGTGAGGCTTTTCTGGCGTTCAAGCGCCTCGTCCGTCAATGCGCGCGCCCGCTGCTCGTCCTGATCGTCGTGCAGGAAGGTATCGCCGACGAAAGCCGTTCCTGCCTGCAGGCGCGTCAGCAAGAGCGGACGCAAATCGGACCGACCCGCCTTGACGTTAATGGCAAGTGACTCGGTGTTGACTTTGAGAGCTGCTACGCACTCGGCTGCGTGCAACTCGCGCTGCCCCGGCGGTGCCTGCGCTGCCGCCGCCGTGATGGCCGACGCAACAAGGAGCACGGCCCCCGGCCGGCATTTGTGCATCGATTTCATGCTCCATTCCATCTCAACATTATCGCGGCGACACGAATTCCCGCAGCTCCGTCCGGGCAAGCCGGGCGCGATCCGCGAGGCTGCGCGTCGGCCGCGATTCACCTCAGGCGCGCGCGATCAACTCTCACCCCACCCCTGCGCCCCCACCAGCGGAACGAACGCGACCTCGCACAGCGACTCGGTTCGATATTGATCAGGACCGATTCGGGTGACGCGCAGCAAATCCTGCCAACCCCGGCTCGTCCCTACCGGCATCACCAGGCGCCCGTCGGGTGCGAGCTGACCCTGCAGCGCCGGCGGCACGGCAGGCCCGCCGGCGGCGACGGCGATGGCGTCGTAGGGCGCGGCATCGGGCCAGCCGAGCGTGCCGTCGGCGCAGTGCACCCGCACGTTGGCGATGCCCAGGTCGACAAGCTGGCGGCGTGCACGATCGGCCAGTTCGGCGATGCGCTCGACGGTATCGACCTGCGCTGCGAGCCGCGCCAGCACCGCCGCGGCGTAGCCTGAGCCAGTGCCGATCTCGAGCACATGTTCGCCGCCCTGCAGCTTCAGTGCCTCGGCCATCAGCGCGACGATGTACGGTTGCGAGACGGTCTGGCCGAACTCGATCGGCAAGGGCCGATCGTCGAAGGCCTTGTCGCGCAAGAGCGCGGGGACGAAGGCTTCTCGCGGGACGGCGCGCATCGCCGCCAGCACGCGCGTATCGACGACCCCGCGGGCGGCGATATCGCGCTCCACCATCCGTGCGCGGCGACGCTCGTCGGACTTCATGGCCCGCAGTATCGCGGCGGCATCGGCCCGTTCGTAGACCCGCGATCGAGGCGCGGCGCGCGGGCTTCTTCAGTGCCCGCTGGTCCGCGCCACCTTCACGCGCTCGACGGGCTGGCGCGCAGACCCCTCAACGATCTGACCGAACTCGCGACGGCCGCCACTTCCGATCAAGGGCGCAGGCGGTCGCTACGCGAGAACGATCCGCGGAAAGTAGAACGACACCACCCAGTTCGGCACGTCGACGATCGAGCTGATTCGCAGATCGGCGCAGACGCTGCACAGCATGTAGGCGTCGATCGGCGAATAGCCGTAACGCCGGCTGAGCAGCTCGACCATTTCGGTGACCGCCATGCGCGCGCCGGCCATCAGGTCGGGGCCGATGCCGGTCGTCACTTCGTAGCCCTTGGCATCGAAGTGATTCGTCACCGGCCCGGGCGTGACATAGCGCGGCGAGCGCAGGTTCGCGCCCTTGATCAGATCGAAGCGCAGGGCCACGTCGATCGGGCTCTCGATCGCGGTGCCGCAGACTTCGCCGTCGCCCTGAGCGGCGTGGGTATCGCCGACCGAGAACAGCGCCCCGCGGACTTCGATCGGCAGATACAGCTCGACCCCTTCGGCGATATCGCGGGCGTCCATATTGCCGCCTACGTTGCGCGGCGGAATGATGCTGTGCAGACCGGGGGCGGCGGGCGCCACCCCGATCGTCCCGGTGAAGGGCCGCAGCGGCACCCGGCCGCCGGGACCGTACATGGCCGGCGCTTTCAGAGCGGCGTCGTAATGCCAGTGGTGCAGGTGGGCACTCGGAAACTGTTCGGTCAGCAGCCCGAAGCCAGGGATATTGCCGGTCCAGCCCCAGCCCGACGGGCGAAACGAAAGAATCGTCACCTTCAGTGCATCACCCGGCTCGGCGCCGTCGATATAGACCGGTCCGGTGACCGGGTTGACGCGACCGAGGTCGAGCTGGGCCAGGTCGGCCGCGGTCGAGGTCGGCGACAACTGGCCCGACGAAGCGTCGACGGTCTCGAACTGAACCGTCTCGCCGGGGGCGATCGTCAGCCGCGGCGCGAAGCTGTTGTCCCAGCCATGGTGGATGTGGCCCTTGTGGATGGTGTGGCCATTGCCCATCGCCATACGTGCCTCCTAAACCGCGACGGTCAAGGCGCCGTCGATCACCAGGTTGGCACCCGAGATGCGACTGGCCGCCGAACTGGCGAGAAAGACGACACCGTTGGCCACCTCTTGCGCGGTGCCGAATTTGCCGGTCGGATTGACCTTCAGCGTCGACGCATAGAGGTCAGGCATATTCTTTTCGATCGTCTGCCAGATGCCGCCCTCGAAATAGGTATTGCCCGGCGAGACGCAGTTGACGCGGATTCCCTTGGCCACCAGCTGACGGCTCAAGCCCTTGGCATAGTGGATCAGCGCGGCCTTGATCGCACCGTACGAGCCGGCGGCAAAGTCGACCTCGAAACCCGAGACGCTCGAGATCAGCACGATCGAGCTGCCCGGCGATTTTTCGAGCCACGGCACGGCCGCGGCGACCGCATTCACGGTATGCAGCATGTCGGTGCGAAACGATTTCTCCCAGGTCTCGGACGAGTCGCCGACCGACAGCGCGCTGACATTGCACACCAGCGAATCGATGCCGCCCAGCTCGGCCGCGCTCGCCGCGATCCAGGATTTCAACGCAGCGCCATCGGCGACATCGAGCGCTTGGCCAAAAGCCTGCACACCCCGGGCCTCGAGCGCGGCGACCGTGGCCGCCACTTCGTCTGCATTGCGCGCACAAATCGAGACATGCGCGCCTTCGGCGGCAAAGGTTTCGACGATCGCACGGCCAATCCCCTTGCTGCCACCGGTGACAACCACCCGCTTGCCTTTGAGTCCAAGGTCCATCGCCGTGCTCCCGTTTTTCGGATTGAAGGTCGGCGAGATTCTGGGCAGCCACGGGCGATCTGTAAACAAGCACTGGCCCGCGCCGCCCCCGACCGCTTCACCTTTCGCGAAGAGCTTCGCCCGGATCGGACGTCAGGGAAGCAGCGTCGACGTCCGGGCCGCCCGCAAACCAAACCGAACGCCCCGCCGCGCACGCCTAGCGGGCTCCCGTACTCGAAGCGAGCGCGCCCATGGGCTGCCAACGGTGCTTCGCGGCGAACTGCTGCCCATCCGGCCGCACAGGATGCTATGCCGGCGCAACACCGCCGCGAGTTTGGCGGGCCGACCGGGGCTGAGGCCGCGCTCGTCGTACTTCGACCAATGCATCGAGCCGTCGCTTGTGGACGCGCTGCGCCAAACCGGGTGCGCGGTCCTGGGGCATGGCCCGCCACACCCCAGCTTTACTGCAGCAGATCGAGCAGCGTTCGCGCCACCACCTTGGTCGCGCGCCGCAGGTCTTGCAAGTCCAGGCGTTCGTCGGCACGCTTGGCGTGCGACTCGAGCACCGTGCGCGGCCCGGCCCCGTAGATCACGCCGGGAATGCCGCGCTCCACGTACAAGCGCACGTCGGTGTACAGCGGCGTGCCCAAGGCGGGGATCGGCTCGCCGAAGACGGCTTGGGCATGCTTCTGGATCGCCTGCACCAGCGGCTGGTTGCCAGGCAAGGGCTTCATGGCGCGCGACAGCAGCAAGCGCTTCACGTCCACCCGCAGTTCATGGCCTCCGCGCGGCGGCTTGAACGCTGCGGCGGCCTGCTCGATCGTGCGGCGCAGCGATGCTTCCACTTCGGCCGGGTCTTCCTCGGGGATCATGCGCCGGTCCACCTTGATCACCACCTTGCCAGGGATCACGTTGGTGTTGGTGCCGCCATTGACCTGGCCCACGTTGAGGTAGGGATGGGTGATGCCCTCGACCTTGGACGTCACCTCGAGGTAGTCGTGGTTCAAGGCATAGAGAGCGCTGAGGATCTGCACCGCGCCTTGCATCGCGTCGGTCCCGCTGTCGGGAATGGCCGCATGGGCCATGTCGCCGTGCACCGTCACTTCCAGCTGCAGGCAGCCGTTGTGCGCCACCACGACTTGGTAGCTGAAGCCGGCGGCCATCATCAGGTCGGGCTTGGTGAGGCCGTGCTTCAGCAGCCAGTCGGGGCCCAGTTCGCCACCGTATTCCTCGTCATACGTGAAGTGCAGTTCGACGCTGCCGGCCAGCTTGGCGTCGAGCGATTCGAGGGCTCGCACCGCGAAGGTGAAGCTGGCCATGTCGCACTTGCTCACGGCCGTGGCACGCCCGTAGATTTTGCCGTCGACGACTTCGCCGCCGTAGGGGTCGTGCGTCCAGCCTTCGCCTGGGGGCACCACGTCACCATGGGCGTTCAGGGCGATCGTCTTGCCGTCGCCATAACGCCGCCGCACGATCAGGTTGGTGATGCTTTCCAGCCCCGCGGCTCGCACTTCTGCGGCCGGCACCGGATGCTTCTCGGCTTGCAGGCCCATCGCAGCCAGCAGTTCGGCCGTGCGCTCGGCGTGCGGCGCGTTGTTGCCGGGCGGGGTGTCGGTGGGCACGCGCACCAGTTCCTGCAGGAAGCGCACTTCCTCATCGAAATGGGCGTCGACCCAGGCATCGAGCGCGTCGTAGGGGGTGGGCGCGGTCATGAAAGCTCCGTGGCAAGTTGATCGAGAAGGTTCTGAAAGGCACGCACGCACAGTTCGGTGTCGTCGTTGGTAATCGCTTCCAGCGGGTTGTGGCTGATGCCGGCGTTCAGGCCGCGCATGAACAACATGGCCTGCGGCATCGCTTCGTGCAGCTTCATCGCGTCGTGGC
>JBDSEG010000146.1:0-2733 GCA_039920165.1 Burkholderiaceae bacterium
TCGGTTACCCGGCCTCGGATTTCACATTCTGGGTCGGGCTGTTCGCGCCGGCCAAGACGCCGCGCGACATCATCGCCCGGGTGAACCAGGACGTGACCAAGGCGTTGCAATCACCCGAAGTGCGCGAACGCTTCGCGATCCTGGGCGCCGAACCGCTGTCGATGAAACCAGAAGAGTTCGAGGCCTTTGTCGCCAGCGAAATCGAGGTCAGCGGCAAGCTCGTCAAGGCCGCCGGCATCAAGGTCAATTGAGTGCACGTCGTTAAAGGGGTGTTAGGCAAAATGAAATTATCAACATGGCTGTTGGCGACGACGCTGTTCGTCGCCCATGCTGCACTGGCGCAGGATTACGCGCGCGAGCAGCGCTGGGCCAACGAAATCGTGCCGGCGATCGTGGTCGGCGACCCGGTGATGCTGCAGCAGTCGCGCGGCAAGGATGCGGCGCACAAGTTTCTTGGGCTCTATGCCGAGGCACCGAAGGCGAAGACCGCGATCGTGCTCGTGCACGGCGTCGGCGTGCACCCGGATTACGGGATCATCGGGTCGCTGCGCGGCAAGCTGAACGATGCGGGCTACACGACACTCGCGATCCAGATGCCGGTGGCCGGTAGCGAGGCGAAGGCCGAAGACTACTATCCGGTGCTTTTCGGCGAAGCTGCGGAACGCATCGCGGTCTCGGGTCGCTGGCTGCAGGAAAAAGGCTACCGGCAGATCGTGCTTCTCTCGCACAGCATGGGTGCATGGATGGCGAACGAATATCTGCTCAATGCCCAGACCACCCCGTACGCAGCGTGGGTGTGCATGGGCATTACCGGGCGCATCACCAGCCCGTCGTCGATCAAGATGCCGGTGCTGGACATGTACGGCGAGAACGATGTCGTCATCGCGAAGCGTGCGGCGCCGTGGCGCCGATTCATGAAGCTGTTCATGGCCGACGGTTCGGTGCAGGTCGAAGTGCCGGGCGCCGACCACTTCTACGCGGGTAAGGAAAACGAAGCGGCGGCGGAGATCGACAAGTTTCTGAAAGCGCGCGGCCTGTAGGGTCCAGGCCGGCCTTGGCTTGCCGAGCGGACGAAGCGGCCTCGAGTTCGTCCAGCAACGGGATCTGACTCGCGATTATGTTTCTGCTCCGCGAAGAGCTTCGAGCGGATCAACCTCGGCTTGACTTGCGTCCTCACCCCTGATCATGGACTCCCTTATCTCCGCCTCCGCGCGCGCCCTTGCCGCCGGTGACGCGCTCGGCGCGCTCAAGCGCGTCGCCTTGCGGGATGACCCGCCCGCTCTCGCGCTGCGTGGGATCGCAATGGCCCAACTCGGCGAGCATCTGCGTGCCCGCGATCTGCTGCGACGCGCCGCCCGTGGCTTCGGTGCGCACGAGGAATTGGCGCGCGCACGCTGCATCGTCGCCGAGGCCGAGGTAGCGCTGGCGATGCGCGACCTCGGCCGCTCGCCGCGCTCGCTGGAGACGGCAACGGCCACGCTCGAAGCGCACGCCGATCACGCCAATGCGTTGCAGGCGCGGCTGATCCTCGCGCGTAGGCTGTTGTTGATTGGTCGTATCGACGAAGCTGCGGAAGAATTGCGTTTCCTGAATCCTTCCCTGCACGGCGATGGCGGCACACAAAATCTTCCGTCTTCGTTAACGGCCGTTGCCGAGTTGACTGCCGCCGAGCTGGCCATGCGCTCGCTGCATATCGTCCAGGCACGGGCAGCGCTCACCCGCGCGCAAGAAGCCGCCGATCGCGCACGCGTGCCGGCGCTCCTGGCCGAGGTGGTGGAGGCCCGTGACGCGCTCGAACGTCCCGTCGCGCGGCTCTTTTCGGCCGGCCGTGAACAAGCGCTGCGCCTCGATGAGGTCGAAGCGCTCCTTGCGTCGGACACACTTGTAATCGACGCGTGCCGTCGCGGCCTGCGTGCAGGCAGGACGTGGCAACCACTGTCGCGCCGACCAATCCTGTTCGCATTGGCGCGCGCACTCGCCGAGGCATGGCCCGGCGATATCGATCGCGAAGCGTTGATCGCGGTCGCCTTCCGCACGCGCCACCCTGACGAGTCACATCGGGCGCGCCTTCGGGTGGAGATAGGCCGCCTGCGCGCATTGGTCTCATCACTCGCACGCATCGAGGCCACCGCACGTGGCTTCGCCCTCGAACCGCACGCAGCAAGCGAAGTCGTTGTGCTGGCGCCGCCCATCGACGGTGACCAGGCGTCAATGGTGGCGCTGCTCTCCGACGGCGCGGCGTGGTCTACCTCCGCGCTGGCGCTCGCACTCGGGGACAGTCAGCGCACCATCCAGCGCGCGCTGGTCGAACTCGAGGCCGCTGGACGGGTGCGCGCGATCGGGCAGGCGCGCACGCGGCGCTGGCTGGCGCCGCCGCTGGCGGGATTCACGACAAACTTGTTACTCCCCGCCGCGCTCCCGTTCGAATAAAGTTGTCTCGCGGCGCCAATCCACGGCGCGTCAAGGAGCGAGGCAATGGGCAGTCTGACGAACAAAGCCAAAGCGCAAGGGCGGGTGCCGGCACGAACCGCCGAGATTGTGCGCGAGTATGGTCCGTTCCCCGGCGTCGACAATATTGGCGGTGTCACCCACGACGGCCACCGCGTGTGGGCCGCCGCCGGGGCGAAGCTGATCGCGTTCGATCCGGCAAGCGGCGAGTGCTCGCGGACGATCGACCGCGCGGCTGACGCCGGTACCGCGTTCGACGGCAAGTATCTCTACCAGATCGCCGAG
>JBDSEG010000147.1:0-2990 GCA_039920165.1 Burkholderiaceae bacterium
GGCGATACGAGCTTGGCCTCGAGCACGCGTTCGGCATTGGCGGCACCCCTGTTGTCGACCTGCGTCGCTTTTCGGAGTCGACATCCCGCCAGATGGCCACGCTCTTCGGAGTCGGCGCCGATAGCGATAGTGGTCACTACTACGTGGCTTCGAGCGGCAACGTCGAGGTCACAGGCTGGCGCGTGGGACTTCGCGGTGATGTCGCCAGGCACGTGCACGGCAGCGTGGAGTACACGGTGGGCGAGGCGGTGTGGAGCGACCAACGACGTGATGGGAAGTTGTGGCGCCTCGCGCCATCGGCCTCGCGCCGTGGCTCTCAGCGTCTGCACGATCTGACCGGCAGACTCGAGGCGTCGCTGCCCGACAGTTCCACGCGTGTCGTCGTGGCGTATCGGCTGGACAATGGCTTCAGCGCGCGCAACCGCAGCCTCCCGGTGGTCGACGGCCGCTTCAACCTGGAGATCAGGCAGGCCTTGCCCTACCAACCGTTCCGCACCGGCAAGGTCAACGCGGTGCTCGACGTTCGCACGCTGCGTCGCGACGTGCTCGACGACGGGGCGTTTTTCGACGAGTTGCTGACCGTCGGCGCGCCCATCCGGGTCACGGGCGGCTTCCAGGTGCAGTTCTGAGGGCCACGCTCGCGTCACGATGACAACCGCTGTCCGACCTCTTCGTCCCCTGCTGCGCGTCGGTCTTCCCGTCGCCATCGCGACCGTCCTCGTCGCGCTGGCGGTCATCAACATCGCTCTCGTCAAGACGTCGCGCAGCTGGTTCGACGACGGCGTGTTGTGGGGGCAGGCGGGTACGCGCGTCGTCGCACTCGAGGTGGCGCCGAGCGAGTCGGGCGCGCAGGCGGGCCTGCAGCCGCGCGACGTGCTGCTGCTCGTTGATGGACGCGAAGTGCACTCGCCGGCGGACGTCGTCGCCGCGTTGCATTCGCGGCCCGGCGGCGAGGTGCTGACCTACATCGTGCAGCGCGGTGCGTCGCAGGCGCCGTTCGCCGTGCAGTTGCAGGCGCTGCCGGCGCTCGATCACGGCCTCTACTATTCGCTGGCGCTGGTCGGCATGCTGGCGATTCTGGTCGGCTCGTCAGTGCGGTTGCGACGTCCAAACGACCCGGCGACGCTGCACTTCTACTGGCTCGCCGTCGCGTTCTTTGGTGTCCTCGCCTTCACGCCAAGCGGACGCTACGACCGGCTCGACTACTTCTTCGAGTGGGCCGATCTCGTGGCGCGCCTCCTGCTGCCGCCTCTCTTCCTGCATTTCGCGCTGGTCTTTCCTGAGCGGCCCCAGCCGTGGGTGCGCACCAGTGCCGGCCGGGCGACGGTGCCGATCCTGTATCTACCGGCTGCCATCCTTGGCGGCGGCCGCATTCTCGTCGTCACCGGCAATGCCGCCGTGATGCACTCGGTGCCGGTTCTGGCCCGCATCGAGCTGGTTGCCTACGTCTACTTGGCGGTGTGCCTGACGAGCGGCCTGGCATTGATGCTGCGAGCGTTGACGCGCCTGCGCTCGGTGACGGCGCGGCGACAGCTGCGGTGGATTGTCTGGGGGTCGTCGGTCGGCGCGGTGCCGTTCATCCTCCTCTACATCGTCCCGCTGCTGCTCGGCACGATTCCGTTCTATGCCGAGTACACCGCGGTGCTGCTCGGTTGCATCCCGCTGGCCTTCGCGTCGGCCATCGTCCGCTACCGGTTGATGGACATCGAAGTGATCATCAAGAAGGCGCTGCTCGTCGGCGCCGTGGTGATACTGCTGGCCGCGATCTACGGCGGCACTTTGCAGCTGGCGAGTTTCGTGTTGCGGGCCGACAGCCAGAGCAGCAGTTTCTGGGCGCTGCTGGCGACGTTGATCGTCGCGCTCGTCGCGCCGCGCTTGTGGACGTCGATTCAGGCGGCGCTCGACCGCCTCTACTATCGCGACCGCTACGACTACCGGCGCGCGCTCGTGCATTTCGCGCGCGAGCTCAACAGCGACCTCGATCTGAACCGCCTCAGCGCCAAGCTGGTCGAGCGCGTCAGGGAGACGCTCGGTGTCGATCGCATCGCGCTGTTTCTCACCGGCGCCGGCGCCGACGGCAAGCAGCTGTTGCCAGTTGCGTCCGGCGGCTTTCCGGTGACGTTCGCGCGGGCACTCGGTGCGTCATCGGCTCTCGGATCGCGGCTGCTCGCCGGCCAGACCGTGGTCATCGACGATCCGGTGCCGTCGCGCCGGCTGGCCCCTGAAGAGGCGGCGGAATGGCGCGAGACCGGCCTCTACAGCTTTGTGCCGTGCGTTTCGAACGAGGCCACGATCGCCGTGATCGCAACCGGCCGCCGCGCGCGAGGTGAGCCGCTCAACAGCGAAGACATGACGCTGCTCGGCGCCGTCGCGGCGCAGGCGGCCACGGCGCTCGAGAACGCGCGACTCTATGGCGAGCTCAGCGGCAAGGCCGACGAGATCGAGCGGCTGCGGCAGTTCAGCGACAGCGTCGTCGAATCGCTGGCCGACGGCCTCGTGGTCGTCGACCTTGACGACCGCGTGCTGCGATGGAACCGGCGAATGGAGGCGCTCATCGGCGTCGATCGCGCTCGCGCGCTCGGGCGCCGGCTCGGCGCCGTTCTCAGCCGTCCATTCTTCGAAATACTGCAGGGCGCACGCCGGCAGTCGCCGCAGGGCACGACGCTCTACCGCGTTCCGCTCGCAGAGGGGCACGGCGATCAGCAGCGCGAGCTCCTGATCAACATGACCATCGCGCCGTTCAAGACCGACGATGCCAAACAGGCCGGCTGGATCATCGGCCTCGAGGACGTCACCGACCGCGCCAACCTCGAGGAGCAGTTGCGGCTCTCAGAAAAGATGGCGGCCATCGGCCTGCTGGCGGCCGGCGTGGCTCACGAGGTGAACACCCCGCTGACCGGGATCTCGAGCTTCACGCAGATGCTGCTCGAGCGCGCTGATCCCGACGACCCGCGGACGCAGTTGCTCAGCAAGATTGAACAGCAGACGTT
>JBDSEG010000148.1:0-24679 GCA_039920165.1 Burkholderiaceae bacterium
CGGCCGCGCAGCGCCTGGCCGGCCACAGCCTGCACGCGCCCACGCTGATCGACCACGAGATCGCGAGCGTCGCACTGAAAAAGCACCAGCAAGGCTGGCCGGCCGAGTCGATCGCGCTGGCCCTGGCCGACTACGCCGAACAGGCGCTCGAACTGCACCGCTGCGAAATCTCGGCGCAGTGCGAGATCGCGCAACGCTATTCGCTGTCGGCCTACGACGCCGCCTATCTCTGGCTGGCGGCCACCATGAAGGCGCCGCTCGCCACCTTCGACCGCAAGCTCGGCGAGGCGGCACAGCGCCACCTTGCCACGCTCGCCTGAAGCACCCCGCATGCCGCGCGCCGATCAACTGCTGCTCGCCCGCGGGCTGGCGCCGACCCGCGCGGCGGCGCAGCGCCTCATCGCGACGCAGGCGGTGCGCTGGCGCGGCCCGGCGGGCTGGGCGGTGCCGCGCAAGGCCGGCGAGGACCTGCCCGACGACTGCGGGATCGAGGTCACCGACGACGCCGAACTGCGCTATGTATCGCGCGGCGGACTGAAGCTCGCGGCGGCGCTGGCGCACACCGGACTCGACGTGCGCGATGCGGTCTGCCTCGACCTCGGCCAGAGCACCGGCGGCTTTACCGATGCGCTGCTGCAGCACGGCGCGCGCAGCGTCGTCGGCATCGATGTCGGGCGCGGCCAGCTCAGCCCGTCGCTCGCCGCCGATCCGCGTGTCGAGAGCTTCGAGGGTCTGAACGCGCGCGACCTGGAAGGATCGGATTTCGAGGCCCGGTTCGGTGCCCAGCGCTTCGACCTCGTCGTCGCCGATCTGGCCTTCATCTCGCTCACGCTGGTGCTGCCGACGATCGCGCGCCACCTGCGCACGGACGCGCTGCTGCTGGTGAAACCGCAGTTCGAACTGCAACCGGCCGATATCGGCAAGGGCGGCCTCGTGAAACACCCGGCCGCCCATGCGCGGGTCGAGGCACGACTGCGCGATGCCTGTGCCGCGAACGGCCTGACGGTGCGCGACTATTTCGCGAGCAGCACCCCGGGCGGCGACGGCAACCGCGAATTTTTCGTCTGGGCCACGCCTACCGATACAGGAACAGCATGACCGCGACCCGCGAGCGCCCGGCACTCAGCCTCGAATTCTTCCCGCCCAAGACGCCCGAGGGCGTGACCAAGCTGGCCGCAGTGCGGCAGCGGCTGCGCGCACTCGAGCCCGAGTTCTGCTCGGTCACCTACGGAGCAGGCGGCTCGACCCAGGACGGCACGCTGCAGACGGTGTGCGCGATCCTCGCCGAAGGGACCGACGCGGCGCCGCACTTCTCGTGCATCGGCGCGAGCCGCGAATCGGTGCGCGAGAGGCTTGCGATCTTTCGTGCGCAGGGCATCACGCGCGTCGTGGCGCTGCGCGGCGACCTGCCGAGCGGCTACGGCGGCGGCGCGTCGAGCCTGGGCGATTTCCGCTACGCGAGCGACCTGGTCGCCTTCATCCGCGCCGAGAGCGCGCGCGACTTTCACATCGGCGTCGCCGCCTACCCCGAGGTGCACCCGCAGGCGCGCTCGCCGCAGGCCGACTTGCAGGCCTACGCGGCCAAGGTCGCGGCCGGCGCCGATACCGCGTTCACGCAGATGTTCTTCAACCCGGACGCTTATTTCCGCTTCGTCGACGAGGCGCGCGCGCTGGGCGCCGCAATCCCGGTCGTGCCGGGCATCATGCCGATCGGCAATTCGAGCGGCCTGATCCGCTTTGCCGATGCCTGCGGGGCCGAGATCCCGCGCTGGATGCGGCTGCGCCTGCAGGGCTACGGCGACGATGTCGAGTCGATCAAGGCCTTCGGCCTGGACGTGATCACCGCGCTGTGCGAGCGACTGCTCGCCGGCGGCGCGCCGGGGCTGCACATCTATACGATGAACCAGGCCGCAGCGCCGCTCGAGATCGCCCGCCGCCTCGGCCTGCCCACGGCCTGAGCGATTCGCCCGCGGCTACGGCCGCTCCCACATCGCGCCATCCTCGGTCAGCATCGCATCCAGCGGAAGCTCGTCGGGCGCGCTGCGCAGAAACGGCAGAAAGCCGTGCGCGTAGCTCACACCGACCGTCAGCGGACGCGGGTCCAGCGACGCCAGCGTGCGTTCGAAGAAGCCGCCGCCATAACCCAGGCGCACTCCGCCGGGCCCGAAGCCAAGGCAGGGCACGACCAGGATCGCGGGCGCGAACTCGTCGGTGTCCTTGGGCTTGGGGATGTCGTAGGCGTCGAGCTCCATCGGGCAACCCGGAAACCAGACGTGAAAGCGCAACTGCCCGGTCCCGCGGTCGGCCACCGGCAGGCCGATCCGGCGGGGCGATCCCTCCGGCCCGCCTTCGCTCCAGCGGTACAGCGCGGGCAATGGATCGAACTCGCCCTTGATCGGCCAGTAGGCGCCGATCGTCGATTCGCGCCGCCCGACCAGCCACACCCGCAACACCTCCTGCAGCGCGACGGCGCGCTCGTGCCGATCGGGCAGCGCCAGCCGCTGGGCAATCAGCTTGCGGCGCAACTCGGCGCGCTCGGCATCGGGCGGGGTGGACGACATGGGCGGCGGACGGTCGGGTCGGGGCGACGATTGTGCAAGACTGTCGCGGTCGAAACGACGGCTTGCCCGCACCCCCGCCCGCCATGCCCGCCCGGCCAAATCCCTTCGTCGAGCATTGCGTCGAACTGTTCGCCTGCACCGGCACGGTTCGCGCGCGACGCATGTTCGGCGGGACCGGGCTGGACGTGGAGGGCATCTTTCTCGCGCTGGTGGCGGGCGAGACGCTGTACCTCAAGACCGACGACGCGACGCGCGCAGCGTTCCAGAACGCCGGCTGCCGGCCGTTCCAATTCCAGGTCCGCGACAAGCAGGTCGTGACCGGCTACTGGAGCGCGCCCGAAGCCGCGCTCGAATCGGCCGGTCAGATGCAGCCCTGGGCCCGGCTCGCGCTCGAAGCGGCGCTGCGCGCCAGGGCCGCGAAGCCGGCCTCGCCGCGCCGCAGGACGGCGGCCGCCGCGACCGCGAGCGAGGCGAGTCCACGCAAGCCTGCGGCCAAGACCTCGGCACGCAGATCGCGGACGGCGAAATAACGCGACCCTTCGGCGGGGTCCGGGTGCCAGGCGAGCGTCGGCCATTCGCTGCGATCCCAGGCCGCGACGACAACGTCTCGGTGTGGCTCGACATGCACGCGTTCGCCCGCAGCGAGAACGTAATCGACCGGATCGCGGCTGCGGGTCAGCCAGACCTGGCCGCTCAGAACGGCGAGTTCGCCGCCGCGAGCGTCGATCTTCAGCGGTACATCGCGGTCGATTTGGAAGGTCCCGCCGCGGCAAGGAATGAAATGCGCAATCATCATCAATCTCCAGGCAATTCATCGAACCGACACCATCCGATTCGTGCTCGTATGATCGGCGTTGACACAACATTGATCCAATGAATTCGATGCCGTCGATTGATGCGTTAATGATATGAACGTACCGTCCCAGCGCAAACTGTCCCTGGCGCCGCTGCGAGCTTTCGAGGCGGTCGCGCGCCGGCTCAGCTTCAGCGCCGCCGCGGACGAGCTGCACCTGACGCAATCGGCCATCAGCCGCCAGATCAAGGGCTTGGAAGACGAGCTCGGCTCGGCGCTGTTCGCGCGCGGCACGCGCCACGTCGAGATCACGCCCGATGGCCAGGCGCTGCGGCGCAGCGTGGAGCCCTGGCTGACGCAGCTCGATGCGAGCGTGCGCCAGATCCGCCAGGTGCGCAGCCGCCGGCGCGTCAGCCTCACGACCTTCGCCTCGTTTGCATCGCTATGGCTGCTGCCGCGGCTCGAAGCGTTCCAGCGCGTGCGCCCGGACATCGACATCCGCATCTCGGCCCACGACGTGCTGGCCGAACTCGACGACCCCGAGCTCGACCTGGCACTGCGCTATGTCGGCCCGGACCAGACCCCGCCCGGCGCGGTGCGCCTGTTCGGCGAGGTGCTGACGCCGGTGGTGAGTCGGACGCTGATGGAGCAGACGCGCAGCGGCTCGGCCCCGCCGCTGCGCGTGCCGGCCGATCTGGCGCTGCACACGCTTGCCGAGGAGGACGACGGCCGCCCGAGCGCGCAGTTTCTGAGCTGGCGCCACTGGCTGGCCCAGAACGGCCTGCCCACCTTGCAGCCGCAACGCTGGCTCTATCTCAATTTCACCTACCAGCAGGTACAGGCGGCGCTCGCCGGCCACGGCGTCGCACTGGCGCGCATGGCACTCGTGGCCGACACCCTGCGTAGCGGCGAACTGGTCGAGCCCTTCGGACCGGCCGGCCGCATCCCGAGTCCTTTTGTCTACTGGCTGGCGGTCTTCGAAGCGAGCCGCCCGCGCGCCGAGGTCGGCGAATTCCGGCGCTGGATCGAGGCGCAGGCCGCGCTGACTCGCGCAGCCATCGGCGAGACCGAGCCCGTGCCGTGAACGATGCCGGGAGACTGTCAGCCGATTACGCCATCCTCGGTCACGATCAGCGTCAGCGGCCGGTCGTGCGGTTGCGGCACGAAGCCGGTGGCCGCATCGAGTTCGCCCGCCGACCAGGCCACGCCGACCGCCGTGAGGTGCGGATGCGCGGCGAGAAAGCGGTCGAAATAGCCCGCGCCGTAGCCCAGGCGGTAGCCGTCGCGGGTGTGCCCGAGGCATGGGACGAGGACCACGTCGGGCAGCACCTCGGGGCCGTCGCTGGTCGGGATGCCGCATTCGTCGTCGCGCGTGGGCGCGGCGCCGTCCCAGGCCCGGTAGTGCATGCTGCGCCCTTCGCGTCGTGCAAATGGCAACGCGAGCGGCCAGTGCATGCCGGCGCTGTCGTCGCGCAGAAGGCGGACTGCGTTAAATTCGCTTCGCATCGCCCAGTACCCGCCCAGGCATTGCGGCTCGAGCGTTGCGAGCACGGCCTGCAGATGATTTCCGAGCGACACCTGCGCCGCGGCGCCCCGCGGACCTTGGACGAAGACGCGGCGGCGTTCCAGCCACTCCTTGCGCAAGGCGGCCCGCCCGCCCGCTGTCGGTACCTCGAATGACACGTTGGAACTCCATGACCGCCCTTGCCCCGAGCCGCCCAAAACCAGTATATGAGCGCGCTGCGCACCGCCGGCCCGCGCTGCGCGCCGTGCTCGGCATGCTGCTGACGGCTTGCCTGGCCGGCCCCGGCAGCGCGCAATTGCCGATCGTCGATGGCATGCTGCGCGCGCAAAGCACGGACGGCCTGCTGCTCGATGCGCGCGAGGCATTTCGCCGCAAGGACAAGGACCGCCTCGCCGCGTTGCGCACGGCGTTGCCGACCGGCCACCCGCTTGCCGTGTGGGTCGACTACTGGGATCTGTCGAACCGCCTGCCGACCGCGCTGCCCGAGGAGATCGATGCCTTCTACGCGCGCTGGTCCGGAACCTACCTCGAGGATCGCCTGCGCAACGACTGGCTGCTCGAACTCGGGCGGCGCCGCGACTGGGATCGGATCGCGCTCGACTTCCCGCGCTTTCGAATGAACGACGACCGCGAGGTCACGTGCTATGCGCTGCTCGCCGACCACGTGCGCGGCAAACCAGTGGTCGATGCCGCTCGCGCCGCGTGGCTGGCCCAGCGCGAGTCCGACGACGGCTGCACGCTGCTTGCCTCGACCCTCCTCGACGCCGGGATCCTGGGCGCCGACGATGTGTGGACCAAGACCCGGGCCTCGATGGAAGCCGGCCGGGCGCGTGCCGCGCGCACCGCTGGCGGGCTTCTCGGGCCGACCGTGGCGACGAGCTTGGCCCAGCTGACCGACAGCCCGGCGCGCTTTCTCGCCCGCAGGGCCGGCGCCATCAGCCGCGCAGAGGCCGAACTCACCGCGCTCGCGCTGGTGCGCATGGCCTCGAACGATCCCGATGCAGCCGCGCGCGCCCTGACCGAACGCTGGGACCGCGCGCTGCCGGGCGACCTCGCGGCATGGTCATGGGCCGGGGTTGCGAAGCAGGCGGCGCTGAAGCTCGCGCCCGACGCCGCCGACCTATACCAGCGCGCCGCGCTGCGCAGCCGCACCGGCAGCGCACTCGAACTGTCCGACGACAGCCTGGCCTGGAAGGCGCGCGCCGCGCTTCGGGCCGACGGCGGACGGTCGCGCTGGCAGCAGGTCATGCAGGCGATTGACGCGATGAGTGCCGCCGAGCAGCGCGATCCGGCCTGGGTTTTCTGGAAGGCGCGCGCCTTGCGGGCCGTCGCACGCGATTCGCAGGAAGGCGAATCGATGCGCACCCTGGCCACCGAGATGTTGCGCGGCATCGCCGGGCAGATGAATTTCTACGGTGCACTGGCGGCCGAAAGCCTGCGCCTGCCGCTCGCGCTGCCCGCCGCGCCGGTACCGCTCGCCCCGGCCGAACGCGTCGCGGCGCTGAAGAATCCGGGGTTGATGCGCGCGCTCCAGCTGATCGCGATCGGCCTGCGCTCCGAAGGTGTTCGCGAATGGAATTACACGCTGCGCGGCATGGGCGAGCGCGAGTTGCTGGCAGCTGCGCAACTCGCCTGCGACCGCGAGGTCTGGGACCGCTGCATCAACACGAGCGAGAAGACCCAGAACGAGGTCGATATGGCGCAGCGATTTCCGATGCCGTTCCGTGCCGACGTGCAGGCGCAGGCGACCGAGATCGGGCTCGACCCGGCCTACGTGTACGGGCTGATCCGCCAGGAATCGCGCTTCATCATGGATGCGCGCTCCAGCGTCGGAGCGTCCGGGCTGATGCAGATCATGCCCGCCACGGCTCGCTGGACGGCGAAGAAGATCGGCCTCGACTACAGCCCCGAACTGATCGCCGACCGGGCCACCAACCTCAAGCTCGGCACCAGCTATCTGAAGCTGGTGCTCGACGATTTCGGCGGCTCGCAGGCGCTCGCCGCGGCGGCCTACAACGCCGGCCCGGGGCGGCCGCGGCGCTGGCGCGAGGGGCCGGTGCTCGAAACCGCCGTCTGGGCCGAGAACATCCCCTTCGCCGAGACCCGCGACTATGTGAAGAAGGTGCTCAGCAACGCCACCTACTACGCCGCGTTGATGAGCGGGCGCGCGCCAACCCTCGCGCCGCGGCTGGGTGGCCCGATCGGCCCACGCGAAGCGTCCGCCACGCTGCCCGACAAGGAACTGCCCTGATCGGCGCAAACCTTCTCCCATGGCCAATATCCTGATCCTTGGTGGCAGCGGCTTCGTCGGCGCGAGTCTGTGCGAACGCCTGGTCGAGCGCGAGCGCGGTGGCGGGCGCATCACGGTGCCGAGTCGGCATCCGGCGCGCGCCACCTACATCCGCCCGCTGCCGACGGTCGAGATGGTCGACGCTGACCTGCACGACGATATTCAGCTTGCGCGGCTGGTGCAGGGGCGCGACGCCGTCGTCAACCTGGTCGCTCAACTGCACGGCAGCGAGGCGGCATTCCGGCGCGTTCACGTCGAGTTGCCGCGCCGCCTCGCGCAAGCCTGCCGCGACGCCGGCGTGCGGCGCATCGTGCACGTGAGCGCGCTCGGCGCGAGCAGCTCGGCGCCGAGCCGCTATCTGCGATCGAAGGCCGCCGGCGAGACGGCGCTGCAAGGCCCGGGCATCGAGCTGACCGTGCTGCGGCCCTCGGTCATCTATGGCGAGCGCGATCGCTTCCTCAACCTCTTTGCGCGGCTCCAATCGGTCTTTCCCATCGTCCCGCTGGCCGGCGCGCGGGCGCTCTTCCAGCCGGTGTGGGTCGAGGACGTGGCGAGCGCCATCGTGCGCTGCCTCGACGACCCGACCACCATCGGCCAGACCATCGAATGCACGGGCCCGCGCGAACTCACCCTGCGTGAACTGGTCGAGCGCGCCGGGCGCTGGGGCGGCAACCCGCGCCCGGTCTTCGGCCTGCCCGCACCGCTCGCCAGGCTGCAGGCGCTGCTGCTCGAAGCGCTGCCGGGCGAACCGCTGATGTCGCGCGACAACCTCGCCTCGATGCGGGTGGCGAATGTTGCGAGCGGCACGCTGCCCGGCCTGGCGCGACTGCGCATCGTGGCGGCCGATATCGATGCCGTCGCGCCGACCTGGCTCGACCCGCGCCGCGGCATCGCGCGGCTCGAAACCTGGCGGGCACGGGCGCGCCGCCTGTAGCGCATGCACCGCGGCACATCAATCGAATGCGCCAAGCTCATCGCACCGCACGTCGGCCTGGCTAGCATCACCGTCCACGCAAGGAGGCGACATGCAGCTCTATATCGGCAACAAGAACTATTCGTCGTGGTCGATGCGGCCGTGGGTGCTGATGAAGCAGGCCGGGATCGAATTCGACGAGAGGCTGCTGCGCTTCGACGGCTTCACGCCGCACTCGCGCTTCAAGACTGAACTGGCGCTGATCAGCCCGGCGGGCCGGGTGCCGGTGCTGGTCGACGGCGGCCTGGCCATATGGGACAGCCTTGCGATCGCCGAATACCTGGCCGAGTCGGATCCGTCGCTCGAACTGTGGCCCCACGATCGCGCCCGGCGTGCCCGCGCGCGCAGCGTCTGCGCCGAGATGCACGCCGGCTTTGCCGCCTTGCGCAACCACTTGCCGATGAATATCGAAGCCAGCCTTCCCGAAGTCGGCGCGCGGGTGCTGGCCGAGCAACCGACGGTGCGAGCCGACCTCGACCGCCTAGTTGCCTTGTGGAGCGACCTGCTCGCGACCAGCCGCGGGCCGATGCTGTTCGACCGCTTCGGCATCGCCGACGCCTTCTTCGCCCCGGTGGCGATGCGCCTGCAGACCTACGCGGTGGCGGTGCCGGCGCCGGTTCAGGCCTACCTCGACCGGCTGCGCGCCCTGCCGGGGGTGGCGGCCTGGATCGACGACGCGCTCGCCGAGCGCGACTTTGTCGACTTCGACGAGCCTTACCGCCGCGGCCCCGCCTGAAACGGATGCAGCGTTATCTGGTCGGCGGCGCAGTACGCGATGCCTTGCTCGGGGTCCCGGTCGGCGACCGCGACTGGGTGCTGGTCGGTGCGACGCCCGACGAATTGATCGCGCAGGGTTATCTGCCGGTCGGGCGCGATTTTCCGGTCTTCCTGCATCCGCAGACGCGCGAGGAAACTGCGCTGGCGCGTACCGAGCGCAAGACCGCCCCCGGCTACCAAGGCTTCGCTTTCCACGCGGCGCCCGACGTCACGCTCGAAGACGATCTGGCGCGGCGCGATCTGACCATCAATGCGATGGCGCAGGACGAGGCCGGCCGCGTGATCGACCCCTACGGTGGGCAGCGCGACCTCGCAGCGCGGCGCCTGCGCCATGTCTCGCCGGCGTTCGCCGAAGACCCGGTGCGCATCCTGCGGCTGGCGCGCTTCGCGGCGCGCTTCGCTGATTTCGAGGTTGCGCCCGAGACCGAGGCTCTGATGCGCGAAATGGTCGAAGCGGGCGAGGCCGACGCGCTGGTGCCCGAACGGGTGTGGCAGGAACTGTCGCGCGGCCTGATGGAGGCGCGGCCGAGCCGCATGTTCGAGGTCCTCCGAAGCTGCGGAGCCTTGCGCAAGCTGCTGCCCGAGGTCGATGCGCTCTATGGCGTTGCGCAGCGGCCCGAACACCATCCCGAGGTCGATTGCGGCGTGCACCTGATGCTGGTGCTCGATATGTCCGCGCGTCTGGAGGCGAGCCTGCCCGTGCGCTTCGCCTGCCTCGGCCACGACCTCGGCAAGGCGCTCACGCCGAGCGCGCTCCTGCCGCGACATATCGGCCACGAGCAGCGCAGCGAGCGACTGGTGCGTGCGCTGTCCGAACGCTGGCGCGTCCCGGCCGAATGCCGCGAACTGGCGCAGGTGACGGCGCGCGAGCACGGCAACGTCCACCGCAGCGGCGAACTCGGCCCGGCCGCGCTTCTGCGCCTGCTCGATCGCTGCGACGCGCTGCGCCGGCCCGATCGCTTCGAAGGCTTGCTGCTGGCCTGCGAATGCGATGCGCGCGGGCGCACCGGCCTCGAAGAAGCGCCTTACCCGCAGCGCGACCGACTGCTGCGCGCGCTCGCGCTGGCGCGCAGCGTCGATACCACGGTCATCGCGGCGCAAGCGCACGAGCGCGGCTGGAGCGGCCCGGCGATCGGCGCCGCGATCGCCGCGGCGCGCAATGCGGCGCTGGAGCGGATCGACGCCGCGGCCTAAAACAGCTTCGCCACCCCCAGCGCGACGAAGCTGAGCAGCACGCTGCTCGTGAGCGGGATGAAAAAGTCGCGCCCGAACAGGCGGAAGCGGAAGTCGCCCGGCAGCTTGCCCAGGCCGATGCGTTCGAGCCAGCGGTGCAGTCCGCTGAACAGCAGCAGCGCGATAAAGATCACCAGCAACCAGCGGATCACAGCGTATGCGTCCTGTCGCCACTCGAAAAACCGATCGGCGCCTGCATGAACGCGGGGTCGAGGCCGCGTGCGAAACCGATCACCTTGAACAGCTCGCCCATCTCGTGTTCGGTGAGCAGCTTCTGGGCGTTGGCGCGGGTCGGGAGGTCGGCATGTTCCAGGTCGTCGAGCAGGCCGCAGTTCATCAGGAAGCGCGCCTGGCTCGTATAGCCCAGTACGTCGAGACCGGCGCCCTGCGCGGCCAGCGCCAGGCCGGTGAAATCGACATGCGCGGTGATGTCCTTCTCGCCTACATCGGCGAGCGGGTCGGCATCGGCGCGATGCGCGCGGTGGCACATCAGCGTGCCGCCGTTGCGCTGCGGGTGGTAGTACTCGGCCTGCGGAAATCCGTAGTCGATGAAGAAAGCGGCGCCGTGCACCAGCCGGTCGGCGAGGGTGGCGATGAAGGCCTGCACCTGCGGATGGATCTCGGTGGAATAAGCGCCGGTAACAGGTTCGCTCGTGGGCGGTCGCTGCGTCGTCGGGCGGTCGGCAAAGAAGAAAGCCTCGTTGTGCAGCGCCACGCCGCGCTCGTACCACGTCGCGCCGTCGAAGTGCAGCAGCTGCACCGGCATCGCGTCGAGCACCTCGTTGCCGAGCACGACGCCGTCGATCCGGTCCGGCAGCCCATCGACCCATCGCAGCTTGGCGGCGTGCTGCTGCAATCGCTCGCGCTGAATGGCGCGCAGCGGCGCCGACAGCTCGACGATCGTGTAGCAGCCGACCGTGTTGCCCAGCGCATCGAGCAGTTGCAAGGCGAGCGCGCCCGAACCGCCGCCGAATTCCCAGACCTCGCGGCCCGCGCCCCCGTGGATTGCCTGGCGAACCTGGCGCGCGAGCGCGCGGCCGAACAGCGGCGACAGCTCGGGCGCCGTGACGAAGTCGCTGCCGTCGCGCGCCAGCAGGCCGAACTGGCGATCCGAGCGTGCGTAGTAGCCGAGGCCGGGGGCATAGAGGGCGAGCGCCATGAAACGGTCGAAGCCGAGCCAGCCGCCATCGCGCGCTATGGCGCGGCGAATCAACGTGGCGAGTGCGGGCACGGCACAAAACGGCGTCGATACACTGGCAAGCCCTTGCGGATGCATTGCTTCATTGTAGGAACCATGTCCTCGCGTCCTGTCGCACTCGTCACCGGCGCCGCCCGCCGACTCGGCCGGGTGATCGCGCTCGAACTGGCACGCCACGGCCACGATATCGCGCTGCACTACCGCCAGTCGCACGCCGAGGCGCAGGTCTCCTTGGCCGAATTGCACGCGCTCGGCGCCCGGGCGCAAGGCTTCGCGGCCGACCTCTCCGACGAAGCCGAATGCCGCGCCCTGGTGCCGGCGGTGGTCGCCGCGATGGGCCGGCTCGATGCGGTAGTGAACAACGCCGCGACCTTCGAACACGACGATGCGCGAAGCTTCGGCCATGCGGCGATGGAACGTCACTGGCGCGCCAATACCGCGCCGGCGGTATTGCTGGCGCAGGCGCTGCACGATCACCTAGTTTCGACGCACAGCGACGCAGCCGGTGTCGGCTGCGTCGTCAACCTGCTCGACCAGAAGCTGTGGAATCCGAACCCGGACTATTTTTCGTACACCCTGTCCAAGGCCGCGCTGCAGGCCGCAACCGTGATGCTGGCGCAGGCGCTCGCGCCACGCGTACGGGTCTGCGCCGTGGCACCCGGGCTCACGCTGGCGAGCGAGCTGATCGACGCCGACCGGCTCGCCCGCCTGCAGGCGCAGACTCCGCTGCAGCAGGGCGTGGCGCCCGAAGACGTGGCGAAAAGCGTGCGCTTCCTGATCGAAACCGGCTCGATCACCGCCAGCACCATCGTCGTCGATGCCGGCTCGCACCTGGTTCGCATGGCACGCGATTTCGCCTTTGTCGAGGCGGCGCGATGAGGCGCATCCTTCTCGATCGGCTGCGCGTTCAGGCGAGCGTGGGCATCCTCGACCACGAGTTGCTGTCGAAGCAGCAGTTGCTCATCAGCCTGGCGGTCGAGATGCCGCACGCGCCGACCCTGCCCGAGGCCGATACCGTGCAACACGTGCTCGACTATCGGCAGCTGCGTGAGGCCGCGCACCACGAGGCGCAGGCCGGCCACATCAATATGCTGGAAACGCTGGCTGGGCGGATCGCGAGCCGGCTGCTCGCGATGCCCGGGGTGGCGCTGGTGCGGGTGCGTGTCGTCAAGCCGAATATCTTTCCGGACTGCGACGGCGTGGCGGTCGAGGTCGAGGCGCACCGCGAGCTGCCGGCAGGAGGCGCAGCATGAATCCGACCGAGGTGATCGACCTCGCGCCCCGGACGCACGCCGATCGTGCGACCGGCGTCGAGGCGCGCAAGCTCGGCAAGCGGTTGCACCGCCTGGTCGGTCAGGCGGTGGCCGACTTCAACATGCTCGAGCCCGGCGACAAGGTGATGGTGTGCGTCTCGGGCGGCAAGGACAGCTATGCGCTGCTCGACATCCTGCTCGGCCTGCGCCAGCGCGCACCGTTCGATTTCGAGGTGTTCGCGGTCAACCTCGACCAGAAGCAGCCGGGCTTTCCTACGCAGGTGCTGCCCGACTACCTGGCGCAGCGAGGCGTGCCGTTTCATATCGAGACACGCGATACCTACAGCATCGTGAAGCGCCTGGTGCCCGAGGGCAAGACGATGTGCAGCCTGTGCTCGCGGCTGCGGCGGGGCATCCTGTACCGCGTGGCCGGCGAACTCGGCGCGACAAAGATCGCACTCGGCCACCACCGCGACGATATCGTCCAGACCTTCTTCATGAATATGTTCTTCGGCGGCAAGCTGAAGGGCATGCCGCCCAAGCTCGCGAGCGACGACGGCCGCCATATCGTGGTCCGCCCCCTCGCCTACGTCGCCGAGACCGACCTCGAGCGCTGGGCCGCGCTGCAGGGCTATCCGATCATCCCGTGCACTCTGTGCGGCAGCCAGCAGAATCTGCAACGTGTACAGGCCCGGCGGATGCTGCGCGACTGGGAGCGCGTATACCCCGGGCGGATCGACAACCTGCTGCGCGCGATGGGCAACGTGGTGCCGTCGCACCTGATGGACCGGAACCTACACCCCTTTGCGACGCTCCAAGCGACGGGCGTCGCGAGCGCACAGGGCGATATCGCTTTCGACGATGACGACGCCTGCGCCGCACCGGCGCCGGTCGCGGTGCTCGTACAACGCTGAGAGGAGCTCCAAATGGTCAAGACCCTGGGAATGGCCGCCGCCGCTGCCGCCGGCCTCGCGCTCGGCGGATGTGCCTCGGTGCGGCAAGTGGACAGCGACGTCTCGAGCTACAGCCAGTGGCCGACGGCGCGTCCGGCCACGACCTACGCCTTCGAGCGGCTGCCGTCGCAGCAGTCGCGCCCCGAACGCCAGCAGGCGCTGGAAGACGCCGCCCGTCCGGCGATCGAGGCCGCAGGCTTCCGGCCGGCGGCCTCGCCCGGCAGCGCCGATGTCAACGTGCAGGTCACCGCCAACGTCACGCCGGCCCTCTACCCCGAGCCCTTCGGCTGGGGCGGCGGGTTCGGCCTGGGTTACGGCCGCGGCCACGGCCGCCACGCCTTCAACACCGGCTTCGGCATGAACTACTACGGCTCGCTGCGCTACGAGCGCGAGGTGGCCCTGCTGATCCGCGACCGCAGCAACGGCGCCGCGCTGTACGAGACGCGCGCCCGGAGCGAAGGCTTGACGGCTTCGGTCGACGACTATCTGCCGGCGATGTTTCTGGCGGCGCTGAAGGATTTTCCGAGCGGCGGCGTCAATCCGCGCCGGATTTCGGTTGACCTGCCGGTGGTTCGGTAGGCGGTCAGCGTATCGTCTGCGCCGCGAGCACTCGCGCATCGCCGACCCACTCGGCGAGCTTGTCGGCCGCATGCCGGCGCTGCTCGGGCGAGGTGCTGTTGTGCAACGCCGCGCTGGTGGTGCAGCTGTAGCGCGTGACCTGCTCGGCGTGGCGCGCTTCGTCGGCATCGGCCGGCGGGCGCTGCAGGCGCAGCGTATAGGCGGAGAGCGCTTGCCGCACCGCGGCCCGGCTTGCGCCTTCGGCGCCCTGGCGCAGGATCTGAACCGCTTCCTGCTGCGATCGTCGGCGCTGCGCATACGCACGTTCGGCATCGTAGGGTGACTTGGCGAGGGCCGCGGCGAGCTGGTCGCGCTGCGACGCGTCGAGCTTGCCGTACAGCATCTCGGCGCGCTCGACGTTGCGCTTGAGCCAGGCCTTGGCGCGCTTGGCCGGATCGGGCTGCAGGCTTTCCTCGCGGTACTCGGCATTCGCCTTGGCCTGCCGGCGCTCGATCTGGTCAATCTGGCGCGGCGTGAGCGTCACCGCGATCTCGGTGATCGCGGGAACCGCCTGCTCGACCGCGATGCGCGCGCGGCTGCGGCCTTCGTCGACCCAGGCGCAGACCTGATCGGCGGTGAGCGGCGACTGGATCTCTTCCTGCGCGCGCGCGAGCAGGCGTGCATAGTCGGGCAGCTGCTCGCGCCGGTGCCAGGCGAACCAGTCGGCGAGCGCCTCGCGCACGCGCGGTGCCTGCGCGCTGTCGAAATCGGCGTGTCGGTCGAGCCACCAGTAGCCGAGTTCGGGGCCTTGGTTGTAGCCCAATCGCACGAAACTGCAGCCCGCCACGGCGAGCAGCGCTGCGCACAGCAACCCGATAATCCAGCGCCGCATGCAGGGAAAGCTTTCCGAAGGACGAGTGATGGATCTGGACATCGTGATCATGGCCGCGGGCAAGGGAACGCGCATGAAGTCGGCGCTGCCCAAGGTGCTGCACCGGTTGGCCGGCAAAAGCCTATTGCAGCATGTCCTCGAAACCGCAGCAGGGCTCGGGGCCGATCGAACCATCGTCGTCACCGGCCATGGCGCCGAGGCGGTCGAGCGCGAGGTCGCGGCGGCCGATGCGAAGGCGGTGTGTGTGCGCCAGATGCCGCAGCTCGGCACCGGGCACGCGGTCCAGCAGGCGCTGCCCGCGCTGCACGACACCGGCATCACGCTGATCCTGAACGGCGATGTGCCGCTCACCCAAACCGCGACCGTTCGCGCCCTGCTCGACGCATGCGCGGGCGAACGGCTGGCGCTGCTCACGCTGACGCTGCCCGACGCGACCGGCTACGGACGCATCGTTCGCGACGGCGCGCGGGTGAGCGCCATCGTCGAGCACAAGGACGCGACGCCGGCGCAGCGCGCGATCGGTGAGATCTATACCGGCCTGATGGCGCTGCCGACCGCCGCCCTGCGGCGCTGGCTGGCCGCGCTCAAGAACGACAACGTCCAGGGCGAGTACTACCTGACCGATATCGTCGCGATGGCGGTGGCCGAGGGCGTTGCCGTGGTCGCCGTCGCGGCGCCGAACGAGACCGAGGTGCTCGGCGTGAACAGCCCGCTGCAACTCGCCGAGCTCGAGCGCCGTTATCAGCGCCAGCGCGCCGAAACGCTGATGGAAGCGGGCGTGCGGCTGGCCGATCCGGCACGCTTCGACGTCCGCGGCGAACTCGTCTGCGGCAGCGATGTCGAGATCGATCTCGGCTGCATCTTCGAAGGCACGGTGCGCTTGGGCGACAACGTTCGCATCGGCGCGAACTGCTGGATCCGCAACGCGACCCTCGATGCCGGCGTCGATATCCAGCCTTTCACGCACATCGACGGCGAGGCGCTCGGCGTCGCCATCGGCGTAGGCTCGCGCATCGGCCCGTTCGCGCGCCTACGGCCCGGCGCGCAGCTCGGGCCCGACGTGCATATCGGCAATTTCGTCGAGGTCAAGAATTCGACCCTGGCGCGCGGCGCAAAGGCCAACCACCTCGCTTACCTCGGCGATGCGACGGTCGGCGAGCGCGTCAACTATGGCGCCGGCAGCATCACCGCCAATTACGACGGCGCCAACAAGCACCGCACCGTGATCGGCGACGACGTGCACGTCGGCAGCAACTGCGTGCTGGTCGCGCCGATGACGCTCGGCGCAGGCGCGACCATCGGCGGGGGGTCCACCGTGACCGGCGATGTGCCGGCCGGCCAGCTCACATTGGCGCGCGCGCGCCAGGCGTCGATCGCCGGCTGGCAGCGGCCGGTCAAGAAGAAAAAGTGATCGCGGGCTGAGCGGTCTGCCAGGCCAAACACAGATCGTCCCAGGCTTTCGCCTTTTCTTCCGGGTTACGCAGCAGGTACGCCGGGTGGTAGGTGACGACCAGCGGCACGCCGTCGCAGTCGTGGACCCGGCCGCGCAGCCGGCCCAGCGGCTCGCCGTTCTTCAGCAGGCTAAGCACCGCGAAGCGGCCCATCGCCAGGATCACGCGCGGCTGCACCAGCTCGATCTGGCGCCGCAGATAAGGCTCGCACGTGGCCAGTTCCGCCGGCTCGGGGTTGCGGTTGCCCGGCGGGCGGCACTTGACCGCATTGGCGATATAGACCTGCCGCGCCGGATCGGCGTCGTCCTGTTCGCGACCCAGCCCGAGCGCGCTCAGCATGTTGTCGAGCAGGCGCCCCGAGCGGCCGACGAAGGGCTCGCCGATCTCGTCCTCACGCTCGCCCGGCGCCTCGCCCACGATCATCCAGTGCGCGCGTGGGTGGCCGACGCCGAAGACGCTCTGGCGCCGGCCCTGGCACAGGGCGCAGGCGGTGCATCCGGCCACCGCCGCGCGCAGTTCCGGCCAGTCGAGGTCCGCGGCGCGCAGCGCGATCACGTTTCCAGCGGGCGCCGCCGGCAATGCCGCCGCCGACCGAACCGGCTCGCGCTCGCCGACCGGCGGTGTCGCCGCGACTTGGGTAGGGTCCGGCTGCGCTTCGACGGCGCGGCCCCAGACGCGCAGGCCCATCTCGGCCAGCATGGCCTGCTGTCGCTCAGTCCAGGCCATTGCGCGCGCGCTCGGGGTCGATCGTCAGGCTCAGCACGGCAGCGTCTTCCCGCCCGCCGCCCGGCGCCGGGTAGTAGCCGCGGCGCAGGCCGACCTCGGCGAATCCCATGCGAGCGTAAATCGCACGCGCACGTGCATTGCCGAGCCTCACTTCGAGCCACAGCGTGCCGGCCTGGCGCTGCCGGCAGGACGCCATCAGGTCGGCCAGCATGTGGCGGGCGTGGCCCCGCGACTGCGCCGCCGGTGCGACCGTGATATTGAGCAGATGCATCTCGTTCGCAGCCGCCATCGCGACGTAGTAGCCGAGCAGCCGACGGCGCTCGTCCCACAGCACCTTGGCCGGATAGCCGGCGGCGAGCGAGTCGATGAAATTGCCGCGCGTCCACGGGAAGTTATAGGCGACGCTCTCGATCGCCATCACCGCGTCGAGTTGTGCGGTGGTGAGCGGCAGCAGCTGGAGCGCGCCCGACGGCTCGGCCCACGCCGGATGCGCTGCGGCTCCGAGGGCCCTCATGCGAGGGCCTTCGCCTGTCGTGCCGCGTCGCGCTCGGCCGTCGTCTGCGCCACCTTGTCGCGCAGGTACAGCGGCAGGGCCTGCGCGGCGTCGATGCCTGCGCCGTTTTGCCACGCCGCCTCGGCCAGGGCGAGCAGCGCCCGCGCATGTGGCATCGCATCGGGTACACGACGCGCCGCGCCGGGATGCAGCGCGCCGCCGAACGCCGTCAGCGCATTGCCGGCAACCACCGCGGGCGGCTCGGCGCACCAGCGCGCATCGAGCGCCGTGGGGCCGATCAGCAGCGGCGCGACGCGCTCGCTCCAGCGCCCGTCGCGCCAGACATAGCGCGCGGCATAGATCTCGTCCATGCGCGCGTCCATGGCGGCCCAGACGTCGATCCCTGGCAACGAATCACCGATGGCGAGCCGCGCCGCCTCGGCCACCGCCCCCAACGTATCGATCGCGAGGACCGGCTTGCCGGCGCCGAACGCAAGGCCCTGCGCGACGGCGCAGGCCGTGCGCAGTCCGGTGAACGCGCCGGGGCCGCGGCCGAAGGCGATCGCATCGAGATCGCCGATGCCGATGCCGGCTTCGTCAAGCAGCCGAAGCAGCGTCGGGATCAGCGCTGCCGACGCTTTCTGCCCGCCCGGCGCATCGACGACGAAACGGCGGCCGTCGACCAGCAAACCGACGCTCATCTGCTCGGTGGCGGTATCGAAGGCCAGCAGCCGCGCGCTCATCGGGGCGAGTTTATGGCAGGGGTGCATGCGATCATCGACGCATGGGGCTGCGCTCACTCGCATCCGGGGGCGTCCTGGCCGTCGTCATCGGGCTCGCCTGCACATACGCCGCAGCACGCGATCTGCCGCCGGAAGTGGCGGCCGCGCTCGAACGCGCCAAGGTACCGCAAAGCGCCATGGTCGCATGGGTCCAGGCGGTCGATTCGCCGCGCCCCCGGCTCGCATGGCAGGCGCATGCGCCGGTCAATCCGGCCTCGTTGATGAAACTCTTCACGACTTTCGCCGGGCTCGAACTGCTCGGCCCGGCATGGCGCTGGAGCACGCCGGTCTGGATCGACGGCCCCGTGGGCGACGGCGTCCTCGACGGCAATCTTGTCGTCAAGGGCAGCGGCGACCCGACCCTCGTCATGGAACGGATCTGGTTGCTTTTGCGCCGGGTCCGGCAGCTCGGTGTGCGCGAGATTCGCGGCGATATCGTGCTCGACCGCAGCAGCTTCGTGCTGCCCGAGCACGACCCGGCCGCCTTCGACGGCGAGCCGCTGCGACCCCAGAACGTCGGCCCGGACGCGCTGCTGCTCAATTTCAAGTCGATCACGCTGAGCTTCGCGCCTGACCCGGCAAGTGCGATCGCACTCGTCAGCATCAATCCGCCGCTGGCCGGAACGGCCATCGACACGAGCCTGCCCCTGGTGGCCGGCACGTGCGACGACTGGCGTGCCGGCGTTCGGCTCGATCCAGCCGATCCGCTGCACCTGCGCCTGACGGGCGCCTACCCGGCCAGTTGCGGTGTCCGGCAATGGCCGCTCGCCCACCCCGATCCGCGTGACTACGGCGCCCGCGTCCTGGCGGGAATGTGGCGCGAGATCGGCGGCAGCCTTTCGGGCAGCGTACGCGACGGCCTCGCGCCATCGACGCAGCCGAGCTTCGAGGTCGGCTCGCCCGCGCTCGCCGAGGTCGTGCGCGATATCAACAAATACAGCAACAACGTGATGGCTCAGCAGCTCTTTCTGACCCTCGCGCTGGCGCAGCGCGGCTCCGGGACGCCGCAGGGCGCGCGCGCGGTACTGCGCGACTGGATCGAACTGCGCCTGGGACCGGCGACCGCTGCCGAGGTCGTGATCGACAACGGTTCGGGTCTCTCGCGGGATGCACGGGCGAGCGCGGCCGCGCTGGCGCGGCTGTTGAGGGTCGCGTGGAGCAGCCCGGTGATGCCCGAGCTGATGAGCTCGCTGTCGATCGCCGGGGTCGACGGCACGCTGCGCCGCGCGCCCGCGCACCCCGGCCGCGCGCACTTGAAGACCGGCTCGCTGCGAGACGTGGCCGGAATTGCCGGCTATGTGCTGTCGGCGAACGGCAAGCGTCAGGTGGTGGTGGCGATCGTCAACCACCCGAATGCGAATGCGGCGTGGCCCGCGCTCGAAGCGCTCGCGCAATGGGCCGCCGCCGAAACTGCGGCGGAGTCGCGCGCGCCGCGCTGACCCGCCCGCGTCAGAACGGGTTGTTGACGGCCCGCGAGAGGCCGATGCTGCCGAGCAGCGCCTGGCCACCCGCGCTCAAATGGGTATCGTCGGCCCACAGCCAGGTCGTGGCGCTGCCGTCGGTCACAAGCGTCGACGTCGTGCACAGCTTGACCGAAGGCGCGCGGGCGGGATCGCAGGCGTGACCGGTGACGTTGGCGAAGCCCGATCCCGAGGCGAACTTGTAGGCGATCTGCAGCGATTCGTCGGCGAAAACCAGGCCGATGCGCCGACCGTCATTGACGACGGTCACGCGAAGCTTGGCGTTCAGGCGCGCCGACAAGCGGGTGAGCAGCGCAGCGCGTCCGGGCACCCGCGCTTCCTCGGCCAGACCGAGCGGCGACAGGCCGAAGTCGGGAACGGTCGAGACGATCACCTTGGCGCCGGCATCGGCGAGGCGGTTGATCTGCAGCCCGAGCGCCGTGCCCGCCGCCTCGGCCTGCGCGATCAGGTTGTCCTCGCTCACGCCAGGGTACTGGGCGTACAGCGCCAGCACGTCGTTGGCACCCGCCAGCACCACGACGAGATCGGTGGCGCTGAAGCTGCTGGCAAGCAGATGCCCGTTGATCTGCGTCTCGACATCGGCGACACGCGCGCCCGGCACTGCGTAGATCCGGCTTGCCGGCGATGCGACCACCGCCGTGCCATGGTTGCACTCGGGAAAGACCAGGCCGAAGCCGCTCGCGATGGTCTGGATCCAGATCGGATTGGCGGCACACTCGAGCGTGACACCGTCCGCGGCCAGCGCATTGACGGTGTATTTGCGGCCGTTGGCGCTGCCGGTCGGGTCTTCCAGCACGCTCGTCTCGTCGCCAAAGGCGAGCACGCGGGTCGGCGCGAATTTGACGACCTGCTCGCCGCCCCCGCAGCCGGCGAGCAGCGCCGCGCCGGCGAGCGTGGCGGCCAGCAGGCGCTTGAATGTGAAAGTCATCGCAGCTCCAGATCCTGAATTCGGTGGGTGGTTGGGTGTCAGGACGCCGCCGCGCGCTGCAGTCGATCGCGAACGCCGTCCCACGCGGGGTCCGTCGGGGGCTCTTCGACCCAGATGAGTTGGACGCCATCGGCGTCGAGCTCGCGCAGCGTGGCGAAGAGTTCGAACGCCGCCTGACGTGGCTGGCTCGGCATGGGCCGAAAGCGCGGGCCGACGACCGTCGGCCGAACGGTTCGGGAATATACCGCCAGCCCGGGCGGCATTTCGCCGAGCATTTGCAAAGCCGTGTGAAGCATCCCGGACGGCATCAGGCGCAGCCGGGCGCGCGGCGCGTAATGCGATTCGAGGGTGCCGGAGGCGCGCGGCGCGAAGGCGTCGGGGTCGGCGAGCGCCTGTCCGGCGGCCGCCTCGATGCGCTCGCGCGTTAAGACGCCGGGCCGCAGCAGCACGGCGCTGCCGCGCGAGCAATCGACGATGCTCGATTCGATGCCGACCTCGCAGGCACCGCCGTCGAGAAGCAGCAGATCCGCACCGAACTCGGCCTCGACATGCGCAGCCTGGGTCGGGCTGATCCGGCCGAAGCGGTTCGCGCTCGGCGCGGCGACGCCGGGCACGCCGAGCTCGTGCGCCGCCCGAAGCAGCGCCTGCGCCACCGGATGCGCGGGGCAGCGCAGGCCGATGCTCCTCTGCCCGCCTGCCGCGACACCGGCCACCCCCGGCGCGCGCGGCACGATCACGGTCAATGGCCCGGGCCAGAAGGCGTCCATCAGGCGCTGAGCGAGCGCGGGCATGGCGTCGCTGAAGCGCTGCGCATCGGCCGGCTCGGCGACATGCACGATCAGCGGATGCTCGCTCGGCCGGCCCTTGCGCGCAAAAATCTGCGCCACCGCGGCGTCGTCGTCGGCTCGCGCGCCCAGGCCGTAGACGGTTTCGGTCGGAAAGGCCACCAGCTCGCCGGCGGCGAGCGCCGCCGCGGCGCGAGCGATCGAAGCGGGGTCGCCGCCGTCCAGACGCACTTCAGAAGGCCTCGATGTGCAACCGTTCGGCGCAGGCGCGGGCGACCGCCAGTGCCGATGCCGCATCGCGGGCCGTGACGGTGAGATGGCCCATCTTGCGGCCCGGTCGCGGCTCGGACTTGCCGTACAGGTGCAGGTGCACGCCCGGCAGGGCGAGCACGCCGTCCCAGTCGGGCTCGACCGACCCTTCGCGCCCCCAGAGATCGCCGAGCAGGTTGAGCATGACGCAGGGCGAGTGAAGTCGCGGCGCGACGAGCGTGGTGCCGGTCATGCAGCGCACCTGCAATTCGAACTGCGAGAGATCGCAGGCGTCGAGGCTCGCGTGACCCGAGTTGTGCGGCCGCGGCGCCATCTCGTTGGCGACGAGCCGCCCATCCTCCAGCAGGAAGAATTCGACGCACAGCAGGCCCACATGCTGCATCGACGCCGCCAGCCTCAGCGCCGCATCGACCGCAGCGGTCTGAACGGCTTTGGGGATATCCGGCGCGGGCACGCGGGTGACGGCGAGGATGCCGGCGCGGTGCAGGTTCTGCTGCACCGGCAACTGCACCATCGCGCCATCGGCGCCGCGCGCAACGATCACGCTCAACTCGACCGCGAGCGGCAAGCGCTGTTCGAGCACGCACCCGGCCCGACCCAGTTCGGCCCACGCCGCCGCGAGCGCCGCGCGATCGGCGACATTCGCCTGGCCCTTACCGTCGTAGCCCAGGCGCGCCGTCTTGAGGATGCCGGGCAGCAGCGCCGCATCGATGCGTTCGAAGTCGGTCGAGGAATCGATCAGCGCGTAGGGCGCGCAGGCGACGCCGCAGGCCGTGAAGTGCGCCTTCTCGGCGGCGCGGTCCTGGCAGATCGCGACCGAGCCCGATCCCGGCGCGACCGGAACGCTGCGCGCCAGCGTGGCGAGCGCAGCGGCCGGAACATTCTCGAACTCGGTCGTGACCGCGGCGCACTGCGCAGCGAGTTGCATCAGCGCCACCGGATCGAGATAGTCCGCCCGGATGTGCCCGTGCGAGACGAGGCCGGCCGGGCTTTGCGGGTCGGGGTCGAGCACGGCGGTGCGGTAGCCCATGCGCTGTGCCGCGTGGACGAACATGCGCCCGAGCTGGCCGCCGCCCATCACGCCGAGGGTGGCGCCGGGGGCGAGGAATGGCGCCGCGGCGGCGCTCACTTCAGCTCGGCCGACATGGCGCGCGCCGCTTCGGTCTGGCGCGCGCGCCACAAATCGAGCCGAGCACGCAAGTCGGGGTCTTCATTGGCCAGCATGGCCACCGCGAACAGCGCCGCATTGGCAGCGCCGGCACTGCCGATGGCGAAGGTAGCGACTGGAATGCCCTTGGGCATCTGGACGATGGAATGCAACGAGTCGACGCCCGACAGATGGCGGCTGGCGACCGGTACTCCGAGCACCGGAACAGTCGTCTTGGCGGCGAGCATCCCGGGCAGGTGCGCCGCACCGCCGGCGCCGGCGATGATGGCTTTCAGCCCGCGCCCCGCCGCGCCTTGCGCATACACGAACATGTCGTCCGGCATGCGGTGGGCCGAGACGACGCGGGCTTCGTGGGGGATGCCGAACTCGGCGAGAATCTGGGTGGCCGCGCGCATGGTGCCCCAGTCGCTGCTGGACCCCATCACGACGCCGACCACCACGGGCGGGCTGCTCACCGGCTCGCTCCAGGTGCTTGATGAAGCTTGAATTGTAGGTGGCGTGCCGTCATCTGCCCCCTCATTCACCCACCCTCCCACGCCGACCGACGGAAGCCCCCATGCTCGATATTTCCATGCAGAACTTCGAAGCCGAACTGATCAACGGTTCGGTCGATACCCCGGTTCTGCTCGACATCTGGGCGCCGTGGTGCGGCCCGTGCAAGGCACTCGGCCCCCTGCTCGAAAAGGTCGAAGCGGCTTATGCCGGCCGCTTCAAGCTGGCCAAGCTCAACTCCGACGACCAGCCTGAAATCGCGGCCCAGCTCTCGCAGATGTTCAGCGTTCGCAGCATCCCGTTCTGCGTCATGTTCAAGGGCGGGCAGCCGATCGACGGCTTCGTCGGTGCTCTGCCCGAAGCCGAAGTTCGCAAATTCCTCGACAAGCATGTACCGAGCGCCGAGGAAGCCGCGTCCGAGCAGGATGTCGAAGAGGCCGAGGAGTTGCTGGCCGAAGGCGATACCGAGCGGGCGCTCGAAAAGCTGCAGGAGGCAGTAGCCGTCAATCCCGGCAACGATGCCGCGCGTGCCGACTATTTGCGCGCCCTGCTCGGCGCCGGCCGCGTCGAGGAAGCACGCCGGGTTTACGAACCTGTGGCATCGAAGGTCATTCCGCACGCACGGCTGTCAGCCTGCGGACATTGGCTGACAGCCCTCGAAGCCGTTCCCGCCGCGCGCACCGTCGAGGCCCTGCAGGCCGCGCTCGCCGCCAACAAGCGCGATTTCGATGCGCGGTTCGAGCTCGCGCAGAGCCATTTCGCGGCCCAGCGCTTCACCGCCGCCATGGACGAACTGCTCGAGATCGTGATGCGCGACAAGACCTGGCGCGATGAACTCGCGCGCAAGAACTATGTCGCGATCCTCGAACTGATGACCAAGCAGGCGCCGGCCAAGACCGAGGCGGCGGCGCCCAAGGGCGCGCTCGAGATTGCCGGCAAAGCACTGGCGGCGCCATCGGACCCGGTGGTCGATGCCTATCGGCGCAAGTTGAGCATGGCGCTGTTCTGATAGGGCTGGCGAAACGCGACCGGATCGACCGTTGGCCGCTGGTGCGCCCGGCTGGGATCGAACCAGCAACCCCTGCCTTCGGAGGGCA
>JBDSEG010000149.1:0-37174 GCA_039920165.1 Burkholderiaceae bacterium
GACGCGCGAGCGCAGCAGCGTGGAACTGCGCTTCTTCGATCCCGTGCGCCTGCCAGCGCGCCTGGTGCAAGATCGCTACTTCGCGATCAACCCCGGCAGCCACAGCGAGATCGCCGGAAACGCACACAGCAGCACAAGCCGCACCACGTCGACCGCGATGAACGGCATGGTGCCGCGGTAGATGCGGCCGAGCGGGATATCTCGTGCGATCGAATTGATGACGAAGACGTTCATTCCGACCGGCGGGCAGATCATTCCGAAAGTGACCGCCATGACGATGATGACGCCGAACCAGACTGCATCGAAGCCGAGCTGCATCATGACCGGGAAGACGATGGGCACCGTGAGCAGGATCATCGCCAGCTCGTCCATCACCGCGCCGAGGAAGAGGTAGCCGACCATCACCAGCGCGAGCACGCCGTAGGCGCCGATCGGCAGGCTGGTGAGAACGCCCACCGCCTTTTGCGTGAACTGAGTGATGGTGAGGAAATAGCCGAACAGGAAGGCGCCGACGACGATCAGCATGATGGCCGACGAGACGCGCAGCGCATCGATCAGCGCGGCGCGGATCTGCGGCCAGCGCAGGCGCCGGCGCACGATGCCGATGGCGAGCGTGCCGCTGGCGCCGATACCTGCGGCTTCCTGGACCGTGAACAGGCCGCCGTAGATGCCACCGAGCACGAACAGAAACAGCAGCAGCACCGCCCACAGGTCGCGCAGGCTCGAGAAACGTTCGCGCCATGAGTGCGGCTCGCCCAGCGGCATGCTGGCCGGGCGCAGCCAGCCGATGAACTGGACCGTGAAGAAATAGAACAGCACCGCGAGCAGCCCCGGCACCACGCCGGCGGCGAAGAGCTTGCCGATATCGGTCTCGGTCATGATCCCGTAGAGGACGAAGATGACCGACGGCGGGATCATGATGCCGAGCGTTCCGCCGGCTGCGATGAGGCCGGCCGAGAAGCCCGGGTCGTAGCCCGAGCGGCGCATCTCGGGCAAGGCCACCTGCGTCATGGTGGCGGCGGTCGCGACCGACGAGCCGTTGATCGCGGCAAAGCCGGCGCAGGCCGCGATCGACGCATAGGCGAGCCCGCCGCGTCGGTGCCCGAACCAGGCCCGCCCGGCGTGGAACAGCTCGCGGCTCATTCCCGAATGCGAGGCAAATGCCCCCATCAGGATGAACATCGGGATCACCGAAAGGTTGTAGTCGGTCAGCACCGACAGCGGTACGCTGCCCAGCAGATTGAGCGCCGGTGTCATGCCCGACAGCAGCCCGAAGCCGCCCACCCCGACGATGCCCATCGCGATGCCGATCGGCACCCGCAGCGCCATCAGCACGAACATCAGCACGAAGCCGAGCAGGGCGACGAGGTCACGGTCCATCGATGGCTGCCTCGGATGCCGAGGCGGTGTCGTCGGCCGGTTCGGTGCCGTGCCACAGGTCCCAGATACGCCGCGCCGCCAGCAGCGCAGCGGCCAGCGCGCCGAGGGCCGCCACGGCATAGAACGGGACCAGCGGCAGGCGCAAGTCCATCGTCGTCTGGCTGCCGGTGGTCGCGACCTTGACCCACACCATCCACGCCATCGGCGCGAAGAAGGCGAAGGTCACGCTGCTGGCGACGAGCTCGAGCCGGCGCCGGTTCGGTGGCGCGAGATGCTCCCACAGCACGTCCACACAGATATGGCCGGCGTGGTAGGTCGCGATCGCCATGCCCCAGAACAGCGCGATCGCCATGACAAGTTTGGAACCGTCGAACCAGTCCGGAATCTGCACCGCGAACAGGTCGCGCAGGATCACATTGCCCGCGGTTACCAGCGCGATGAACAGGAGGAAGACGGCGGCCGCCGTCTCGGTGGCGGCCAGCAGGCGCTTCAAGGGTGGGCCGGGAGGTTCGGCGGTCGGCCCGCCGGTCAGTTCGCGTTGCGCGCGGCGAGTTCCTTGCGCAGGTCGTCGAGTGCCGCCTTGCCGTTGATGCCGGCCTTGTCGGCGGCGGCGATCCACTGCGCTGCGATCGGCTCGGCCGCCTTCTTCCACGCATCGAGCTGTGCCGGAGTGAGCTTGACAATGGTGTGGCCCGGCATCTTGGCGAGCTTGTCCTCGCCGGCGTCCTCGGCCGCGCCCCAGTCGGCGCCGACGCGCGCCGCCCATTCGTTGTTGCAGTGGTTGTCGATCACCTTCTTCTGGTTCGCCGACAGCTTCTCGTACCACGGCTTGTTGATCGCCCAGACGAAGCTCGCGGCATACAGGCGCATGTCGGTGTGGTGGCTCACCGCCTTGTCGATGCCGAACGAGATGATCGAATTCCACGGAAAGGTGATCGCGTCGGCCACGCCCTTTTCGATCGCATCGCGCGCTTCGGGCGCCGAGACCTGGACGTTGGTCGCGCCCAGCGAGGTCATCAGCTGGGCGACGGTGCCATTGGCCGAGCGAATTTTCATGCCGGCGATCTGCGATGGATCGGTGATCGGCTTCTTCGAGTGGATGGTGCCGATGTGCACGTGCGCGAAGCAGTACTTCACGTCTTTCATCTCGGTGCCTGCATATTTGCGATACCAGGCGTCGAGCGCGGCCGAACCCGGGCCGGGCTTGGTCATGATGAACGGCAACTCGCCGGCCGAGAAGATCGGGAAGCGTCCGGCCTGGTAACCGGGGTTGATATAGGTGATCTCGGCGATGCCGTCGCGCGCCATGTCGTAGTGGTCGTTGGCCTTGCCAAGCTGCTGGGCCGGAAACAGCGCGACCTTGATGCTGCCGTTCGAGGCCGCCTCGACCGATTTGGCCCAGGGCTCGAACCCGGTCTTGGCCAGCGCATGCTGCGCAGGCACCCAGGAGCCGAATTTCATCTCGACCGGCTTGTCCTGGGCGAAGACGGCGCCGCTGCCCGCGAACAGGGCGGCGATGGCGAGGCAACGAAGGGTGTGGGCTGCAAGCATGGCGGTCTACTCCGGGCGTCGGGGCCCATGTCGGGCGAGGCGAGGATAGTGGAAGGCGCCGCCCGCGCGACTCATGAACTACCCGCAGTCGCGCCGAGGCGCGACGTTCAGGCCGCCCGCTCCAGCTGCGCCGGCGCGAAATCAAGCAGTCGCTGCAGCCCTAGCTAGCGCCACGTTGCCGACGGTGATGATCGCCGGACTGCCGATGCCTTCGACGTGCAGCCGATCCACCAGCCCCGCCCGGCAGCAGGCCAGCCCGCCCTCGTTCGGCACGCTCGCGTGCTGCACCACCGCCACCGGCGTATGCGGCGGCAGGCTTTCCGAGCAGCCCGGACTGCAAGGCCTCGGCGCTCGCCACGCCCATGAAGACGACGAGGGTCAGGCCGTGGGCCGCCGCAGCGCTCAGGCTCGGCCAGTTGACGCCGCTAGAACCGCTGTCGGACGCGTCGCTTGCGGCCGCACCGGTTTCAGACGCTAGGGGCCGCGCATGGCCGGTGAGGCGGACGACACCGTGCGCATGGGTCTCGGTGCGTGAGCGCGATGCCTAGCGAGGTCGCCGCGGCCACGCCGGCGCTGCGTGCACGTCGGCAAGCGCGGCGGCTGCAAGAGCACGCCGCAGGCGCAGATCGAGAAGATGATGATTGCGCAGGCGCGCGCCGGCGAGCGGGTGGTGCGGCTGAAGGGCGGCGACCCGCTCGTCTTCCGCCGCGGCGGCGAGGAAGCCGAGCACCTGCGCGCCGCCGGCGTGCGGGTCGAGGTGGTGAACAGCATCGATGCGCGCACTCTGCGCGCGCGCCGCAGCACCTGCGGGCCGACCAGATCGTCGACCAGGATCACGCTCGCGCTGCGGATCGCGCGCAGCGCCTTGAAGGTCAGCAGCTCGGGGTCACCGGGGCCGGCGCCAACCGGGGTCACGCGCCTGGATCGGGTGAAGACCTCATGCGATCTGCTCCGCGGCCAGCGGCAGGTTGGCGGCGAGCGCGCGCAGCAGGCATTCGACCTGGCGTTCGAGCGGCGCCGGCGCGGGCGTCTGGCCGCTCACCACCGACTGGATATAGACCGCGGTCGTCGCTGCGTCGATGCTGCGCGGCAGGACCGGCAGTCCGGTCAGCACGCCGGTCTGCGCCGGCAGCAAAAGTTCGGGCCGCGCGGCAGCGTGGATGAAGATATCGAGGCGCGGCAGGCGGCGCGGATCGGCTGCCGATTCGCCTTCGGTCCCGCGCAGCAGCATCGCGCTGGCCTGTGTCGCGACAGGCGGCCGTATTCGGCGTCGATGCCACACGCTGTGCGAACGACGCGCCCGCGCCGGTCGACCGAGACAACCTGCTTATCCAGGTGGAGTGTGCTGCCGTGGTCGGCGTACCAGGCGAGCGGGTTGAGGGCGATCTCGGCCGCGCTTTGTTCGCCGGCCAGCACCGGCGACAGCAGGATGCGTTTGTAGTTGGGGTGCGGCTCGGTGCCGAAGACCGCGATGTCGTACAGCTCCGGCGCGATCTCAGCAACTCTTCTAGCGTGCGAACGCCGGCCATGCCGTTGCCGACCATCACCAGTTTCATTTTCCGCATACATCGTTCGTCGAGGCCCGGGTACCGAACCTCGTGAGCAAGCACGGTGCCGGCTTCGCCGACGCAATCTGGTGCCCCGGCGAACCGTCGTGGATCAGCGTCGCAAAGCAGCTGCTGGCATGACGTCGCATCCGACGGGATCGGCATGCGGCGGCGCTATCATCGATTCGCAGTGTCGCTACCGGTGCAGGATCGAGTCCATGAGCCCAGAAGTCCCGTCCCGGGCAGATGAAACTTACGCCGCCGTCCGAGGCTTGCTGACCTCGCTAGAGCTGGGCGAGAGCGGGTTCGCGTCGCTGCTCCTCGACCTCGTCGAGCATGCCGATGCGCTGGTGTCGATCAAGGAGACCGGCAGCGGCAAGCACGTGTTCATGAGCGCCGGCCTCGCCGCGCTGTGGTCCAGGCTGTCCGGTGAGATCCCCGGCAAGACCGATGCGGACCTGATGGAGGCGGGCACCGCCGCGCAGCTCAAGATGGCAGAGAAGGCCGCGCTCGCGCGGCCGCCCGTTCGTGGGGCCGAGCATCGGATCGAGCACGGCGGACAGCGGCGCATTTTCAAGGTGACGCGAATCGCCTTGCCGCATCCGGCGGGAACGCCGCCGCGCCATCTGGCGAGCCTCTGGCTCGATGTGACGGTGCAGCGCCAGCGCGAGCAGCAGTTGCAGCAGGCGCTCGCTCAGCTCGAACAACAGCAGGTGGCGGCTGAAGTGCAGCGCCGCGACAGCCAGGACGAAGCGCTGCGCGACGGCGTGACCGGGCTGTACAAGCGCATGCAGTTCGATGACCAGCTGCGCCGCGAGATCGATCTGTCCTCGCGCGAACATCGGGAATTCGCACTTGTCTCGATCGCGCTGGATCCGCTTGGCGAGTCGGCCCGCTCGCTCGGCGAAGGTGCTCAGGTGCGGGTGCTGGAAGCGCTTGGCCGGCTGCTGCGCAGCAATACACGCGCGATGGACGCTTCGTGCCGCTTCGACGAGCGCCGCTTCGCGCTGCTGCTGTCAGGCGTGGGCCTGGCGACCGCGCATTCGCGCATGGAGGGCCTGCGGCGCCAGTGCGCGACCCAGATCGTGGTGCTGGACGGGCGCGATTTCGGCTTCACCGTCTCGATGGGCGTGGCGAGTTTTCCACACACCGCGCACACCGAACCGGAGTTGCTGCACGCCGCCGAAACCGCGCTCATCGAGGCGCAGGTGCGCGGCGGAAATCACGTCACGCTCGCAAGCATTCGGTTCGAGCGCGGCTGAGCGCCGCGCCTTTCAGGCCGGGTCGAGCCGCGCCAGCACCGCGGTCCATTCCGCGGCGGTCAGCGGCGTGATCGAGAGCCGGTTGCCACGCGCGAGAACGCGCATCGTCGCGAGCTCGGGGCGCTGGCGCATTTCCGAGAGCGGCAGCAGCCGGGTCTTGCGAACGAGGCGCACGTCCACGTTGTACCAGCGCGGGGACTCGGGGTTCGACTTGGGATCGTGGTAGGGGCTCGTCGGATCGAACTGGGTCGCATCGGGATAGGCCGTCGAAGCGACTTCGGCCAGGCCGGCGACGCCGGGCTCGGCGGTCGACGAGTGATAGAACAGAACGCCGTCGCCCGGCTGCATCTCCTTGCGCATGAAATTGCGCGACTGGAAGTTGCGAACGCCGACCCAGGGGACCGTGCGATGCGGTGCCTGAGCGAGGTCGTCGATCGAGCACTCGGAAGGCTCGCTCTTCATCAACCAGTGGCGCATGGCGAATCGGTTTGGAGGGAGGTGTCCGTCGCGAACCATGAGCCGCATTCCTGAACCAGGCAGTTCAGGTGGGCGAGGTCAGCATCGGCTTCGGGTTCGTCTGACGCGAGACGATCACACCTGCCGCGCGATATTCCAAGCCCTAGCTCGCACGAGCTATCGGTTGCAGGAAATATAAGACTCACGCGAACGTGACGGACCGGATCATTCTACGACCGGCGCGGCGCCGCGGTCACAGCAATTGACCGTCCAGAGCAAGGGTTTGGTCGATGCGGCGCACCAGCGCGGCGAGATCGACTTCACCGTCTTCGAGCGCTTTCGCTGCGGGCGCTGCGGCTTGCCGCTCGGCCAGAATAAAAGCCAGGTTCAGCGCCGCGAGAACCGCGATCCGTTCGCGTGCCTTGACCTTGCCTGCATCGCGGATCGATCCCATCTCGCGGTCGACCCGCGCCACTGCTTCGAGCAGTGCCGTTTCGCCGCCGTCGGGGCAGCCCAGGCGGTAGCTCTGGCCAAGGATGGTGACTTCCATCTGTTTCATGGCGCACCGCGGTCGAGCGGCGCGTCGGCCGGCAGCCGCTCGAGCAGGGTATCGATACGACTGCGCGCTGCGGAGAGGCGGGAGCGCAGGCTGTCGCGATCCTGTGTCAGCGAGGCAATCTGCTGCAGCGCGAGCGCGTGGGTGCGGCGCAACTCGCCGTGGCGCAACAGCAAACGCTCGACGCGTTCGGCGAGATCTTCGAGGGTCGACATGGGTTGCGCACGCTTCGGGGACGGCGATTCTAGTTCGCGCCGGCGGCTCCGATGAGCAGCGGATAGGCATCGCACCAGGTCGAGACGCCGCACGCTTCACAGCGCGGTCGCCGAGCCTGGCACACGTAGCGGCCATGAAGGATCAGCCAGTGATGCGCGTCGACCGCATATTTCGCGGGCACGCGTTTGAGCAGACCGATCTCGACTTGGAGCGGATTGGCTCCGGGCGCCAGGCCGGTGCGGCTGGCGACGCGAAAGATGTGGGTATCGACCGCCATCGTCGGCTCGCCGAAAGCGACGTTCAGGACCACGTTGGCGGTCTTGCGGCCCACGCCGGGCAAGGCCTCGAGCGCTTCGCGGGTGCGCGGTACCTGCCCGTCGTGCCGCTCGATCAGGATTTGACAGGTGCGCAGCAGGTTGGCGGCTTTGGTGCGGTAAAGGCCGATGCTGTGCACATGCTCGGTCAACGCCGGCAGGCCGAGCGCGAGTATCTTGTGCGGCGTTCCCGCTGCAGCGAACAGGCCGCGCGTGGCCTTGTTCACACCGGCATCGGTCGCCTGCGCCGACAGCAGCACCGCGCACAGCAACTCGAAGACGCTGGTGTATTCGAGTTCGGTCGCGGGTTGCGGATTGGCGCTGCGCAGGGCTTCGAAGAAAGGCTCGATGGCGCGATCGTGCATGGTCGCCGGCTCGCGGGAATCGCGTCAGGGCGAGCGCGCGGCAAGCCGTGCATCGTGCTCGATGCGATCGCGCTCGGTTCGCTCGCGATGCCACGCATAGCGCGACCGCGCGGCGTTCGCCTGTGCCGGGCCCCACGCCTGCCATCCGGTGCGTCCCGGGGTCGCCGGGACCAGCGAGATGCAGTCGACCGGGCAGACCGGAATGCACAGCTCACAGCCGGTACATTCGGACTCGATCACGGTGTGCATCGACTTGGACGCGCCGACGATGCAGTCGACCGGACAGGCGTCCAGGCACAGCGTGCAGCCGATGCACCAGTCCTCGTCGATCAGCGCCAGGCGGCGGGGTGCTTCGTTGCCGCATTCGACGGCCAACGGGCGTGCCCGTCGACCGGTGAGGGCGGACAGTCGCGCGATGCCCTCGGCACCGCCCGGCGGGCAGCGGTTGATATCGGCTTGCCCGTTCGCCATCGCGACCGCATAGGCGCGGCAATCGGGATAGCCGCAGCGGGTGCACTGTGTCTGCGGCAGTGCGGCGTCGAGGAGGTCGTTCTGCTGGGTGTCCGCGTCCACCACAGCCGCCTCGCGCACGCTCAGGCTGCGACGCGGGCCGCGGTCTTCTTGCCGGCGCGCGGCGCCGCAGCGGTCGTCTGATGGCTGGCGATGAAATCGCGCACCTGCGGATAGACCTTCTCGCGCCAGCGCCGGCCCGAGAAGATGCCATAGTGCCCGGCGCCGACGGCGTCGTAGTGAAACTGTCGCTCCTTCGGGATGCCGGTGCACAAGGCGTGCGCGGCCTTCGTCTGTCCGGCCCCGGAAATATCGTCGAGCTCGCCTTCGATGGTGAGGATGGCGGTCTCTCGGATATCTTGCGGACGCACCAGCTGGCCGCCGATGTCCCAGGTGCCTTTGACGAGCGAGAAGTCCTGGAACACGATCTTGATCGTATCGAGGTAGTACTCGGCCGGCATGTCGAGCACGGCGTTGTATTCGTCGTAGAACTCGCGATGCGAATCGACGCTGTCGCCGTCGCCGCGCACCAGGTCAAGGAAATAGTCGTAGTGCGAACTCACGTGACGGTCGGGGTTCATCGCGACGAAGCCGGTGTGCTGCAGGAAGCCGGGATAGACGCGCCGCCCGCTGCCCGGAAAGTTGCTCGGCACGCGGTAGATGACGTTGTTTTCAAACCAGTCGTAGCTCTTGTTCGTCGCCAGGTTGTTGACCGCCGTCGGCGACAGGCGCGCATCGATCGGCCCGCCCATCATCGTCATGGTGAGCGGCACCCGTTCGCCCGCCGTGGCCATCAGCGAGATCGCGGCCAGCACCGGAACGGTCGGCTGGCATACCGAGATTACATTCACCTGCGGTCCGATGTGGCGGATGAATTCCTGGATATAGGCGACGTAGTCGGCGAGGTGGAACGGTCCGTGCTCAAGCGGCACCATGCGCGCGTCGGTCCAGTCGGTGATATAGACCTTGTGGTCCTTGAGCAGGGCGCGGACCGTGTCGCGCAGCAAGGTGGAATGGTGTCCGGACAAGGGTGCGACGACCAGCACCACGGGCTGGTCCTTCATGCGCGTGAGCATCGGCATGTCGTCGGTAAAACGCTTGAATCGCAGCAGTCGGCAAAACGGCTTGGCAAGCGCGACCTGTTCCTGGACCGCGACATCGATGCCGTCGACATTGACCGAGTTGAGCGCGAAGGCGGGCTTCTCGTAATCCTTGGCCAGGCGGTGCATCAGGTCAAGGCTGGCCGAGACGCGTTGCGCCATTGGTGTGCGCGCGAAGGGTGACAGCGGGTGGCTGTACAGCCGGGACGAGGCGCTGGCGAACTCGGCGAACGGGCTCAGCAGCGCGCGCTGGGTTTCATAGACCTGATAGAGCATGGACGGCCTTTCGGACATGACAGGGCCGATATCGGCCCTCACTCAGTCGCACGAAATGGTGCAGTGCAACATTATCTCACGATACCTCAACGATCGCACGAATTACCGCATCGATGTTGTGTTGGTTGAGGGCGGCGACGCAGATGCGGCCCGAATCGATGCCATAGATGCCGAATTCGTCGCGCAGGCGCTGCATCTGTAAAACCGTCATGCCCGAATAGCTGAACATTCCACGCTGGCGGGTAATGAAGCTGAAGTCGCGCCCGAGTCCCGCGGTCTCCAGTCGCTCGCGCAGCGCTTCGCGCATCGCGCGAATGCGAAGCCGCATGCCGGACAGCTCTTCTTCCCACATCGCCCGCAGCGCGGGCGTGGAGAGCACCGTGGCGACGATCTCGGCGCCGTGCGTTGGCGGGTTGGAGTAATTGGTGCGGATGACGCGCTTGAGCTGGCTCAGCACGCGCACCGCCTCGTCGCGCGAGGCGCACACCACGCTGAGCGCGCCGACCCGTTCGCCATAGAGCGAGAAGCTTTTCGAAAAGCTCGTCGAGACGAAGAAATCCAGGCCCGATGCCGCGAACAGCTCGACCACGGCGCCATCTTCGCGGATGCCTTCGGCAAAGCCCTGGTAAGCCATGTCGAGAAAAGGCACGAGGCCGCGCGATTGCACGACTTTGAGCACGCGACGCCACTGCGCCCTGTCGAGGTCGTAGCCGGTCGGGTTGTGGCAGCAGGCGTGCAGGACGACGATATCGCCGCGCGGCGTCGCCTGCAGCGTGGTGAGCATCGCGTCGAAGTCGATCCCGAGGCGGGCCGGGTCGTAATAGGGATACGTGCGAACCGCGAAGCCTGCCGCTTCGAACAGCGCGCGATGGTTCTCCCAGCTCGGGTCGCTGATCCACACCGCGGCACGGGCATCGATGCGGGCGAGAAAGTCAGCGCCGACCTTGAGGCCGCCGGTTCCGCCCAGCGTCTGCACCGTCGCGACCCGGCCAGCCGCCAGCAACGCGCTTTGGGCGCCGAAAACGAGCGTCTGCACGGCCTTGTCGTAAGCGGCAATGCCGTCGATGGGCAGATAGCCACGCGGCTTGACCGCAGCGACCATCAGCTTTTCGGCCTCCTGCACGCAGCGCAGCAAGGGCAGCTTGCCGTTCTCGTCGAAATAGACACCGACGCCCAGATTCACCTTGGCCGGATTGGAGTCGGCAACGAACTGCTCGGTCAGTCCAAGGATGGGGTCGCGGGGGGCGAGTTCGACCGCAGCGAAGATCGACGGAGCGGGGGCGGGCATGGGCTCTCCTGGGGAGCTGGAACGCGGGGTGTTTTCCGTTACCCTTGACGGTTGCCTTGCCAGTCGGCGGGGTGGGAAAACCACGAGATTTTAGCTGTCATGGCCGAGCCCTCCGCGATCACGTCCATCACCAAGGCCGAGCCCCTGGCCGATAGCTTCGCCACCTATCCCGACTCGCCGTTCCAGCTGTTCCGGCCCTATCTGCCGGCAGGCGACCAGCCGAGTGCCATCAAGGGGTTGGTCGACGGCGTGCGCGACGGCCTGACCTTTCAGACCCTGCTGGGTGTGACCGGTTCGGGCAAGACCTTCACGATGGCCAACGTGATCGCGCAACTCGGCCGCCCCGCCATCGTCTTTGCGCCGAACAAGACGCTCGCGGCGCAGCTCTATAGCGAGTTCCGCGAGTTCTTCCCGCGCAACGCGGTCGAGTATTTCGTCAGCTACTACGACTACTACCAGCCCGAGGCTTACGTGCCGCAGCGCGATTTGTTCATCGAGAAGGACAGCTCGATCAATGAACATATCGAGCAGATGCGCCTGTCGGCGACCAAGAGCCTGCTCGAGCGGCGCGACGTGGTGATCGTCGCCAGCGTCTCGGCGATTTACGGCATCGGCGACCCGAGCGCCTACCACCAGATGGTGATGACGCTACGCGTCAAGGACAAGCTCGGCCAGCGCGACGTCATCGCGCAGTTGATCCGCATGCAGTACCAGCGCAACGAGACTGATTTCAGCCGCGGCACGTTTCGCGTGCGGGGGGACACGATCGATGTCTTCCCGGCAGAGCATTCCGAACTCGCGATCCGGATCGAACTCTTCGACGACGAGGTCGAATCGCTGCAGCTGTTCGACCCGCTGACCGGCCGCATCCGGCAGAAGATCCCGCGCTTCACGGTCTACCCGAGCAGCCATTACGTGACCCCGCGCGAGCGGGTGGTGAACGCGGTCGGCACGATCAAGGAGGAGTTGCGCACGCGCTCGGCCGAACTGGTCGGCGCGGGCAAGCTGGTCGAGGCGCAGCGCATCGAGCAGCGCACCCGCTTCGATCTCGAGATGCTGCAGGAGGTCGGCCACTGCAAGGGGATCGAGAACTACACCCGGCACCTTTCCGGCGCCGCACCCGGCGAGCCGCCGTCGACTCTGGTGGACTATCTGCCGAACGACGCGCTGATGTTTCTCGACGAATCGCACATCCTGATTGGCCAGTTCGGCGGCATGTTCAACGGCGATCGGGCGCGCAAGACGACGCTGGTGGACTACGGCTTTCGGCTGCCGAGCGCGCTCGACAATCGGCCGCTCAAGTTCGAGGAGTTCGAACGCAAGATGCGCCAGGCGATCTATGTCTCGGCGACGCCGGCGGCTTACGAGCAGCAGACCTCGGGCCAGGTGGTCGAGCAGCTGGTGCGGCCGACCGGCCTGGTCGACCCGAGCGTCGAGGTCCGGCCGGCGACGCACCAGGTCGACGATGTGTTGCAGGAAATTCGCGAGCGGGTGCTGGTCAACGAGCGGGTCTTCATCACCACGCTGACGAAGCGGATGGCCGAGCAGCTCACCGACTACCTGAGCGACAACGGCGTGAAGGTGCGCTATCTGCACAGCGATGTCGATACGGTCGAACGGGTCGAGATCCTGCGTGACTTGCGCCTGGGAACCTTCGACGTGCTGGTCGGCATCAACCTGCTGCGCGAGGGGCTGGACATTCCCGAGGTCTCGCTGGTGGCCATCCTCGATGCCGACAAGGAAGGCTTTCTGCGTTCCGAGCGCAGCCTGATCCAGACAATAGGTCGCGCGGCGCGCAACCTCAATGGCAAGGCGATCCTGTACGCCGACAAGATGACCGACTCGATGCAGCGCGCAATCGACGAGACCGAACGCCGCCGCAATCGACAGATCGCGCACAACGAGCGGCTCGGCATTACGCCGCGCAGCGTAGTCAAGCGGGTGCGCGAATTGATCGATGGCGTCTACAACCCGAATGGCGCGAAAGACGATCTGAAGAACGCCAACGAGGCCCTGGCGGTCGAGGCGATGAGCGAGAAGGATCTGGGCCGGCGCATCAAACAACTCGAGCGCCAGATGCTCGAACATGCGCGCAACCTCGAGTTTGAAAAGGCGGCGCGATTGCGCGACCAACTGGCGGCCCTGCGCGAACAGGCTTTCGGTGCCGTGCCGACGCACGACAGCAACGTCCTTCCGCTGGAGCCCCGTAGCGGCGCGTAGCGGCGATCGGCCGCATTGCGTTTTGCCCTACGCCCCGCTGCGCCGCGTACCGACATACACGCCCAGAGCGGCTTGGAACACTGGGTCAGTGCCCCGGGCCACCGCGGCGCGCAACCCACTTGAAGGAGCAGACATGAACAACGATCAGGTCAAGGGCCGCATCGATCAAGCCGTCGGCAAGGTGAAGGAAGAAACCGGTGAACTGGTGAACGACAAGGAGCTCGAGGTCAAGGGTCGTGCCGAAAAGAATGCCGGCAAGCTCCAGGCCGAAGTCGGCAACGTCAAAGAGAAGCTGAAGGACGGGATCGACAAGCTCTGATCCCCTGTTGGCTCGATTCCGGACAGGCGCCGGGGTGGTCTTGCGACCGCCCTGGCGCCTTGTCACATGAGGCACGCCGCGACGTACGAAAGCACGACGAATCTCGCGGGGCGAGGGGACGGTCGTCGTTCCTGCGCACCGCCTGAGCCAAATACCGAGCCTAGACGAGGGGAACCTTCGGCTCCTAACTCGAACGAACCAATCGGCTACCCTATAATTGACTAAGTTAGTCGGCTTTTGTCGGGTTAACCCGATACCAACTCGCGATGCCGGCTGATTCTGCGCCGAAAGGCAAAAGGAGAATTGAGATGCGTTTGACAACCAAGGGTCGATTTGCCGTGACCGCGATGATCGACTTGGCCCTGCGCGAAAACACGGGCCCGGTGGCCCTGGCTGCGATCAGTGCTCGCCAGCAAATCTCGTTGTCCTACCTTGAGCAACTGTTCGGCAAGCTGCGTCGCCACGAACTCGTGGAGAGCACACGCGGGCCCGGCGGTGGCTATTCGCTCGGTCGCAAGGCAGAGCAGATCACGGTAGCCGACATCATCGTGGCTGTCGACGAGCCGATCGATGCGACCGGTTGCGCAGGCAAGGAAAACTGCATGGGAGACGACGCGGGCCGCTGCATGACGCACGACCTGTGGGCGAGCCTGAATTCCAAGATGATCGAGTTTCTCGACTCGGTGTCGTTGCGCAAGCTGGTCGAGGAGCAGATCGCCAAGGGCATTTCGATCGAGGAGCACCCGGTCAAGCGCGCGATCTCGACGCAGCCGGTCGTCAAGCCGATCAAGATCACCGCGCCGAACTCGGTCTTCGCGCTCGGCAACGCATTCTCGAAATAACGCTTCAGGAAACACGAGCGGGGCATGTGCGCCCCGTCCTTTCCGACTCGAACCCGCGCCATGGACATGACCCCGCATTTTCCGATCTATATGGATTACGGCGCCACCACGCCGGTCGACCAGCGCGTGGTCGACGCCATGATTCCGTGGCTGCGCGAGCATTTCGGCAACCCGGCGTCGCGCAGCCATGCGTGGGGCTGGGAGGCTGAGGCGGCGGTCGAGAAGGCGCGTGAACAGGTCGCGGCGCTGGTGGGCGCCGATCCGCGCGAGATCGTCTGGACGTCGGGCGCAACCGAATCGATCAATCTCGCGCTCAAGGGCGCGGCGCAGTTCTATAAGTCGCGCGGCAAGCACCTGATCACGCTCAAGACCGAGCACAAGGCAGTGCTGGATACGGTGCGCGATCTCGAGCGCCAGGGTTTCGACGCGACCTACCTCGACGTGAAGGAAGACGGCCTGGTCGACCTCGGCAATCTCGAAGCGGCGATCCGTCCCGACACCATTCTGGTCTCGGTGCTATTCGTGAACAACGAGATCGGCGTGATCCAGGATATCGAAGCGATCGGCAGAATGTGCCGCGAACGCGGCATCGTCTTCCATGTCGATGCGGCGCAGGCGACCGGCAAGGTCGATATCGACTTGGCGAAACTACCCGTCGATCTGATGAGCCTCGCCTCGCACAAGACCTACGGCCCCAAGGGCATCGGCGCGCTGTATGTGCGGCGCAAGCCGCGGGTGCGCATCGAGGCGCAGATGCATGGCGGCGGGCATGAGCGTGGCATGCGCTCGGGAACGCTGGCGACGCACCAGATCGTCGGAATGGGCGAGGCGTACCGCATCGCCAGGCTCGAGATGGGCGCCGAGCGCGAGCGCATCCGCATGCTGTCGCAGCGCCTGACCAGCGGGCTGTCCGGTATCGAACAGACCTTTCTGAATGGCCACGCCGAACAGCGCGTGCCGCACAACGTCAACATGAGCTTCAACTTCGTCGAAGGCGAGTCGCTCATCATGGGTATCAAGGGGATCGCGGTCTCCTCGGGTTCGGCTTGCACGTCGGCCAGCCTCGAACCCAGCTACGTCCTGCGGGCGCTCGGGCGCAGCGACGAACTGGCGCACTCGAGCCTGCGAATGACGATCGGCCGTTTTACGACCGTCGAGGAGATCGATTACGTGATCGCCACCTTGAAAGACCGCGTGGCGAGGCTGCGCGACCTGTCCCCGTTGTGGGACATGTACAAGGAAGGCATCGATATCAGCACCATCCAGTGGGCTGCGCACTGACGCGCGGCGCTGGAATTTGGACCTGCAGGAGAGTTGACATGGCATACAGCGAAAAAGTCGTCGAGCACTACGAAAACCCGCGCAACGTCGGTTCGTTCGAGAAGGGCGACGAGACGGTGGGCACCGGCATGGTCGGCGCGCCGGCCTGCGGCGACGTGATGAAGCTTCAGATCAAGGTCAATCCCGTGACCGGCCTGATCGAGGACGCGAAGTTCAAAACCTACGGCTGCGGATCGGCGATCGCATCGAGTTCGCTCGTCACCGAGTGGGTCAAGGGCAAGTCGCTCGACGAGGCGCTGACGATCAAGAATACCCATATCGCCGAAGAGCTGGCATTGCCGCCGGTCAAGATCCACTGCTCGATCCTGGCCGAGGATGCAATCAAGGCCGCGGTCGACGACTACAAGTCGCGCCAGGCCCATTGAATCCATGGCCGTCACCCTGACCGAGGCTGCAGCCCGCCATGTCACGCGCTATCTCGGCAAGCGTGGCAAGGGCGTCGGCGTGCGTCTGGGCGTGAGGACCACGGGCTGCTCGGGCCTGGCCTACAAGCTCGAATATGCCGACGAGGTGGCGCCGGAAGATGTGGTCTTCGAAGGCCATGGCGTGAAGGTTCTGATCGACCCGAAAAGCCTGCCCTACCTCGACGGCACCGAACTCGATTTCGTTCGGGAAGGCCTCAACGAAGGCTTCAAGTTTCTCAACCCCCGCGAGAAGGACCGCTGCGGTTGCGGCGAATCGTTCCGGGTTTGACGCACGTGTTTTCCGTCCTGGCGCGGCGCCGAACCGCGCCTTTGTTTTTTTGGCCGCTTCATGCGTTTGGACAGCGACGATTTCGAACTCTTCGACCTGCCGCGCCGCTTCGCGCTCGACCCCGCGGTGCTCGATGCGCGCCGCCGTGAGTTGCAGACGCAGGTGCATCCGGACCGTTTCGTGGCGCAGGGCAATGCGGCTCAGCGCGTTGCGATGCAGTGGGCGGTGCGCGTCAACGAAGCCTACCGGCGCCTGAAGGATCCGCTGCAGCGCGCCGCGTACCTGTGCCAGCTCGGCGGGGTCGATATCGAGGCCGAGAACAATACCGCCATGCCGTCCGAATTCCTGGCCGAGCAGATGCAGTGGCGCGAGGCGCTCGACGACGCTGCTTCATCGGCGCAGGTGCATTCGCTCGAGACGCAGGTCGCGCAGCGGCAGGAAGCCGGGCTGATCGAACTCGGCCGTCTGCTCGATACGCAAGTCGACCTTCCCGCGGCCGCTGCGGCGGTGCGGGCCTTGATGTTCGTCGACCGATTTGCCCACGACGTCGACGAGCGGGCGCAGGCGTTGGGACAATGAAAAGAAAGCGCACACCGCGACCCTAGCAACCATGGCCCTGCTGCAAATATCCGAACCCGGCGGCGCACCCGATCCGCACCAGCGCCGCATCGCCGTCGGCATCGACCTCGGCACCACGCACTCGCTGGTCGCCGCGGTGCGCAACGGCGTTGCCGAGTGCCTGCCCGACAGCGCCGGCCGGGTGATCTTGCCGTCCGCCGTCCGCTACCTGCCGGGCGGCGTCCGGCGCGTCGGCCAGGAGGCTTTCGCCGACGCGGCGCTCGATCCGCGCAACACCATTGTTTCGGTCAAGCGCTTCATGGGCCGTGGCTTGGCCGATATCGAAGGCCGCTCCAAGCTGCCCTACGACTTCGTCGATGCGCCCGGCATGCTGCAGTTGCGCACCGTCGACGGCGACAAGTCGCCGGTCGAGGTCTCGGCCGAAATACTTGCCACGCTGCGCCAGCGCGCCGAGGACACTTTCGACGACGAGCTGTTCGGCGCGGTCGTCACCGTGCCGGCTTATTTCGATGACGCGCAGCGCCAGGCGACCAAGGATGCGGCGCGTCTGGCCGGCCTGAACGTGCTGCGCCTGATCAGCGAGCCGACCGCGGCGGCCATCGCCTATGGTTTGGAGAATGCATCGGAAGGCCTGTACGCCGTCTACGACCTCGGCGGCGGCACCTTCGATATCTCGCTGCTGCGCCTGACCGCGGGCGTCTTCGAGGTGCTCGCGACGGGCGGCGATTCTGCCCTCGGTGGCGACGATTTCGATGCCGCGCTCGCGGCTTGGGCGCTCGACAAGGGGGGCCTCGAAGCGCAGTCGCCGCAGGACAAGCGCGCGCTCCTGGTCGCCGCACGCGCGGCCAAGGAAAAGCTGTCGAGCGCCGATCACGCGACGCTCGCCTGCCCGCTCGCCGGCGGCGACCTGGCGCAGCGCATCACGCGCGAGAACTTCGATGCGATCACCCGGCCGCTGGTCGAGCGCACGCTCGCGGCGGTGAGGAAGGTGCTGCGCGACGCGCGAACGGCGGTTGGCGAAGTGAAGGGCGTCGTGATGGTCGGCGGGTCCACGCGCATGCCGGCGGTGCAGGCGGCGGTAGGCGCGCTGTTCGGCCAGCCGCCGCTTACCAACCTCGACCCCGACGAAGTGGTCGCCCTAGGCGCGGCGCTGCAGGCGAATGCGCTGGCCGGCAATGCCGGCGCCGACTCGATGCTGCTGCTCGATGTGATCGCGCTCTCGCTCGGCATCGAGACGATGGGCGGTCTGGTCGAACGCATCATTCCGCGCAACAGCAGCATTCCGACCGCGCGCGCGCAGGACTTCACCACGTTCAAGGACGGCCAGACCGCGATGGCGATCCATGTCGTGCAGGGCGAGCGCGAGGTGGTCGCCGACTGCCGCTCGCTCGCGCGCTTCGAACTGCGCGGCATCCCGCCGATGGTCGCCGGCGCGGCGCGCATCCGGGTCGACTTCCAGGTCGATGCCGACGGCCTGCTCGCGGTCAGCGCGCGCGAGGAAAGCTCGGGCGTCGAGGCCTCGATCAGCGTCAAGCCGAGCTACGGGCTGGGTGATGACGAGATCGCCCGCATGCTGTCCGAAAGCTTCACCCACGCCGAGGACGATATGGTCGAGCGCAGCCTACGCGAATCGCGGGTCGATGCGCAACGCATGCTGCTCGCCACGCGCTCGGCGCTCGCCGCCGACGCGGACCTGGTCGAACCTCTCCAGCGAGAAGCGATCGAGCGCCGTCTCGCCGAACTGGAAACCGCGCGCCTGGGCACGGGCCACCACGCGATCGATGCCGCGGTCGAGGCCCTGGCCGACGCGACCGAGGCCTTTGCCGCTGCGCGCATGAACCGCGGCATTCGCCGGGCGCTGGCCGGCAAGCGCGTGCAGGACGTCTGAGATGCCCATCATCAAGGTCCTGCCGAACGCCGAGTACTGTCCTGCCGGCACGCAGATCGATGCGCCCGCCGGCACCTCGATCTGTGAAGCGTTACTCGATAACAAGATCGAGATCGAGCATGCCTGCGAGCTGAGCTGCGCCTGCACCACCTGTCACGTCATCGTTCGGGAAGGCTTCGCATCGCTCGGCGAGATCGACGAAGCCGAAGAAGACCTGCTCGACCGTGCCTGGGGCCTCGAGCCGAATTCGCGCCTTTCGTGCCAGGCCATCCTGTCGAACCGCGACGTGACGATCGAGATCCCGAAATACACCATCAACCACGCCAAGGAAGGTCACTGAGCCTCCCGGGCACCGGTGCGCATCAACGCGGTATCAATGTCAGCCGTTCGGTTGCAGCAGCAGGACTCGACAGACCTCGGTCTGCCAGGGCAGGGTGTGGACAAGCTGGTTCAGGTGCACCGCGGCGGCCGTGAGGCTGAGCGCCTGGCCGTCCGCGTCGAGCAGGGTCAGGTTGGTGATGACGCCCATGGGATCGGCGATGGCGACGACGCCGCCGCGCAGTTCGATCCAGTCCCAGGCGACGCCCGCGGAAAGATCGCCGCTTTCTTGCGCCCACAGGGTCTGACCGCTGCAGCCGCCGCTGGCGTGGTCTGATTTCAAAACGCTGGTGCCCAGGTGCATCAGGTGCAGGCGGGGTGCGCGGGCGGCCTGCCACAATACGGGCGGCCAGGCATAGACGGTCCAGGCGGGGGTCATGGATGGCATGGTGTGCGTGGCCGCGAACGGCGCAGCCTGATTTGGGCATGAAGTGTGTGCGGGTTCGGCGGGCGCGCCATCTGTAAAGCCTTGCAGGGCCGGACACGAAAATCGACGATCACTTCACGCTGGCGCAAATGCGGCGTCGCAGGAACAACTCTAGGGCGATGCTGCAGCAAGGCTTCCTCTCCGTTGGCAAGAGCACGAATCGGGACGAGTTGCTCGGCGAGCTCGTGCGGTTTACGCAGCAGCTCGGATTCGCCACGGTGACCGCGACCACTGTCATCGATCACTTCCTCGGCGAGCCCGAATTCATCACCATCGACAACACGCCCGCGGCCTACCGAGAGAGCTACGAGGACAGCCGCGACGGACGTGTCGATCCGGTGATGCAGCACTGCAAGCGCCAGAGCACCCCCATCGTGTGGGACCAGGACACCTACGTCGCCTGTGGGCAGGGCCCGATGTGGGAGAAGCAGGCGCGCTTCGGCTATTGCGCCGGCATCGCGATGGCGCTGCACCTGCCCGAAGGTCGGCACTTTGTCTTCGGCGTCGAACGCGACCAGCCGGTGCCCAGCGATCCGGGGGAACTCACACGCGTGGTCGCCGACCTTCAACTGTTCGCGGTGCTGGCGCAGGACGCCGCGCTGCGCATCCTGGTGCCGGCGTCGCCCGAACCCGGCGCCGCCGCGCTGACGCCGCGCGAACTCGAAGCGCTGCGCTGGACCATGGAGGGCAAGACGGCGTGGGAGGTCGGCGCCGTGCTCGGCATTAGCGAACGCACCGCAGTGCTGCATGTCAACAACGCGATGCACAAGCTCGGCTGCGTGAACAAGCATCAGGCCGTCCTCAAGGCCTTGCGGCTCGGGCTGATCCGCTGACGCGCTGAAATTCTCCGTTGATGCCTGCGCGCCACAACACAGGCCGCCCAGGCGCAACCTGTAAGAGCTGACAGTACCCCGCAACACGGCGGGCTGATGCAATCCGATGAGTGCACTTTTTCCATGTGCGCCACCTCACCGGAGTACACAGCATGCAACAAGCTTCTCGCTTGAAGAAAGCCGCCAAGACCGCGCGCACCAGCGTCCAGGCCATTGCGCCGCGCAAGCCGGCGGCAGCGCCCCAGCCGCTGGACCAGAAATCGCTCGAGCGCGTCGGCGGTGGCCTGGTCGAACTGCCCCACAAATACTGGTAGTCCGCAGCATCGCTGCCTGCCCGCCCCCCCCGCGCGCGAGGCCGGGCGCAATGCCTCGGCGAGTCTGCGGGTTCCCATGAATCAGCTGTTCAGGCGCGAAGCGCTCGAGCACCGGCAGCGCCATTGGCTGGGCAGCATCCAGCTGACCCGGCCGGTGTCGCTCGGCGTGCTGACCGCCTTCGTGGTGTGCGCGGTGTTCGCCGTCGCGGCCTGGTTGACGCTCGGCGAATACACCCGCAAGGCGCGTATCAGCGGCTACCTCGCGCCCGACCTCGGCGTCGTGCGGCTGGTCGCGCCTCAGGCCGCGCAGGTGCTGCAAAGCCATGTGGTCGAGGGCGCCTCGGTGCATGCGGGCGACGTGCTGTTCGTCCTCTCGGTCGCCCAGGCAACGGCGAGCGGCGATGCCCAGAGAGTGATCGAAACCAGCCTCGCGACGCGCGAGCGCAGCCTCGGCGAGAGCGCACGCGAGGTCGATCTCCGACTCGAAGCAAAGCGTGTCGCGTTGGGGCGCCAGATCGATTCGATGCGCGCCGAGATCGCCCAGCTCGACCTCGAGATCGAGTTGCAGAACCAGCGCCTGCTGCTGGCGCGCGAAGCTCAACGTCGGCTCGAATCGTTGCGCGGCGAAAATTTCATTTCGGCGGCGCAGCTGCAGATCAAGGCCGAAGAGATGCTCGGCCTGCGCGCCCAGCTCAGCGCCCTCACGCGCCAGCGCGGCGCCCACCTGCGCGATATCGGCGTGCTCGAATCGCAGCGGGCCGAGTTACCGCTTACCGCGCGCGCACAGCGCAGCGAGATCGAACGCGAGCTTGCCGCGCTGGCCCAGCAGGGTGCCGAGAACGATGCGCGCAGCCAGCTCGTCGTGCGCGCGCCGCAGGACGGCATCGTCACCGGGGTGCTGGCGCAGCCCGGGCAGAGCGTCACGCCGGCGAGCGCGCTCGCGAGTCTGCTGCCGGCCAATGCCCGGCTGCAGGCGCAGCTCTTTGCGCCGTCGAGCGCGGTCGGATTCCTGCGTCCCGAACAGCAGGTGTTGCTGCGCTACCAGGCATTTCCGTACCAGAAGTTCGGCCACCAGTCGGGCCGCGTGACCCAGGTTTCGCGGGCACCACTGCAGGCGGCCGAGCTTGCCGCTCTACGCCCGGGCGAGGCCGGCGAGCCGCTGTACCGGATCACCGTCACGCTCGACGCCCAAAGCGTCGCCGCCTACGGCGTTCAACAGCCGCTTGCGCCTGGCATGCAACTCGATGCCGACGTGCTGCTCGACCGGCGCCGGCTGATCGAATGGATCTTCGAACCGGTGCTCGGCATCGCCGGGCGCGTATGAGCGCCGAGCTGCTCTGCGGACTGCGTCGGGGCCCGCGCGGCGGGCGCATGCCGATGCTGCTGCAGGCCGAGGTCGCCGAGTGCGGCCTGGCGTGCCTGGCGATGGTCGCCGCGCACCACGGCCACCGCAGCGACCTGGCGACGCTGCGCCGGCGCCATCCGGTCTCGCAAAAGGGCGCGACCATGGCCGACCTGGTCCGCATTGCAGGCCGGCTCGACCTGAACGCGCGCGCCCTGCGCGCCGAGATGGAGCATCTGCCGCAGCTCGAGTTGCCGTGCGTGCTGCATTGGGACCTGAATCACTTTGTCGTGCTTCAGTCCGTGCGGCGCGACAGCGTCGTGGTGCACGACCCCGCGCGTGGCGTTCGACGCCTGTCGATGGACGAAGTGTCGAAACACTTCACAGGCGTCGTGCTCGAGCTGGCGCCCCAGGCCGATTTCAGGCCGCGCACCGAGCGCCAGCGAGTCGGGCTGCGCCAGATGCTCGGCCACGTTACCGGCCTGAAGCGCTCGCTGCTGCAGATCTTTACCCTTGCGCTCGCGCTCGAGGGCTTCATGCTGCTGTCGCCGTTTTTCATGCAGTGGGTCATCGACGGCGTGCTGGTCAGCGCCGACCGCGACCTGTTGATCACGCTCGGCCTGGGCTTTGGCCTGCTGGTGCTGATCCAGGTCGGCGCCGGCGCGATCCGGTCCTGGGCCGTGCTGCACCTGTCGTGCACGCTCAACCTGCAGTGGCTTGCCAACGTTTTCGCGCACCTGATGCGGCTGCCGGTCGACTGGTTCGAAAAGCGCCACACGGGCGACGTCATGTCGCGCTTCGCGGCTGTCGAGCACATCCAGAAGACGCTCACCACGAGCTTCATCGAGGCGGTGCTCGACGGCACACTCGTGATCGTCACGCTCGCGATGATGCTGTTCTACAGCGTCACGCTGACGCTGATCGCTCTCGCCTGCGTCGGCGCCTACGCGCTGCTGCGCCTGGCGTTCTTCAGGCCGCAGCGTGACGCGGCCGAGGAGGCGATCGTCTTCGAGGCGCGCAGCTCGAGTCACTTTCTCGAGTCGCTGCGCGGCGTTCAGTCGATCAAGCTGTTCAACCGCAGCGACGACCGCCGGGCACGCTACCTCAACCTCGTCGTCGATGCGATGAACGCGAACGTCGCCGGCCGCAAGCTCGAACTCATGTTCGGCGCGCTGCACAAGCTCACCTTCGGGCTCGAACGCATCGCGGTGGTGTGGGTCGGTGCGCTGCTGGTGCTCGACCAGCGCTTTTCGATCGGCATGCTGTTCGCCTTTCTCGCCTACAAGGAACAGTTCGCGCAGCGCGTGAGCGGCCTGATCGACAAGGCGGTCGAGCTGAAGATGCTCAAGCTGCAGGGCGAGCGGCTGGCCGATATCGTGCTCACGCCGCCCGAAGCCGAGGTCGGCAGTTTTGCGCATGCGAAGGATCTGGTCGCGACGATCGAGTTGCGCAGCGTGAGCTTCGCCTATTCCGAAGGCGAGGCGGCGGTGCTGCGCAGGCTCGATCTGTCCATCGAGCCCGGCGAATCGGTCGCAATCGTCGGCCCTTCGGGATGCGGCAAGACGACGCTGCTGAAGATCATGCTCGGCATCCACGCGCCGCTTGCCGGCGAGGTGCGGATCGGCGGCATTCCGCTCGAGCGGCTCGGCCTGGCAAGCTGGCGCGACATGATTGGCACCGTGATGCAGGACGACCAGCTTTTCGCCGGATCGATCGCCGACAACATCAGCTTCTTCGCGCCTGCGCCCGAGGTGGATTGGATCGAACGCTGCGCGAGGGTTGCCGCCGTCCACGACGATATCGAGGCCATGCCGATGGGCTACGACACGCTGATCGGCGATATGGGCGCGAGCCTGTCGGGCGGGCAGCGCCAGCGCATCCTGCTCGCGCGCGCGCTGTACAAGCGTCCGCAGGTGCTCTTTCTAGACGAGGCGACGAGCGCACTCGATATCGACCGCGAGCGCGAGGTCAACCAGGCGATCCGCGCCCTCAAGCTGACGCGAATCATCGTCGCGCACCGGCCCGAGACCATCGCTTCGGCGAGCCGGGTCGTGGTGCTGCACGACGGCCGCGTCGCGCAGGATCTGCGCAGCGTGCCGGGCGGGACGTCGAACGCGCGCTGACCGTCACTGGTGTCGCGCCGCCTAAACTCGCGCGGATGCTTGTCCTCGGAATCGAATCGTCGTGCGACGAGACCGGCGTGGCGCTGGTCGAGGTGCTGGGCGATGCCGCGCCCCGGCTTCGCGCGCAGGCCCTGAACAGCCAGGTTGCGATGCACGAGGCCTACGGTGGCGTCGTGCCCGAGCTCGCCTCGCGCGACCATATCCGGCGCGTCTTGCCGCTTGCGCGCGATGTGCTGCACCGGGCCGATGCCGAGCCGGCCGCAATCGATCTGATCGCCTACACGCGCGGCCCCGGACTGGCGGGCGCATTGCTGGTCGGTGCCGGCGTGGCGTGCGCGCTCGCGGCTTCGCTGGGTCGTCCGGTGCTCGGCATCCATCACCTCGAAGGCCATCTGCTGTCGCCTTTTCTATCCGCCGATCCGCCGGCCTTTCCCTTCGTCGCGCTGCTCGTCTCGGGCGGCCATACCCAGCTGATGCGGGTCGCCGATGTCGGCCGTTACGTACTGATCGGCGAGACGATCGACGATGCCGCCGGCGAGGCCTTCGACAAATCGGCCAAGCTGCTCGGGCTGGGCTATCCCGGCGGGCCGGCGCTCGCGCGGCTGGCAGACTTCGGCGATCCCACCGCCTTCGCGTTGCCGCGGCCCTTGATGCACAGCGCGAACCTCGACTTTTCGTTCGCCGGCCTCAAGACCGCCGTGCGAAACCAGGTGATGAAACTCGCGACGAATATCTGCGAGCAGGACCGCGCGAATCTCGCCGCGTCGACCCAGCAGGCGATCGTCGACGTGCTGGTGCGCAAATCGCTCGCGGCGCTGGCCTCGACCGGTCTCGATCGGCTCGTCGTTGCCGGCGGGGTGGGCGCGAATGCGCGGCTGCGCGAGCAGCTCGACGCCGGCTGCGCGGCGCGCGGGGCGCGTGTGCACTATCCCGAACTCGCGCTGTGCACCGACAACGGCGCCATGATCGCGCTTGCCGCGGCCATGCGCTGGCAGCGCGGCATCGCGCCAGCCCAATCCGACCTCGGCTTCAGCGTGCTGCCGCGCTGGGCGCTGGCCGAGGCATGAAGGAGAACGCGTGCGACAAGTGATCGAGGAATTGCCGGGATCGAAGATCCGCGAAGTCGCGAATGCCGGAATTGGCCGCGACGACGTGCTCGCATTCTGGTTCGGCGAGAGCGACGAGGTCACACACGCGAATATCCGCGAGGCGGCCAAGCGTTCGATCGACGCGGGCGAAACCTTCTATGCCCACAACCTCGGCCTGCCCGAGCTGCGCGAGGCGATTGCCGGCTATACCGCGACGCTGCATTCGACGGTCGGCGCGGCGCGCATCGCCGTCACGTCGTCGGGCGTGAACGCCCTGATGCTGGCGATGCAGGCCCTGGTCGGTGCGGGCGACGAGGTGGTCGCGGTGGTGCCGGTCTGGCCCAACCTGACTGCGCAGCCGGCGATCCTCGGCGCGCGCGTGACCCGAATCGCCCTGCGTCCGCAGAACGGCGCCTGGCGGCTCGATCTCGACGCGCTGCTCGCCGCGGTGACCGAGCGCAGCACGGTGCTGCTCGTCAATTCACCGAACAATCCGACCGGCTGGACGCTCTCGCGCGACGAACAGGCGGCCATACTCGCGCACTGCCGGCGCACCGGCACGTGGATCGTCGCCGACGAGGTCTACGAGCGCATCCACTTCGGCACCGGGGTGTGCGCGCCGAGCTTCCTCGATATCGCCGACGCCATCGACCGGCTCGTGGTCGTGCACAGTTTCTCGAAGAGCTTTCTGATGACCGGCTGGCGGCTGGGCTGGATGGTGGCGCCGCCGTCCCTGATGGACGCGCTCGGCAAGCTGATCGAATTCAATATCTCGTGCGCGCCGGTCTTCATTCAGCGCGCGGCGCTGGCCGCGCTCGAGTCCGCGCCGGTGTCGGTGCCGGCGCTGGCGGCGCGGCTGCGCCACTGCCGCGATACCTTGCTGCCGCTGCTGGCGCGATTGCCGCAAGTGCAGGTTGCGACGCCCGAGGGCGGCCTGTACGCCTTCTTCCGCGTCGAAGGGCAAACCGATACGCTCGCCTTCGCCAAGCGCCTGGTGCGCGAGTTCGGCCTCGGTCTCGCGCCCGGCGAAGCCTTCGGCGTCGAGGCGCAGGGCTGGCTGCGCTGGTGCTTCGCATCGCGCGACCCGAGCCGGCTGGTCGGCGGGGTCGACCGGCTCGCGAGGGCGCTGCACCTATAATGCCGCCGGTTGCGCGCTGGGATGGGCGCTCCGAGCACGGCGCAGGTCGGTTTCACCGGCGACCGCAAGTGAGGCGGCTGATTCAACGTCAGCGCATCGACGGAACCGCGGCACCCCCCACGAGGCGGGTGGCTCGGTTCCATTCCACAGGAAACGAGAAATGTCCGCAGCCACCATCAACAAGTCAGAAATCGTCAAGTCGAACGCGCGCAGCGCCAACGACACCGGTTCGCCGGAAGTGCAGGTCGCGATCCTCACGGCGCGCATCAACGACCTCACGCCGCACTTCAAGACCCACCTCAAGGACCACCACGGTCGGCGCGGGCTGCTGAAGATGGTGAACCAGCGCAAGAGCCTGCTCGCCTACCTCAAGGACCGCGACGCCGACCGCTATACGGCGCTGATCCAGAAGCTCGGCCTGCGCAAATAAGGCGCTCGACCGCGCCGGGGCGCGCGCACCCGCCTGTCTGTTTGCCCAGCAGACTGCTGCTCCATGCCGGGTCCGGCGGACATCCCCACGACATTCGACCATCTACCGGAGACACCGCATGAGCATGTTCAACAAAGTCACCAAGACCTTCCAATGGGGTCAGCACAGCGTCACGCTCGAGACAGGCGAGATTGCCCGCCAGGCCGGCGGCGCCGTCATGGTCAGCATCGAGGATACGGTCGTTCTCGCCACGGTCGTTGCGGCCAAGAACCCGAAGCCGGGCCAGGATTTCTTCCCGCTGACCGTCGACTACATCGAGAAGACGTACGCGGCCGGCAAGATCCCCGGCAGCTTTTTCAAGCGTGAAGGACGCCCGAGCGAACTCGAGACGCTGACCTCGCGTCTGATCGACCGGCCGCTGCGCCCACTCTTCCCCGAAGGCTTCTACAACGAGGTCCAGGTCGTCATCCACGTGCTGTCGCTCAACCCGGAGGTATCGGCCGATATCGCCGCGCTGATCGGCTCGAGCGCCGCCCTCGCGATCTCGGGCATTCCGTTCAACGGCCCGGTCGGCGCGGCGCGCGTCGGCTATATCAACGGCCAGTACGTCCTGAACCCGGGCAAGACCCAGCTGCTCGAATCGCAACTCGACCTGATCGTCGCCGGCACCGAAGCGGCCGTGCTGATGGTCGAGTCCGAAGCCAAGCAGCTTTCCGAAGAGATCATGCTCGGGGGCATCGTCTTCGGCCACGAGCAGGGCAATATTGCGATCAATGCGATCCACGATCTGGTTCGCGACGCCGGCAAGCCGGCCTGGGACTGGACCGGCGCCGCCAAGGACGAGCCCTTCATCGCCCAGGTCACCGCGCTGGCCGAGAAGTCGCTGCGCGAGGCCTACCAGATTCGCTCGAAGCAGGCCCGCACGCAAGCAACGCGCGCCGTCACGGCGGCTACCGCGGCTTCGCTGACGGGCGACGGCATCGCCTTCGACAAGGTCGGCCTCGACAACGTGCTGTTCGACATCGAGGCGCGCATCGTGCGCAGCCAGATCCTGGCCGGCGAACCGCGCATCGACGGCCGCGATACCCGCGCCGTGCGCCAGATCGAGATCAGGAACGGAGTGCTTCCGCGCGCCCACGGCTCGGCCCTGTTCACGCGCGGCGAGACGCAGGCGCTCGTCGCCGCGACGCTCGGCACGGCACGCGACGCGCAGCGCATCGACGCGCTGGCCGGCGAGTTCACCGAGCACTTCATGCTCCACTACAACATGCCCCCGTTCGCGACCGGCGAGACCGGCCGGGTCGGCACGCCCAAGCGGCGCGAGATCGGCCACGGCCGGCTTGCCAAGCGGGCGCTGGTCGCGGTGCTGCCGAGCCAGACCGACTTCCCTTATTCGATGCGCGTGGTCTCCGAGATCACCGAGTCGAACGGTTCGTCGTCGATGGCCTCGGTGTGCGGTGGCTGCCTGGCGCTGATGGACGCCGGCGTGCCGCTGAAGGCGCACGTCGCCGGCATCGCGATGGGCCTGATCAAGGACGGCCCGCGCTTCGCGGTGCTGACCGATATCCTGGGCGACGAGGATCACCTCGGCGACATGGACTTCAAGGTCGCCGGAACGACCGCCGGCGTGACCGCCCTGCAGATGGATATCAAGATCCAGGGCATCACCAAGGAGATCATGCAGGTCGCATTGGCGCAAGCCAAGGAAGCGCGCCTGCACATCCTGGGCAAGATGCAGGAAGCGATGGGCGGTGCCAAGACCGAGGTCTCGCAGTTCGCGCCGCGCCTTTACACGATGAAGATCAACCCGGAGAAGATCCGCGACATCATCGGCAAGGGGGGCGCCACCATCCGTGCGCTGACCGAAGAGACCGGCTGCACGATCGACATCGGCGAAGACGGCACGATCACCATCGCGTCGACCGATGCCGACAAGGCCGAGCACGCCAAGAAGCGCATCACCGAAATCACCGCCGAGGTCGAGGTGGGCAAGGTCTACGAAGGTCCGATCACGAAGATTCTCGACTTCGGTGCGCTCGTCAACCTGATGCCCGGCAAGGACGGCCTGCTGCACATCAGCCAGATTGCGCACCAGCGGGTCGAGAAGGTCACGGACTTCCTGAAGGAAGGCCAGATCGTCCGCGTCAAGGTGCTCGAGACCGACGAGAAGGGCCGCGTCAAGCTGTCGATGAAGGCGCTGCTCGACCGCGATGCGGCACCGATGCCGCAGTTGCAACAGCAGCAGCAACCGTCGAACGACTGATCGCACGCGAGGCTCGACCATGAAGGCCATCGAAATCGAACGCTATGGTGCACCCGAAGTGCTGCGCCTGACCGAACGTGCCGACCCGGTGGCGGGACGCGGCGAAGTGCTGATCCGCGTCGCGGCATCGGGCGTGAATCGGCCCGACGTGCTGCAGCGCAAGGGTATGTATCCGGTGCCGCCCGGCGCCTCGGACCTGCCCGGGCTCGAAGTCGCCGGCACCATCGTGAGCGGCGACCCGATCGCGATGGGCGAAGCCCGTCTCATCGCGGGCGACCGCGTGTGTGCGCTGGTCGCGGGCGGTGGCTATGCCGAGCTGTGCGTGGCGCCGGTCGGGCAATGCCTGCCGGTTCCGCGCGAGCTTTCCGATATCGAAGCGGCAAGCTTGCCCGAAACGTTTTTCACCGTCTGGTCGAACGTCTTCGACCGCGGACGCCTGGCCGCCGGCGAGACCTTTCTGGTGCAGGGCGGCACGAGCGGCATCGGCGTGACCGCGATCCAGATGGCCAAGGCGGCCGGCGCGACCGTCATCGCGACGGCTGGCAGCGACGACAAGTGCGCCGCCTGCATCGGACTCGGCGCCGATCATGCGATCAATTACCGCAGCCTCGATTTTGTCGACGAGATCAAGCGCATCACGGCGGGCCGCGGCGTCGACGTGATCCTCGATATGGTGGCTGGCGCCTACGTTGCTCGCGAGCTCAAGTGCCTGGCCGAGGACGGCCGGCTCGTCATCATTGCGGTGCAGGGCGGGGTGGAAGCGCAGATCGACGCCGGCATGGTGCTGCGGCGTCGCCTCACGATCACCGGATCGACGCTGCGTCCGCGCTCGGTCGAGTTCAAGACCGCTATCGCGCGCTCTCTCGAAACGCGCGTCTGGCCGTGGATCGAAGCCGGCCGAATCAAGCCCGTCATCCACCAGGTATTCCCGGCTGCTCAAGCAGCGCAGGCGCACGCCCTGATGGAATCCAACCAGCATGTCGGCAAGCTGGTCCTGAGCTGGTGAGAAACAAGCTGGTGATGCGAAAAGGGGGTCGATGATGGCGAACCGCTCACGCAAGCTGGTGATCGGCAACTGGAAGATGAACGGATCGCGGGTCGGCAATGTCGACCTGCTGGGTGCCCTTCGCGCCGCCGGGCCGTGGGTCGCCGAGGTCGCGGTGTGCGCACCTTATCCCTACCTCGCCGACGTCGCGATGTCGCTGCAGGGCGCCAGTATCAGCTGGGGCGCGCAGGACTGTTCGGCCCACGAGTCGGGCGCCTATACCGGCGAAGTCTCGGCCGCGATGCTGGCTGAATTCGGCTGTCGCTATGTCATCGTCGGGCACTCGGAGCGCCGTGCGTTGCACGACGAATCCGACCAGCTCGTCGCCGACAAGGCCAAGACCGCGCTCGCGCACCGTCTCACGCCGGTCGTGTGCGTCGGCGAGACGCTCGCAGAGCGCGAGGCCGGATCGACCGAGGCAGTCGTCAAGCGCCAGTTGTCGGTGGTCATCCATACGCTTGCGCATTGCATTTCGCAGATCGTCGTCGCCTACGAGCCGGTCTGGGCGATCGGCACCGGTCGCACCGCCTCGCCCGAGCAGGCGCAGGCGGTGCACGCGCTGCTGCGCGCCCAACTGCATGCGGCGACCGAGCAGTCCGCCGCCATGAAAATTCTTTACGGCGGTAGCGTGAAGGCCGACAACGCGTCCGAGCTCTTCGCCCAGCCCGATATCGACGGCGGGCTGATCGGCGGCGCGTCGCTCAAGGCGGCCGAATTTGCTGCCGTCTGCCGCGCCGCGGCCTGAAAACCTTTGGACCGGAGTCGAACGAATGAACCTGATGTTGAACGTGGTGGTGGCGCTGCAGATCGTGGCAGCGCTGGTGATGATCGGCCTGGTTCTGATCCAGCACGGCAAGGGCGCCGACATGGGTGCTTCCTTCGGCAGCGGCGCGTCTGGCAGCCTGTTCGGCGCCACCGGCAGCGCAAATTTTCTGTCGCGCTTCACAGCCATCTGCGCAGCGGTGTTCTTCGTCAGCACCCTCGGCCTGGCGCACCTGTCGAGCCAGCGCACGGTTGAGCCGGGCGGCAGCGGCAGCGTGCTCGACCGGGCCGGCGCGGTTCCGGCGCCGGCCGCCAGCGCGATCGCGCCGGTCGGCGCGGCGCAGGTTCCGGCCGCCAGCGGCGTGGCCACGCCCGCGCCGCCGGTCGTCCCCTTGGCGTCATCGCCCGCTGCGCCATCGGCCTCCGGCGCGGGCGCCGTGCCCCGTTGAAGCGAAAGCTTGCGGTTAGAATTTCGGGCTGTCCGGTGAGCCACTCCTCACGCAATCCGGCAGTTGATCAGAGTGCACCGCCGACGTGGTGAAATTGGTAGACACGCTATCTTGAGGGGGTAGTGGCGAAAGCTGTGCGAGTTCGAGTCTCGCCGTCGGCACCAGCCTCAGCCCGCAGGTTTCGTCCCGGATTCAGGGGCACTCGCATGCGATCCGGGCCTGCAAAGTGCATGTGCCCTTCACCATGAACCTCGAACCCTATCTGCCGGTCATCCTCTTTATCCTCGTCGGTGTCGGCGTGGGTGTGGCACCTCAGGTCCTCGGCTTTCTTCTCGGACCGAACAAGCCCGATGCGGCGAAGAATTCGCCGTACGAGTGCGGCTTCGAGGCGTTCGAGGATGCGCGCATGAAATTCGATGTGCGCTATTACCTCGTCGCGATCCTGTTCATTCTGTTCGACCTCGAAATAGCCTTTCTCTTTCCGTGGGCTGTGGCGCTGCGCGATATCGGTGCGGCCGGTTTCTGGGCCATGATGCTTTTTCTCGGCATCCTCGTCGTCGGCTTCGCCTATGAGTGGAAAAAAGGGGCGCTCGATTGGGAGTGATGGAGCACGACGATGGGTATTGAAGGCGTCCTCAAGGAAGGCTTCGTCACGACGAGCCTCGATACCGTCATCAACTGGTCGAAGACCGGTTCGCTGTGGCCCATGACATTCGGCCTGGCCTGCTGCGCGGTCGAGATGATGCATGCCGGCGCGGCGCGCTACGACATCGACCGCTTCGGCATGCTGTTCCGTCCCAGCCCGCGCCAGAGCGACCTGATGATCGTCGCCGGCACGCTGTGCAACAAGATGGCGCCGGCCTTGCGCAAGGTCTACGACCAGATGGCCGAGCCGCGCTGGGTGCTCTCCATGGGCTCGTGCGCCAACGGCGGCGGCTACTACCACTACAGCTATTCGGTCGTGCGCGGCTGCGACCGAATCGTGCCGGTCGATGTCTACGTGCCGGGCTGCCCGCCGACCGCCGAGGCGCTGCTGTACGGCGTGCTTCAGCTGCAGGCGAAGATCCGCCGCGAAAATACGATTGCGCGTTGACCGATGAGTCGAATCGAAACCCTCCAGGGTGCGCTGGAATCGGTGCTCGGCGCGCGCCTGAAGACGCTGCGGCTCGATCGCGGCGAGATCACGATCAACGTGGGCGCGGTCGACTATCTCGAAGTCGCGAACCTGCTGCGCGACCACGCCGAGCTCGGCTTCGAGCAGCTCATCGACTTGTGCGGCGTCGACTATTCGCACTACCGCGACCAGCCCTGGGACGGCCTGCGCTACTGCGTCGTCTCGCACCTGCTCTCGGTGCGCCAGAACTGGCGCGTGCGCCTGAAGGTGTTCTGCCTCGACGACGAGGTGCCGGCCATCGCCTCGCTGACCGAGGTGTGGAGCTCGGCCAACTGGTTCGAGCGCGAGGCCTTCGACCTGTTCGGCATCGTCTTCGAAGGGCACGCCGACCTGCGCCGCATCCTGACCGACTACGGCTTCATCGGCCATCCGTTCCGCAAGGACTTCCCGGTCTCGGGCCACGTCGAGATGCGCTACGACGCTGAGCAAAAGCGCGTCATCTACCAGCCGGTGAGCATCGAGCCGCGCGAGATCACGCCGCGCATCATCCGCGAAGACCACTATGGCGGGCTGAATTGACCGAGCGCGCTCGCGAGCCCATTACCCATGGCTGATATCAAGAACTACACGCTGAACTTTGGGCCGCAGCATCCCGCGGCGCACGGCGTTCTGCGCCTCGTCCTCGAACTCGACGGCGAGGTGATCCAGCGCGCCGACCCGCACATCGGCCTCCTGCACCGCGCCACCGAGAAGCTCGCCGAAAGCCGGACCTACATCCAGTCGCTGCCATACATGGATCGGCTCGACTACGTCTCGATGATGTGCAACGAGCACGCCTACTGCCTCGCGATCGAGAAGCTGCTCGGCGTCGACGTGCCGCTGCGTGCCCAGTACATCCGCGTGATGTTCTCCGAGATCACGCGGCTACTGAACCACCTGATGTGGCTGGGCGCGCACGGCCTCGACTGTGGCGCGATGAATGTCTTCATCTACTGCTTTCGCGAGCGCGAGGACCTGTTCGACATGTACGAGGCGGCATCGGGTGCGCGCATGCACGCGGCCTATTTCCGTCCCGGCGGCGTTTACCGCGATCTGCCCGACAGCATGCCGCAGTACCGCGCATCGAAGGTGCGTAACGCCAAGACCATGGCCGCGCTCAACGACAACCGCCACGGCAGCCTGCTCGACTTCATCGACGATTTCGTGAGCCGCTTTCCCAAGTGCGTCGACGACTACGAGACGCTCCTGACCGACAACCGGATCTGGAAGCAGCGCACCGTCGGCATCGGCGTGGTGACGCCTGAGCGCGCGCTCAACCTCGGCTTCACTGGGCCGATGCTGCGCGGCTCGGGCGTGCTGTGGGACCTGCGCAAGCATCAGCCCTACGAGGTCTACGAGCATATGGATTTCGATATCCCGCTCGGCGTGAACGGCGATACCTACGACCGCTATCTGGTGCGGGTCGAAGAGATGCGCCAGGCCAACCGCCTCATCAAGCAGTGCGTCGACTGGCTGAAGGTGAATCCGGGGCCGGTCATCACCACCAATCACAAGGTGGCGCCGCCGTCGCGGCTCGAGATGAAGTCGGGCATGGAAGACCTGATCCACCACTTCAAGCTCTTCACCGAAGGCTTTCACGTCCCCGAGGGCGAGGCCTATGCCGCGGTCGAACACCCGAAGGGCGAGTTCGGCATCTATATCGTCAGCGACGGTGCCAACAAGCCATATCGCCTGAAGATTCGTCCGCCCGGTTTTCCGCACCTCGCGGCGCTCGACGAGATGGCGCGTGGCCACATGATCGCCGATGCCGTCGCCGTGATCGGCACCATGGATATCGTCTTCGGGGAGATCGACCGGTGAGCCGCCGAGCCGCTCCCAAGACGAACACCGAAGTCGGCAGGACGGAGGATGCCTTATGAGCGAGCCCCTCATTTCCGCCGCGATGCGCGCCCGCTTCGACCGCGAGGTGGCCAAATACCCGGCCGACCAGAAGCAGTCGGCCGTGATGGCCTGCCTGGCCTTTGTCCAGCAGGAGGCGGGGCACGTGTCCGAGGCCGCCGAACGCGAGGTCGCGGCCTACCTCGGCATGCCGCCGATCGCGGTGCACGAGGTCACGACCTTCTACAACATGTACAACCAGCAACCGGTCGGGCGTTGGAAGCTCAACGTCTGCACCAACCTGCCGTGCCAGCTGCGCGACGGCCAGTCGGCGCTCGAACACCTGTGCACGCGTCTGGGGGTGTCCGAGGGTGGCACGACAACCGACGGCCAGTTCACGGTGCAGCAGAGCGAGTGCCTGGGCGCCTGCGCCGATGCTCCAGTGATGCTGGTCAACGACCGCCAGATGGTGAGCTTCATGACCGATGCGCGGCTCGACGACCTGATCGCCACCTTGAAGGCCGCCGCGTGATGCAGTCCATGCCAGACCTCTCGAAATTCCAGGCCAACGGAGGCGAGACCTGCTTCCACGATCGTCACATCGGCGCGCAGATATATGCAGGCCTTGACGGACGCAACTGGCGCCTCGCCGACTACGAAGCGCGTGGCGGCTACCAGGCGTTGCGCAAGATCCTCGAGCTGGGTGGCACGCCGGAGGCGCCGCGCGGCATGACGCCCGAGCAGGTTATTTCCGAGGTCAAGGCATCGGGCCTGCGCGGCCGCGGCGGCGCGGGTTTTCCGACCGGCCTGAAGTGGAGCTTCATGCCGCGTCAGTACCCGGGCCCGAAGTACCTGGTGTGCAACTCGGACGAGGGCGAGCCGGGGACGTGCAAGGACCGCGACATCCTGATGTTCAACCCGCACATCGTCATCGAAGGCATGGCGATCGCGGCGTATGCGATGGGCATCAAGGTCGCCTACAACTATATTCACGGAGAGATCTTCGAGGTGTACGAGCGCTTCGACGAAGCGCTCGAGGAAGCACGTGCCGCGGGCTATCTCGGCAAGGCGCTGCTCGGCTCAGGGTTCGACTTCGAACTGCATGCCTTCCACGGCTTCGGCGCGTATATCTGCGGCGAGGAGACCGCGCTGCTCGAATCGCTCGAGGGCAAGAAGGGCCAGCCGCGATTCAAGCCGCCGTTCCCGGCGAGCTTCGGGCTGTACGGAAAGCCGACGACCATCAACAACACCGAGACCTTCGCGGCCGTGCCGTGGATCATTCGCCACGGCGCGCAACCGTATCTCGAAGTCGGCAAGCCGAACAACGGCGGCACCAAGATCTTCTCGGTCGTCGGCGACGTGCAGCATCCCGGCAACTTCGAGGTGCCGCTCGGAACGCCGTTCGCGAAGCTGCTCGAACTGGCAGGCGGGATGCGGCCGGGCAGAACGCTGAAGGCGGTGATTCCAGGCGGCTCGTCGGCGCCGGTTCTGCCGGCGGCCGTCATGATGGAAACGACGATGGACTACGACGCCATCGCCAAGGCCGGCTCGATGCTCGGCTCGGGCGCGGTGATCGTGATGGACGACAGCCGCTGCATGGTCGAGAGCCTGTTGCGCCTGTCGTATTTCTATATGCACGAGAGTTGTGGCCAGTGCACGCCGTGCCGCGAAGGCACTGGCTGGCTGTGGCGCATGGTCGACCGGATCGAGCACGGCCACGGCCGGATGGCTGATATCGATCTGCTGAACTCGGTGGCCGACAATATCCAGGGCCGCACCATCTGCGCGCTCGGCGATGCCGCGGCGATGCCGGTGCGCGCCATGATCAAGCATTTCCGCGACGAGTTCGTCCAACATATCGAGCACAAGCACTGCGCGGTGCATGGTGCGATCGGTCCTGCTGCCGATACCGGCGCTGCGGCTGCGCTCGAGGCTCTGATCCATGCTTGAAATCAACCTCGACGGCAAGCTGGTCGCGGTGCCCGAAGGCAGCATGGTCATGCATGCGGCCGATGCGGCCGGCACCTATATCCCGCACTTCTGCTATCACAAGAAGCTCACCATCGCGGCCAACTGCCGCATGTGCCTCGTCGACATCGAGAAGGCGCCCAAGCCCATGCCGGCCTGCGCCACGCCGGTGTCGCAGGGCATGATCGTGCACACCCGAAGCGCCAAGGCGCTGAAGGCGCAGCAGGGGGTGATGGAGTTCCTGCTCATCAACCATCCCCTCGACTGCCCCATCTGCGACCAGGGCGGAGAGTGCCAGCTGCAGGACCTGGCGGTCGGCTACGGCGATTCGTCGTCCCGCTACACCGAGGAAAAGCGCGTCGTGCTGCCGAAGGAAGTCGGCCCACTGCTTTCGCTGCGCGAGATGACACGCTGCATCCACTGCACCCGCTGCGTCCGCTTCGGCCAAGAGGTGGCGGGTGTGATGGAGCTCGGCCAGATCCACCGCGGCGAGCATTCCGAGATCACGACAGTTCGCGGCGATACGGTCGACTCCGAGCTGTCGGGCAACATGATCGATATCTGCCCGGTCGGTGCGATCACCAGCAAGCCGTTTCGCTACCAGGCTCGCACCTGGGAGCTGTCGCGCCGCAAGAGCGTGAGCCCGCACGACAGCGTGGGCGCCAACCTCATCGTGCAGGTCAAGAACCAGCAGGTGCTGCGCGTGGTGCCGCTCGAGAACGAGGATGTGAATGAATGCTGGATCGCCGACCGCGACCGCTTTTCGTACGAGGCGCTCAACATCGCGGACCGGCTGACCACCCCGATGATCAAGCAGGGTGGCGCCTGGCAGGCGGTCGACTGGACCACCGCGCTCGACCATGTCGCGCGCGGCCTGACCGCGATCAAGGTCGAGCATGGCGCCGCCAGCATCGGCGCG
>JBDSEG010000150.1:0-6564 GCA_039920165.1 Burkholderiaceae bacterium
TGTCGTACACATACCGCTCCATCACCCCGCGCTCTTCGTAATGCGTGGTCAGGGCGTGCCAGTCGGCGACGAAATAGAAGCAGTCGTAGTCGGCCTGCAGCCGAACCCAGTTCTTCAGCGCACCGTGGTAGTGACCGAGGTGCAGCGCCCCGGTCGGTCGCATGCCCGAGAGAACACGCTGGCGGGGCGTCGGCGGGGAATCGCGGTCTGGGGTCATCGAGGCGTTCGGGGTCGTGCGCAGAAGGCGCGAATTGTAGAAGTGGGAGCTGCGCGCCCGGGACGGGCCGATACACTGCGCCGCGCATGAAAACGCGTTCGGAAAAAAATATCGTCGTGCTGATTTCCGGGCGCGGCAGCAACCTGCGCGCGGTGGTGGAAGCCTGCGCCGCGGAACATTGGCCGGCCCGCATTGCCGGCGTCGCCTCGGATCGGCAGCAGGCCGCCGGTCTGGCTTATGCGCGCGAATGCGGCATCCCAACAGCCTGCGTCCAACCCGCCGCCCTCGCATCGCGCGAGGCGTTCTGCGCCGAACTCGCGCGCGCGGTCGACGCGTGGTCGCCCGATGTGGTCGTGCTGGCCGGGTTCATGCGCATCCTTTCCGAGTCGTTCGTGCGCCGTTTCGAAGGCCGCCTCATCAACGTCCACCCGTCGCTCCTGCCGGCCTTTGCCGGCCTGCACACGCACCGGCGCGCGATCGAGGCGGGCTGCAAGCTGGCCGGCGCGAGCGTGCATTTCGTGAGCCCGGGACTGGATGCCGGACCGATCATTGCGCAGGCCGTGGTGCCGGTGCTGGCCGACGACGACGAAGCGTCGCTTGCCGCGCGGGTGCTGGCGCGGGAGCACGTGCTGCTGCCGCTCGCGCTCGGCTGGCTGCTGCGCGGCGATCTGAGAATCGAAGGCGCGAAAGTGTTTCACACCGGCGGCGCGCCGCAGGCCCTGCTCTGAGAGTGTGAGAGTCTTCCGCTCGTGCCTGCTCGTCACGCCCAAAGCCGCCCGCGCGTCGTTGCAAATGCTCGCCAGAGCTATGGCGGTGCTAGATCGGACACCTTTGGGCGCGCCGCTCGGGCACGCACGAAGAACTCTCACACTCTGACCCGCGTGGATGGGCCGGGATAATCGGCCGATGAATCCGCATGCCCTGCTCGAACTGACGACCGAACTGCTGCACCGCGTGCTGCAATTCCAGCAGGCGGCCGACGGCATCGTCTCGGACTTCTTTCGCGAGCACCGGGCACTCGGCCAGCGCGAGCGCCATACGCTGGCCGAGACGACCTATACCGTGCTGCGAGAGCGCGCCTTGTTGCTGCACCTGGCGCAGTCGGGCCGCGGCGAGCTCGAGCGTCGCCTGGCGATCCTGGGCTGGCAGGGCAACGAGGCGTTTCTGCGCGCCGCGCTGGACGATGCCGAGCCGGCGTGGCTCGCACGCGTGGCCGCGATCGACCGCACGAGCCTGCCCGAAAAGCTGCGCCACAACCTGCCCGACTGGCTGGCCGAGCGGCTGCATCAGGAACTCGGCGACGAGTTCTGGCCGCTGGTCGAGAGCCTGAACCGGCCGGCACCGCTCGACCTGCGTGTGAACGCCTTCAAGGCCAAGCGCGACGACGTGCAGGCGGCGCTGAAGGTCGAGGGCGTCGAATCCGAGGCGACGCCGTTTTCGCCACTGGGTCTGCGCATCCAGGGCAAGCCGGCGCTGCACAAGCTGGCGACCTTTCTGAGCGGCGATGTCGAGGTCCAGGACGAGGGCAGCCAGCTCCTTGCGCTGCTGCTCGATGCCAAGCGCGGCGAGATGGTGGTCGACTTCTGTGCCGGCGCGGGCGGCAAGACGCTGGCGCTCGGCGCGGCGATGCGAAATACCGGGCGCCTGTATGCCTTCGATACCTCAGGCCACCGGCTGGCCGCGCTCAAGCCGCGCCTGACGCGCAGCGGGCTGTCGAATGTCTACCCGGCCCAGATCGCGCACGAGCGCGACGACCGCATCAAGCGGCTGGCCGGCAAGATCGACCGGGTGCTGGTCGACGCGCCGTGCAGCGGCCTGGGGACGCTGCGCCGCAACCCCGATCTCAAGTGGCGCCAGTCGCCGCAATCGATCGACGAGATGCGGCTCAAGCAGGCCGCGATCCTCGCGAGCGCGGCTCGCCTGGTGAAGCCTGGTGGTCGACTCGTGTATGCGACGTGCAGTCTGTTGCAGGCCGAGAACGAGGACATCGCGGGCGCGTTCGAGGCCGAGGCTGCGGATCGCTTCGACCGCCTGTCCGCTGCCGACGCCTTGGCGCGCGCGCATGTCGAACAGGCGCCTAGGTTGGTTCGCGGCGACGATCTTCGCCTGTGGCCGCACCGCCACGCGACCGACGGCTTTTTCGCGGCGGTCTGGCAGCGGCGCTGACCGCTTGTGGTGGCGGGGTTGATCGCGCGAGCAACGCCGTCATCTGCGCGGTGTTCGAGGCTTCGAATGCCCGCCAGAGCAGGATGGTTCAGGGGGCGTGACCTACAATCGCCCGCTGTTCTGGCGGCGCCGTTCGGCCTCGTCACTTCACTACGGGAAGCGGATTCATGAATGTTTTGGCGTCGTTAGCGCAGGGCCTGCTCGACTTGATGGCCCACGGACTCATGGAGCTCAGCGTCTGGGAAGTGGTGGCTTTCACTCTCGTGGTGACGCACATCACCATCGTTTCGGTCACGGTCTTCCTGCACCGCGCGCAGTCGCACCGCGCGCTCGAACTGCACCCGATCCCGGCGCATTTCTTCCGCTTCTGGCTGTGGCTGACGACCGGCATGGTGACCAAGGAATTCGTCGCCATCCACCGCAAGCACCACGCCAAGTGCGAGACCGAGGAAGATCCGCACAGCCCGCAGACGCGCGGTATCAAGACCGTGTTGCTGACCGGCGTCGAGCTGTACCGCGCCGAATCGAAAGTGCCCGAGACCATGGCTAAATACGGCCTCGGCACGCCCGACGACTGGCTCGAACGCAACCTGTATACGCGGTTCAGCTGGCAGGGCGTGGGCGTGCTGCTTGCGCTCAACCTGATGCTCTTCGGTGCGCTCGGACTCACTGTCTGGGCGGTGCAGATGCTGTGGATTCCGGTCATGGCCACCGGCGTCATCAACGGCCTTGGCCACTGGTGGGGTTATCGCAATTTCGAGGCTCCGGATGCATCGACCAATGTGTCGCCGTGGGGCATAGTGATCGGCGGCGAGGAACTGCACAACAACCACCACACCTACCCGACCTCGGCCAAGTTCTCGGTCAAGCCCTACGAATTCGATATCGGCTGGGTCTATATCCGCGGCCTGGAGATGCTGGGCTTGGCCAAGGTACGCAAGACGCCGCCGCTGCTCAAGCTCGGCACGGTGCGCCCGGTTGCCGATAACAAGACGCTCGAGGCGGTGATCGCCAACCGCTACGAGGTGATGGCGCGGTATGCCGGCAATCTGCGCCGGGCCTGCCGGGTCGAGATCGAGCGGCTCAAGTCGGAGGGGGCTGGCGGCACGGCGCGCCTGGCCAATATGCACCTGGCCAAGCGCTGGCTGCACCGCGACGACGACAAGATTCCGAACAGCGTGCGCGCGCAGGTCGCGGCGGCGGTCGCGAACAGTCCGGGGCTGGCCAAGCTGGTCGCCATGCGCGAGGAGTTGCGCATGCTGTGGACGCGAACCAATGTCTCCGCCGAGCAACTCGTCGGCGATCTGCAGGCCTGGTGTCGCAAGGCCGAGGAGAGCGGCATCGCCACGTTGCAGGAATTCGCGCTCAAGCTGCGCGCTGCGCACGCGTAAAGGCCTTCGGCCAGAAGGACAGCGGGGTCGCAATGCGACCCCTTTTCTTTGCCCAAAAGAAAAGGCCGCATGGCGGCCTCGCGAGCGAAGGGTTCGCGGCAGCGAACGGCTGTCCCGTCTATTTCAACTTCGTTTCCTTGTACATGACGTGCTTGCGCGCCTTCGGATCGAATTTCATGATTTCGAGCTTGTCGGGCGTCGTCTTCTTGTTCTTGTCGGTCGTATAGAAGTGACCGGTGCCGGCGGATGAAGCCAGCTTGATTTTTTCGCGTCCACCTTTTGCCATGGTTGGCTCCTTCGTTCGGTGAGGTTGGGGTCAGCGGGGTTTAGATTTCGCCGCGCTTGTGCAGATCGGCAACCACCTGCTCGATGCCCACCTTGTCGATCAGCCGCAGGGCGGCGTTCGAGATGCGAAGGCGGATCCAGCGGCTTTCGGCATCCAGCCAGAACCTGCGGTATTGCAGATTGGGGAGGAAGCGGCGCTTGGTTTTATTGTTTGCGTGGGAAACATTGTTTCCCACCATCGGGCGCTTGCCCGTGACTTGACAGACGCGTGCCATGACGCTTCTCCGTTCGCGAATTGGGGTAGTCGGGGGGATGCCGGCCGGCGCAGCAGCGTGCAAGCCCTGGCGCCTCTGGCAAAGACCGCGATTATAGCCAGCTTCGTACGCCGTCTCACTGCTCCAGGAAGCGCTGCGCGTCGAGTGCGGCCATGCAGCCGGTGCCGGCGCTGGTGATCGCCTGCCGGTACACGTGGTCCTGCACGTCGCCGGCGGCAAAGACGCCCGGCACGCTCGTCATCGTCGCCATTCCCGACAGGCCGCTGCGGGTGAGGATATAGCTGTCCTTCATCTCGAGCTGGCCCTTGAAGATGTCGGTATTGGGCTGGTGGCCGATGGCAATGAAACAGCCGTGCACGGGCAAGTCGTAGACGCTGCCGTCGGCCACCTTCTTCAGGCGCACGCCGGTCACGCCGCTCGCGTCACCGAGCACCTCGTCGAGCGTGGTGAACAGGTGCATCTGCATCTTGCCGGTGGCGACCTTCTCGGCCAGCTTGTCGACCAGGATCGGCTCGGCGCGGAACTTGTCACGTCGGTGGATGAGGTGAACCTTGCTCGCGATGTTCGACAGATACAGCGCCTCCTCGACCGCGGTATTGCCGCCGCCGACGACACACACTTCGCGGTCGCGATAGAAGAAGCCGTCGCATGTGGCGCAGCCGCTCACGCCGCGGCCCATGAACGCTTCTTCGGACGGCAGGCCGAGGTATTTGGCGGAGGCGCCGGTGGCAATGATGAGTGCGTCGCAGGTATAGCTCGCCGCATCGCCGCGCAGGGTGAACGGGCGCGCGCCGAGATCGACCTCGTGGATGTGGTCGGACACGATCTTGGTGTCGAAGCGCTCGGCGTGCTGCTGGAAGCGCTGCATCAGTTCCGGCCCCTGAACGCCGGCGACATCGGCCGGCCAGTTGTCGACGTCGGTCGTCGTCATGAGCTGTCCGCCGGCGGCCATGCCGGTGACGAGCACGGGCTTGAGGTTGGCGCGGGCCGCATACACGGCGGCGCTGTAGCCGGCCGGGCCGGAGCCGAGGATGAGAACGCGTGAGTGGGGATGTGGGGTCATGGGCATGGGTTCGATAGACCGGCGATGGATCGATGCAACAGCGCGGCGTCCTGGCCCTTTATCACGCTGGCGCCACCCCCGGTATTGGTGACAATAGCTCGATTCTAGAAAACGTGAACCCATCACGCGATCACGCTGCTGCCGGCAGCTTCATTGGCAGCTTCATTGGCAACTGCGAGAAAGGCGACTTCGTATGGCAATGCTTTCCAACCTCGACCTGATCCGGCGCGTTCCGCTGTTCTCGCTGCTGACCAACGACCAGGCGCAGGGCATCGCCGACAGCGTGGTCAAACGCCGCTACCGGCGCGGCGAGATCATCGTCGAGCACAACAAGAAGTCGAATGCGCTGTTCATCCTGCTGACCGGCCGGGCCCGCGTGCTGACGGCCGATTCGCGCGGGCGTGAAGTGATCCTCGCGGTGCTCGAATCGGGCGACTACGTGGGCGAGATGAGCCTGATCGACAACGAGCCGCATTCGGCCACCGTGCGTGCCGAGGTGCAGACCGACATGCTGATCCTCGGCCGCGCCGAATTCACGCGCTGCCTGCCCGAACACGCAAGCCTGTCGTACGCCATCATGCGCGGCCTGGTGCACCGCCTGCGCGCCGCCGACCGGCAGATCGAATCGCTCGCCTTGCTGGATGTATACGGTCGTGTCGCGCGCAGCTTGCTCGACATGTCCGAGATGCAGGGCGAGGTGAAGATCATCCGCAACAAGGTATCGCGCCAAGACCTCGCCAAGGTCGTCGGTGCCTCGCGTGAGATGGTCAGCCGCGTGATGAAAGACCTCGAGGAGCGTGCCATGATCCAGACCCAGGAGAACGGCTCGGTGATCATCAAGGAACTGCTCACCGCGAGCTGAAGCCCGTGCGGCCGCGCCGCTTCGATTTCCGATCTCCGGTACCTGATCTTCATTCCCCGGCATGACCTTCCCCCTGGCTTCGCTTCACGCCGACGGCGGCACGGCCCCCGCTCTCTCCGCAACCAAGGCGTCGCGCCGCGAAGCGCGAAGGCCGCTTTCGGGCTCGCCGCCCGTCCGTAGCACGCTGCGCGCGCAGTCGCGATTGCTGGTCGGCGGGGTGCTGTGGCTGCTGGCGGTTCTGGCACTCGTCACCCACCAGGCCGGCGATGCTGCGTTCTCGACCACCGGTGCATCGGCCGCGGTCC
>JBDSEG010000151.1:0-10151 GCA_039920165.1 Burkholderiaceae bacterium
CCTCGCGCAGGATCTCGCGCAGGATGTCGTAGCACACGCTGCGCGCGGTCTTGACTTGGCCCTTGCCCTGGCACACCGGGCACGGCTCGCACAGCAGGTGGGCGAGCGATTCGCGGGTGCGCTTGCGCGTCATCTCGACCAAGCCGAGCTGGGTGAAGCCGCTCACCGTGATGCGCGTGCGGTCGCGCGCGAGTTGCTTTTTCAGCTCGGCAAGCACCGCGGCCTGGTGCTCGTCCCGCGCCATATCGATGAAGTCGATGATGATGATGCCGCCCAGGTTGCGCAAGCGCAGCTGGCGCGCCATCGCCTGCGCCGCCTCGAGGTTGGTCTTGAAGATGGTGTCGTCGAAATTGCGCGCGCCGACGAAGCCACCGGTATTCACGTCGACCGTCGTCAGCGCCTCGGTCTGGTCGACGATGAGGTAGCCGCCCGACTTCAGGTCGACCCGGCGCTGCAGCGCGCGCGCGATCTCGTCGTCGACGTTGTACAGGTCGAAGATCGGCCGCTCGCCCAGATAGTGTTCGAGCTTGGCGACCGACGTCGGCGTGAAGGCACGGCCGAACTGGCGCAGGGCCTCGAACTGTTGCGCCGAGTCGATCCGGATCGACTGGGTCGACTCGTCGACCAGGTCGCGCAATACGCGCTGGGCCAGGCTCAGGTCCTGGTGGAGCAGCGTTCCCGGCGGCGACTTGAAGGCACGTTCGCGCACCACCGCCCAGGCCTTGCGCAAGTAGTCGATATCGTCGCGCAGCTCGGCATCGGTCGCATCCTCGGCATTGGTGCGCAGGATGAAGCCGCCGCCAGGTGTCGTGCCGTCGGCCTGCTGCACAAGCGCGTGCATGCGGCTGCGCAACTGCTCGCGCAGCTCGGGTGAGCCGATGCGCTGCGAGATGCCGATATGGTCGTCCTGTGGCAGAAAGACGAGCAGCCGGCCGGCGATGCTGATCTGGCTCGACAGGCGCGCTCCCTTGCTCCCGATGGGGTCCTTCACGACCTGAACCGTGAGCGTCTGCCCTTCGAAGACCAGCCGCTCGATCGGCGTTGCCGGTGTGGCCGGTGCACCCGCCTCGGGGCGCCCGGCGCCGCCATGGCTCTGGCCGTTGACGTGGACATCGGCGACGTGCAGGAAGGCGGCGCGCTCGAGGCCGATATCGATGAAGGCCGACTGCATGCCGGGCAGCACGCGGACGACGCGGCCGGCGTAGATATTGCCGACCCGCCCGCGTTCGAGCGTTCGCTCGATGTGCAGCTCCTGGACCGCGCCGGCTTCGACGATCGCCACCCGGGTTTCCTGGGGCGCCCAATTGATGAGGATGTCTTGCATGGCCGCTTTGCAATAGGCCATCAGGGGCAAGCGCCGCTGGGCTTCAGAAGGGGTCTACGAGAAGGGCACGACGCCCGCGCTTCGCAGCAGGTTTGCGGTCTCGTACAGGGGCAAACCCATGATACCGGAGTAGCTTCCCTCGATCCGCTCGATGAATGCCGCGGCATCGCTCTGCACCGCATAGGCGCCGGCCTTGCCAAAGGGCTCGCCGCCCGCGACATAGCGTTCGATCTGGCTGCGCGCCATGACCGCGAAGCGCACCGTCGATACGCTCACGGCACTCATGCGCTGGAGTCCGCTGGCCAGCGCCAGCGCGGTGATCACGCGATGCGTGCGGCCCGACAAACGTGCCAGCGTAGCCACCGCATCGGCAGCATCGGCAGGCTTGCCGAGCACGGCGCGGCCGAGCGCGACGGTGGTATCGGCACACAGGATGGGCGCCAACGGCAGTGCACGCCGGCGCAGCCGCCGCACCGCCGCCGCCAGCTTGGCCTGGGTCACGCGCAGCACATAGTCGAGCGGCAACTCGCCCGGCAGATGCGCTTCGAGCGCTTCCGCATCTTCGTCGGCCCCGGGCAGCAGCAGTTCATGGCGCACGCCGATCTGCGTCAGCAGCTCGCGCCGGCGCGGGCTTTGCGATGCGAGGTAGACGAAGGCGTGGCGCATGCGCTCGATCAGGCGCGGTGGTAGGGATGGCCGATCGATACAGTCCAGGCCCGGTAAAGAGCTTCGGCGAGCAGCACGCGCACCAGCGCATGCGGCAGGGTCAGGTCGGAAAGGCGCAGGGTCTCATCGGCACTCGCCTTGAACGCGGGCGCGAGGCCGTCGGGCCCGCCGACGATCAGCGCAGCGTCGCGTCTGTCGGCCTGCCACGTGGCCAACCGCGCGGCGAGCTGCACGGTCGTGACGCGCGCGCCGTATTCGTCCAGAGCGATGCGCCGCACGCCCTTCGGCAAGGCCGCCTCGATGCGCGCCGCCTCGGCCGCCATCGACTGCGTCGGCGTGCGCGACCCGCGCGACTCGGCCTTCACGGCCTTGAGCTCGAGGCGCAACTCGGGCGGAAAGCGCTTGGCGTAATCGTCGTACGCCGCCACGGCCCAGGCCGGGGGCCGCTGGCCGACGGCGACCAGCAGCAGCTTCAATCGCCTACGTCCGGGCCGGCGCCTTGCGCGCGGCGGTTTTGCGCGGCGCCGCCTTGCGCGCCGCGGGCCGCGCCTGCGCCGCCTTGACCGCAGCTCGCTTCACGCCCACGACGCGCGTCACGCTCGCCTTGACCGCCGGCGTCGGTTTGCGCGAGGCCGCCCGCACGACTGTCTTGGCACCCGTTGGTGTCGCCGTCTTGCGCGCAGCAGTGACCGGACCCGCGGCCCTCCTGGCGGCCGGCTTGCGCGCGGGCGCGGTGCGGGTGCCGGACTTCGTGGCCGCGGCGCGACGCGCTGTCTTCGGCTGGCCCGGCTCCTCGGCCTTGACGAGCGAGGTCGACGCGCTGCCGAGCTTCATCTTGACCGGCTTGTCGCCCCAGATTTCCTCGAGGTGGTAGTAGTCGCGGATCGACGGCTGCATCACGTGGACGACGGCAGCGCCGCAGTCGACGATGATCCATTCGCCGTTCACCTCGCCTTCCAGGCGGGGCGGCGGATAGCCGGCGTCGCGCACCGCCTCGCGAACGCCGGAGGCGAGCGCCTTGGTCTGACGGTTGCTGGTGCCCGAGGCGATGATCACGCGCTCGAACAGCGCGGACAGATGTTCGGTGTTGAAGACGACGATGTTCTGGGCCTTCACGTCTTCCAGTCCATCGACGATGACGCGCTGCAATCTGCGGATGTCCATTCAACTCCCGGTTAGGCCGCTCTCGACCGCAGTGACTCGGCGGTAGAGGCGGTGATCTTCAATATAACGTGCCACGCCGGGCGGCACCAGCGAATCCACCGGTTCGCCCGCGGCGGCGCGGCGCCGGACGTCGGTCGACGAAACCGCCATCATCGGCAGCAGCACATGCGCTTGCGCGGCCTGCCGCACCTGCGGATGCACGATTCCCGCCGCGCCGGGACGCTGCGCGACGGCGAGCGTCACGCGCGCCAGCAGCTCGGGCCAATCGTGCCAGGTATGCAGGCCTTCGAACTGATCCTGCCCGATGACCAGAAACCAGCGCGCGCCGGGCTGTTCGGCCTGCAGCTCGCGTACCGTATCGAGCGTGTAGCCGGGACCGGAGCGGTGCAGCTCGCGCGCATCCAGCACGAAGCACGGCTCGCCGGCGATCGCGATCCGCAGCATCGCCTCGCGGTCGGCCGCGGGCGCCGGTGGGTCGGGCTTTTGCCACGAGTGCGCGGTCGGCAGCCAGCGCAATTCGTCGAGCGCGAGTTGTTCGAGTGCGCTGCGCGCGAGCGCGAGGTGGGCGATGTGGACCGGGTCGAAGGTCCCGCCGAAAAGGCCGATCCGCGCAGCCGGTGTCGACGCAATCTTCAAGCGGCCGCCTCGTCGCACCAGTCGCGTGGACGCAGGAAATCGCTGTACAGCCGTGCTTCGGGCGTGCCGGGCTCGGGCTGCCAGTCGTAGCGCCATGAAGCGAGCGGAGGCATCGACATCAGGATGCTCTCGGTGCGCCCGCCCGACTGCAGGCCGAACAAGGTGCCGCGGTCGAACACCAGGTTGAACTCGACATAGCGGCCGCGCCGATAGAGCTGGAAATCGCGCTCGCGCTCGCCGTAGGGCAAGGCCCGCCGCACCTGCACTATCGGCAAATAGGCGGCGACAAAGGCATCGCCCACAGCCCGCATCACGTCGAGGCCGCCACCGAAGCCGCCCTGCGCAAAGTCATCGAAGAAGATACCGCCGATGCCGCGCGGCTCGTTGCGATGCTTGAGATAGAAGTATTCGTCGCACCAGCGCTTGAAGCGCGGGTACAAATCACCGTCGAAGCCAGCCAGCGCGTCGCGGCAAGTGCGATGGAAGTGGCGCGCATCGTCTTCGAAGCCGTAGTAGGGCGTGAGGTCCATGCCGCCGCCGAACCACGCGACCGGTTCGCCCTGCGCCGGCAGCGCCGCGAACATGCGCACGTTCATGTGGACGGTGGGAACGAACGGGCTGACCGGATGCACGACGATCGAGACGCCGAGCGCCTCGAACGGCGCGCCGGCGAGTTCGGGCCGATGCTGGGTTGCCGAAGGCGGCATCGCGCGGCCGCGCACGTGCGAGAAGTTGCAGCCGCCGCGCTCGAAGAGCGTGCCGCCCTCGACCAGCCGCGAGATGCCGTCGCCTTCCAGCGCGCCGCCGCTCGGTCGGGTCCAGGCGTCGGTGCGAAACGCATCTCCACCGGCCGATTCGAGTGCCCCAACGATGCCGGCCTGCAAACCGAGCAGGTAGGCGCGCACCGCTTCGGTCTCGATGGCAGCGCTCAATGCCAACGGCCCCGACTCACCGCCCGACCGCCCGATGCCCGATATCGCGCCGGTACTGCGCGCCGTCGAAGTCGATGCCGCGCAGCACGTCGTAGGCGCGGCTCTGCGCCAGCCTGACCGATTCGCCCAGCGCCGTGACGCACAGGACCCGGCCGCCCTGCGTGACGACTTCGCCGTCGCGCTGCGTCGTCCCGGCATGAAAGACCAACGCATCGTCGGCCTCGGCCGGCAACCCGGTGATCACATCGCCCGCGCGCGGGCTGTCGGGATAGCCGTGCGCCGCCATCACGACGCCGAGCGCGACTCGGCGGTCCCATTCCAGCGTCGCCTGATCGAGCGTGCCGTCGGTCGCGCGCATCAGCACCTCGAACAGGTCGCTCTTCAGGCGCAGCATGATCGGCTGGGTCTCGGGGTCGCCAAGACGGCAGTTGAATTCGACGGTGCGCGGCTGGCCCTGAGCATCGATCATCAGGCCGGCATACAGGAAACCGCTGTACGGGATGCCGTCCTTTGCCATGCCGGCGATGGTCGGCAGGACGATCTCCTGCATCACCCGGGCGTGAACGTTCGGCGTCACGACCGGCGCCGGCGAATAGGCGCCCATGCCGCCGGTATTCGGACCCGCGTCGTGGTCGAGCAGGCGCTTGTGGTCCTGGCTCGTCGCCAGCGGCAGCACGTTGCGGCCGTCGCACAGGACAATGAAGCTCGCCTCCTCGCCTTCCAGAAAATCCTCGATCACGACGCGCGCGCGCGGCACGATGTCGGTGCTGCGCTGCGAACGCGCCGGACTCGCGGCGGGTGCGTCGGCGAGCATCCAGTCGATCGCGCGGTGCGCCTCGGCCAGCGTCGTCGCCACCACCACGCCCTTGCCGGCCGCGAGGCCGTCGGCCTTGATCACGATCGGCGCGCCGCGCGATTCGACGCAGGCATGCGCTTCATCGCGTTCGACGAAGGTCTGGTAGGCGGCGGTCGGAATGCCGTGCCGCTGCATGAAGGCCTTGGCGAACGTCTTCGAGCTTTCGAGCTGCGCCGCGGCGCGCGTCGGTCCGAAGATGCGCAGCCCGCGCTCGCGAAACAGGTCGACCACGCCAGCCGCCAGCGGCGCCTCGGGGCCGACGACGGTGAGCGCGATCTTCTCGGCCTGCGCGAAATCGGCAAGCTGCGCGAAGTCTGTCAGCGCGACGTTTTCCAGCCGAGGATCGGCGCCGGTTCCGGCATTGCCGGGCGCCACATAGACCTTTTGCACCCGTTCGGACTGGGTCAGCTTCCAGGCCAGCGCATGTTCGCGGCCGCCGGCACCGATGACGAGAACTTTCATGCGGCCGCCATCACATCTGCGCGTTGTGGAAGACGGCCTGGGTATCGTCCAGGTCCTCGATCACGTCGAGCAGCTTCTGCATCCGCTGCGCATCCTCGCCGGCGAGCTCGATCGTATTCTCGGCGCGCATCGTGGCCTCGGCGACGTCGGGCTTCAAACCGGCGTTCTCGAGGGCAGTCTTGACGGCCTCGAAATCCGCCACGGCGCACAGCACCTCGACCGCGCCGTCGTCGTCCGTGATCACATCCTCGGCGCCGGCTTCAAGGGCGATCTCCATCACCCGGTCCTCGTTCAGCCCAGGTGCGAAGACGAACTGCCCGCAATGCTTGAACTGGAATGCGACCGAGCCCTCGGTGCCGAGGTTGCCGCCGTATTTGCTGAACGCATGGCGCACCTCGGCAACGGTGCGAACGCGGTTGTCGGTCATCGTGTCGACGATGATCGCCGCACCACCGATGCCATAGCCTTCGTAGCGAATCTCCTCGTAGCTCACGCCTTCGAGGTTGCCCGTCGCCTTGTCGATATTCTTCTTGACGGTATCGGCCGGCATGTTGGCCGCCTTCGCCTTCTCGACCGCCAGCCGCAAACGCGGGTTCATGCCGAGATCGCCGCCGCCCTGGCGCGCCGCGACCGTGATCTCGCGGATCACGCGGGTCCAGACCTTGCCGCGCTTCTCATCCTGCCGCCCTTTGCGGTGCTGAATGTTGGCCCACTTGGAATGTCCGGCCATGAAGCCCTGCTCCATCGAATCGAAGGGCAGGAGTTTAGGCGTGCTCCGGGATGGTCCCGGCTCGCCCGTGCGCGTCCGCTCAGCGCGCGTGTCAAGTTCGGTGGCGCTGACACCGATGCATCGCGCCGAACGCAAGCAGCGCGAAGGCGGCGAGCGCGAGCGACCCCGGCTCGCTCACCGCGGTGGCGACCGCAAGCGGCTCGGCATACAGGAAGTCGTCCATCACGACGAGGTCGGCGGTCGTATTGCCGGCGACGCCGTTCGCCACGAGGGTGTTCTGGCCCGAGGTGATGCGAACCCGCGCGATCCGCTCGCCAGCACCCGCAACGGCGCCGACAAAGCTCAGGCCTTGGTTGCCCGATACAAGCGCGTCGCGCGAATAGATCAGCAGACCGTTCAGGTCGAAAAAATCGAGTCGCGTGAGCGCAGCCACTTCGACATCGGTGAAGATGAGCGCGAAGGCGCTGGTCGTTGCCTGGTTCGTCGTGCCCGGAAGGAAGAACGATACGTCGGTGATGTTGCTGCCCACGGCCGTGAAGAGCCTTTGCGCGCTGAAGGTCTGGAAGTCGGAAGGAAAGCCAAACAGCGTCGGCGTCGACAGGCCCGCATTCGCACTCACCAAAAAACCGCTGCCCGGCGTGCTCAGAACGACCCCGCGCGGCGAGGTAACGTTGAAAAAATCGCCCGGCAGCAGATTTGGGTCGGCCCGGGCGTCGGGCACGCCGTCCCAGTTGATCTCACGCCGCAGACCGCCGAAGGAACCGTTCGCGCCGGCAACCGTTCCGCCGCCGACCGCGACACGGAAGTCGTCTCGAGTGGGGGTTATCGCCGCCGGGTCTGCGCCGGCCCACTCGAACGTGATGAAAGATGCGTGGCTCGGCAGCGAGACCGAAGCGGCGAGCGCCAGACCGACGATGGAGCGCGACAGGGATGTGATCATGGCGTAGACCTCGGTGTTGAATTTCGCGTGCCGAACAACTCCTACAGGCAACGCAGCAGTCAGCTGCAAAAGACATGCCGGCGACCGCGCCACCCGAGTGCTAATGCGAGGCAGAACCACCGTCCGCAACGCTCGCGCAAACATGCGTGTAAAGCATTCCGACGCCAGCCTGCGACCTTAGACTGTGCGCGACCCACGTCATGGAGCCCCCGATGGCCGACCCGATCCGCTTTGCTCAGCACGGCGATGTGACCTGCGAGCTGCTTCCCGCGATGGCCAACCGCCACGGCCTGATCACCGGGGCCACTGGCACCGGCAAGACGGTCAGCCTGCAGACCCTGGCCGAGAGCTTCAGCAAGCTCGGCGTGCCGGTCTTCATGGCCGATGTGAAGGGCGATCTCGCCGGTATCTCGCAGGCCGGCGCGCCGAGCGACAAGCTCACCGCGGTGCTGAAGGAACGCGGCATCGACGCGCCCGCGCCGTTTGCCTGCCCGGCGACGCTGTGGGATGTCTTCGGCAAGGACGGCCACCCGGTGCGCGCGACGGTCAGCGACATGGGGCCGCTGCTGCTTTCGAGAATGCTCGCGCTGAACGAGGTCCAGCAAGGCGTGCTCGCCCTGGTCTTCAAGGTCGCCGACGACAACGGCATGCTGCTGCTCGACCTGAAGGATCTGCGCGCGATGCTTCAGCACGTCGGCGACAACGCGTCGACCTTCACGACGACCTACGGCAACGTCAGCGCGGCCAGCATCGGCGCGATCCAACGCGGCCTGCTGCAGATCGAGGAACAGGGCGGCGACAGATTCTTCGGCGAACCGATGCTCAATATCGCGGATTTCATGCAAACGTCACATGCGAACGAGACCCCCACGTCGCCTGCGGCTCCTGCCCCCCGAGGGGGCGCCGAGGCGTCTCGGGGCGGCCCGTCGACGCCTCGGGGCGTCGTCAATATTCTCGCCGCCGACCAGCTGATGAACAGCCCGCGCCTGTACGCGACCTTCCTGCTGTGGATGCTCTCCGAACTGTTCGAGCAGCTGCCCGAAGTGGGCGACCTCGACAAGCCCAAGCTCGTCTTCTTCTTCGACGAGGCGCACCTGCTGTTCAAGGATGCGCCACAGGCCCTGGTCGAGCGCATCGAGCTCGTCGTGCGGCTGGTGCGAAGCAAGGGCGTGGGCGTCTGGCTCGTCACGCAGAACCCGCTCGATATCCCGGACTCGGTGCTGGCCCAACTCGGCAACCGCGTCCAGCATGCGCTACGCGCGTTCACGCCGCGCGACCAGAAGGCCGTCAAGGCGGCGGCCAGCACGATGCGCGCGAATCCCAAGCTCGATGTCGAGACCGCCATCACCGAGCTCGCAGTGGGCGAGGCGCTGGTCAGCCTGCTCGATGCCAAGGGCCGGCCGAGCGTGACCGAACGCGTCTTCGTCATTCCCCCCGGCAGCCGGCTTGCGCCGATCACGACCGCGGAGCGCGCGGCGCTGATCGCGGGTTCGCTGGTGGCGGGCGTCTACGAGAAGACCGTCGACCGCGAATCGGCATACGAAAAGCTGAAGGACCGCGCCGCGGCCAGCCCGACAGCCGCGCCCGCGGGATCGGCGAGCGCACCCGCGTCGTCCGACGGCGGCCTGTTCGGCGGGCTCAAGGATGTGCTCTTCGGCTCGACCGGACCGCGCGGCGGGAAGCACGAAGGTCTGGCCGAGTCGGCCGCGCGCTCGGCGGTGCGAACCATCGGATCGACCCTTGGGCGCGAGATCATCCGCGGCGTGCTCGGCAGCATCCTCGGCGGTGCGCGCAAGCGCTGAGGCCATGCCTGTACCCACCTACGATCACTTCATCGAGCCGCTGCTTCGCTTTCTTGTCGCGCATCCCGAAGGCGTGAGTGCGCGGGTTGCCCACGATGAAGCGGCTCGCGCCCTCGGCCTCACGGCCGCGGATCGCGAAATCCTGCTTCCGAGCGGCTCCCAGCCCATGTACAAGAATCGCGCGGGCTGGGCGCACGATCGCCTGAAACGCGCGGGTCTTTCAAGCAGCCCTCGCCGTGGGTTCTGGCGCGTGACCGCGGACGGCGTGGCCTTTTCGAACCAGCACCCGCCTCCGTTCTCGTCCGAGATGTCGGAGAAGCTCGCGATGGGCTACCTCGGAGTAAGGCTGCGGCCAGCGGTCGACGCCCTGCCCGTTGACGAAAATCCGCCGTTGCTCGTCGGACCTACTGCGCAGGCGGTGGCCAGTCCCGATGATCGCTTGGGCCAGGCGCTGATCGAACTGCGACAGTCCGCGGCAGCCGAGCTGCTGGAGTTGCTGGGATCCGTGTCGCCCACCTTCTTCGAAACCGTCGTCCTCGATCTCCTTCACCGCATGGGGTACGGCGCGAACCGGGCCGATCTTCAACGGGTGGGCGGTTCGGGAGACGAGGGGATCGACGGCATCATTTCCCTCGATCG
>JBDSEG010000152.1:0-5289 GCA_039920165.1 Burkholderiaceae bacterium
GGGTCAGCACGCCGCTGTTGCTGGCTCTGTTCTTCTTCGTCTGGGGTGCCTATGTGCATCTGGCAAAAATCGACATGTTCATCCTGCCGTCGCCCACGGCGGTGTTCAGTGCCTGGGGCGAGGTCATTCGCGACCCGCGGGCCTGGCAGCACACGCTGGTGACCATCGGCGAGACCCTCGGCGGTTTCGCCGTGGCGGTGGTGATCGGCATCGGCGGCGGCGTGCTGCTTGGCCGCGCGCGCTGGCTGGAAGCGACGCTAAATCCCTTCGTCGTCGGACTGCAGGTGGTACCCAAGGTGGCACTGATCCCGCTCTTCATCGTCTGGTTCGGCTTCGGCCCGACCAGCAAGGTCGTCGTCTCGGCCGTAATTGCCTTTTTCCCCATCCTTTCCAACACCTTGCTCGGGGTCAAGTCGGTGCAGGCCGGTCATCGCGACGTGATGGTCAGCCTCAATGCCTCGCGCTGGGCGATCTTTCGCCGGCTGGAATTGCCCAACGCCCTGCCCTACATCCTCACGGGCATGGAAGTGGGCGTGGTGCTGGCGCTGATCGGCGCCATCGTCGGCGAATACCTGGGCGGCAACCAGGGGCTCGGCTACCTGCTGGTGGCGAAGATGAACGCGTACGAGACTGACATGCTGTTCGCCGTGATCCTGCACATGACGGTGGTCGGCTTCCTCTTCTATTTTTCGATCGGCCTGTTGCGCCGCGTGCTGATTCCCTGGCACGAGTCGATGGAGGTTGCGTCGTGAGCGATTACGCCGCAGCGGGCTTGGTCGCAATCGCGACGCCGCAGGCCAACACCACCGTCGAGGCTGAACTCTCGGTGCTGCTCGCACCGAACATTGGTCTGGTGACGACGCGCCTGCACAGCCCGCTGCCCGACGCCCGTGCACGCCTGGTCGACTATCTCGAGCGCCTCGCGCCGGCGCTCGACACGCTCGACAACGCACCGGTCGCCGCCGCCGGGTTTGCTTGCACCGGTACTGCTTATCTGGTCGAGCCGGCGCGCTGGCAGGCCACCTTCGAGGCCCTGGCGAGTCAGCGCGGCTATCCGGTGTGGTCGGCCTCGCAGGCGATTCGAGCGGCGCTGGTGGCGCTCGAGGCGCGGCGCATCGCCATGCTCTCGCCCTATCCAGCGTGGCTGCGTGAAGCTTGCGAAGCCTATGTGGCCACCTGGGGCATCGAGATCGTGCAGGCCGCGGCACTGCCGGGCGATCGCAACGACACACGTCGCATCTACGCCATCCGCGGGCGCGATATCGCCGAGGGACTGGCCGCTATGCACGTGCAGGATATGGACGCAGTTGATGCAGTATTGGTGAGCGGCACCGGCGCCCCGACGCTGGGCCCGATCGCCGCCCACCGCAGCGCGGCGCCCCTGCTCAGTTCGACGCTTTGCCTGGCCTGGGCGCTGGAGCAGACGGTGCTGGGCCAGCCGCTCGACCGCGCGTCGCTGCTTGCCAAAGTCGCCGACACCGGCTGGCGCGAGCGTTTCGCGAAGCGTTTTCCGGAAGCACTGCTCGCACCATGACCGCACCATGACCACCGGCACCCCCCTGCTCGAAATTCGCGGACTGCGCGCCGGCTACGGCGGTGTCGAAATCCTGCGCGGCATCGATCTCGATGTCGCCGAGGGCGAGATCGTCGCCGTGCTCGGCAGCAACGGCGTCGGCAAGTCGACCCTCAACAACAACATCTCGGCCTTGTATCGCCCGTTCACCGGTTCGATCCGCTTTCGCGGCCAGGAACTGGTCGGCATGCGCTCGACCGACGTGGTCAAGCTGGGCGTCATTCATGTACCGGAAGGCCGGCGCGTGTTTCCCAACCTCAACGTGCGCGAGAACCTTGAACTGGGCTCGCTCGTACGCGGCACGGCACGGCGCAAACAGAACATGGCGCGCGTCGTCGGCATCTTCCCGCGGCTGGCCGAGCGTTTCGCGCAGGCGGCAGGCACGCTATCGGGTGGAGAACAGCAGATGCTGGCGATCGGTCGCGGCTTGATGTCCGAACCCGATCTGCTGATCATGGACGAGCCCTCGCTCGGCCTGTCGCCGCTGCTGGTCGAAGAAATGTTTGCCCTCATCGAGTCCATCAACCGCGAGGGTCAATCGATCCTCTTGATGGAGCAGAACGCCGTGCAGTCGCTGGCCATCGCCCAACGCGCCTACATCATCGAGAACGGTACTGTGGCGATGCAAGGCAATGCGCAGGTGCTGGCGCGCGACCCTGATCTGCGCAAAAACTATCTTGGACTGTGACCCTCGAATTGTGTCTCTGACCCCGATTTCGCCGAACTCGAATACGACGGCGTTCGAGCTCCAGCACCGGCATGTGCTGGTCACGGGCGCCGGTTCCGGCATCGGCTTGGCGACGGCGCGGCTGTTGTTGCAGCGCGGCGCGCGGGTTGCCGCAGTGTTGCAGCACGAGGAGCAGCGCGCGAATGCCGAGGCTCGATTGCCGGGCGCCACGTTGCTGGTGCAGGACCTGCTGGACAGCGCCGCGACGGCGGCACTGCCGGCGCGTGCCGCCCAGGCACTCGGTGCGCTCGACGGCCTTGCCGCATGCGCCGGCATCTTCTTCAAGAAAGGCTCCGACGAGACCACCCTGGACGAGTGGCACCAGACCATCGCCCTCAACCTCAACGCCACCTTCGTGCTGACACGCGCCGCCATCGCGCAGATGCGTGCGGAACGGGTCGACTCGCACGCTGTCGACAGCGCGGCGGCTGGCGACGCCAGTGTCGTCGTCATCACCAGCCAGATCGGCCTCGTCGGTCACGCCCGCGGCGCGGCTTACGCGGCATCGAAGGCCGGCCTCAACGGCATGGTCCGGTCGCTGGCGCTCGAGTGGGCTACGCAGGGCGTGCGCGTCAATGCGGTGGGTCCGGGCCCGGTGGAAACGGCGATGGTCGCAGCGGCGCTGGCCGACGCCGAGGCTTCGGCGGCGATGCGCCAGAGCATTCCGATGGGGCGGCTCGGCCAGCCCGATGAGATCGCCGAGCTGGTGAGCTTTCTGCTGTCGAAGCGCGCCAGCTTCATCACCGGCCAGGTGATCTGCGCCGACGGCGGCTTCACCGCGCGATGACTTCTGCGGCCGATCGACCCGAAGTCCGAAAGCGGTTGCGCGATGTAGCCCCGGTGGTGCGCAGCAAGAACGCCGGCCCGACGCAGCTGACCATCGACATCTTTTTCGCCGACGCGGCCGGCTACACCCTGGCGGCGCACAGCGCCTCGCTCACACCTTCTGCAGTGGCCGCGCTGTATGGACAGTCGGTCGCGCAGATGCGGCGCTTCCTCCTGCCCGAGATCTTCGCCATGAAGTTTTCCATGCCGCGCCAGATCGTCGCCGGCAGTCCCGGCGACGGCGATGTCTATGGCGCGCAGCAACATGCGCCCTTGCTCGATGTGGAACTCGACCCGGCACTCGATTCGCAAGTCGATGCGCATGCAGGTGCAAAGTCATGACTGCCGTCGCCCGCCTCTTGCAGACGCACCGGCCCGGCAGCGAGCCCCTGCGCGTGCTGTCGGCCTCCGGCCAGCTCGGCTACGGCATTCCCGAAGCAGCGTTCGCGGGAGGCATGGCCAGGGCGCCGCATTTCATCGGCTGCGACATGGGCTCGATCGATCCCGGGCCCTACTACCTCGGCGCCGGCGTCATGGCCGCGCCGGTAGCGATGGTGCGGCGTGATCTCGAACTGGTGCTTTGCGCGGCACTGGACAAAGGCATCCCGTTGATCATTGGCAGCGCCGGAACCGCCGGCGCCAAGCCACACCTCGACGCGACCTTGGCCATCGTGCATGACATCGCCCGCGAACACGGGTTGCGTTTTCGTTTGGCGACGATCGCCAGCGACGTTTCGGCCGATCGCATTGCCGCCGCCCGTGACAGTGGCCAACTGGTGTCGATCGGTGCCAGCGATCTGGATGGTGCCCTGGGCAGCGGTCTGCCATCGCCCGGTGACGAGGAATTGCGTGCCTGCAGCCATATCGTCGGCCAATGCGGCAGCGAGACTTTTCAGCGCGCTTTGGCCATGCAGCCCGACGTGCTCATCGCCGGCCGCGCCTGCGACACCGCCATCTTCGCTGCCCTGCCCGAAATGCTCGGCTACCCGAGCGCGCTGGCGCTGCACATGGCGAAGATCGTCGAGTGCACGTCACTGTGCTGCCGCCCGGGTGGGCGCGACGCCATGCTGGCCGAAATGACCCTCGAGCACTTCACTCTGGAAAGTATGAATCCGCAGGCGCATGCCACGCCGGCTTCGGTGGCGGCGCACGCGCTGTACGAGCAGGCCGATCCGTTTCGCGTCGACGAACCGACCGGCACCCTCCTGTTGCACGAGGCGCACTACGAGGCGGTCGACGCGCACCGCACACGCGTGCATGGTGCGCGATTCGCGCCGCGCGCGCGACCGAGCCTCAAAGTCGAAGGCGCGGCACGGGTCGGCGCGCGGGTGGTGATGCTCGCCGGAATTGCCGATCCGACGATGCTCGGCATCCTGCCGCAGGCGCTTGAAACGGTCGAGGCGCGCGTTCGTGGCCTGGTGCCCGGCCCCTGGACGCTTCATCCGCACATCTACGGCCAAGGCGCCGTGCGCCCGCTGCCGCCCGCGCAGCGCAGCGCCCATGAAGCCGGTCTGGTGCTCGAGTTCATCGCTCCCGACGCAGCGCTGGCACGTACGGCGGCCGGCGTCTTCAAGCAGAACCTGCTGCACTTCGGCTATCCGGGCCGGGTGTCGACGGCCGGCAATCTGGCCTTTGCGTTCACCCCGAGCGAACTCGATGCCAACGAGGCCTATCGCTTCGTCGTCTACCACGTGATCCAGGAGGCACCGCTCGAGGACATCTTCAAAGTCGCCATCCTCGAGATCGACGGCGCTGCCGGCGAGCGCCCTGAGCGACCCTGATCAAGACCGATGCCCACCGTTTTGCCCCTACCCAAGTACCACCAGATCTACCTGGTGCTGCGCGAGCAATTGCACGAAGGCGAGTTCGCCGCCGGCTTGCCGCCGGAGATGGTGCTCAGCCGCGAGTTTGGCGCCGGCCGCGTCACGGTGCGCCGGGCGCTCGCGCAATTGGCGAGCGAAGGCCTGATCGTGCGTGAGCCCGGGCGCGGGACGCGTCCGGCCCCACCCGGTGCGCAACGCCGGTCAGCGAACGGCCAGCATGGCCATCGTCAGGCAGGCAAGGGCGGCCTGACAGGGCTGCTGGAGAACATCGTCAGCATGAGCCTGCGCACGTCCGTCAAGGTGCTCGATGTCGCAACCATCGCTGCTTCGAAAGCCGTCGC
>JBDSEG010000153.1:0-2509 GCA_039920165.1 Burkholderiaceae bacterium
GACTGCTCGGGCAGATGACGCACCGCGACGCTGCTGGTGAACTCGGGTTTTGGCATGCGCGGATTCTAGGAGGCATGCGCCCTCGAAGCCGCGTTCACCGCTTCTAGAATCCCGGCCTGACAACACCGACGTCCATGCTCGACTACCGCATCGCCCCCAGCATTCTTTCGGCCGATTTCGCGCGCCTCGCCGACGAGTTGCGCAGCGTGATCGACGGCGGTGCGGACTGGATCCACTTCGACGTGATGGACAACCACTACGTGCCCAACCTGAGCTTCGGGCCGATGGTGTGCGAGGCGCTGCGCAAGCACGCGGTGCGCGCCGACGGCACCCAGGTGCCGATCGACGTGCATCTGATGGTCGCGCCGGTCGACGCACTGGCGCAGGCCTTCGCGGCCGCGGGCGCCGACAGCATCAGCTTTCATCCCGATGCGTCGATCCATGTCGACCGCAGCCTGCAGGCGATCCGCGACGCGGGCTGCAAGGCCGGGCTGGTTTTCAATCCTGCGGCATCGCTCGACGTGCTCGAGTGGACGCTGGACCGCCTCGACATCGTGCTCGTGATGAGCGTGAACCCGGGCTTCGGCGGGCAGGCCTTCATGCCGGGCGCGCTGAAGAAGATCGAACGCGTGCGCCGGCTGATCGAAGCGAGCGGGCGCGATATCCGGCTCGAGGTCGACGGCGGCATCAAGGCCGACAACATCCGTAGCGTCGCCGACGCGGGCGCCGATACCTTCGTCGCCGGCAGCGCCGTCTTCGGCCACAGCGACCGCGGCGCCGCGCTGCGGGCGCTGCGCGAACGGCTCCCACCCTGACGCGGTCGGGGCGCAAAAACCCCTGCCGTCGACGGGCTCGTATGCTCGCGGCCTTCGTTTCCGAAGGCGGCATTCTTCGCCGCCACCCGCCATGCCAGATTCCGACGATTCCCCCGCGCAGGCCAGCGGCACCGTGCTCTATATCGAGGATCAGGCAGCGAATGTCGTGCTGGTGGAAGGCCTGCTCGCCGAACTGCCCGGGGTGGCGCTGATCACCGCCGGCACCGGCGCCGAAGGCATTCGCCTTGCGCGAAGCGAGCGCCCGGATCTGGTGCTGCTAGACATGCACCTGCCCGACTTCGGCGGCCTCGAAGTGATACGCGCGCTCAGCCTTGAGATTTCGCTCGGCCTGAAGGTGGCGCTGCTGACGGGCGACGCATTCACGATGGACGTGATCAAGGCGATGAGCCTGGGTGCCTACGATTACTGGGTCAAGCCGATCGCCCCGCACCGGTTGATCGACGGCGTGCGCCGCGCACTGCTCGGCAAGCCGGCGCGCGCCTATCCGCCGCTCGAGGGCGCCGGCATGGGCTGACGGGCCAGCCAGCAGGTGGGCGCCTGCAAGGGTCCCCTGCTACACTTTTATCGATGGCATCCTTGCGCAAATCCACCCAAGCGTCGTTCGACCGGGGAGCCTGGCTTTGGCGCCGATCGCAGCGCACCCGCGGGGCGCAGGCCTAGTCCGCCGTCGGCCCCGGCGCTTGCCAAGCGTGGTCCACCCGCTTGCGCGGCTCCCGGCAGACGCCGACCACCGACACCGATGACGACGCGGCCACAGCGGCCGCAAAGGGCTGCCAGCCGTGATCACCGAACTCGAATTCAAGAGCCTCGCCGGCCAGGGTTTCAACCGCATTCCGCTCATCAAGGAAGCGTTCGCCGACCTCGAGACGCCGCTGTCGCTGTATCTCAAGCTCGCCTACGGTTCGGGCGCGGGACGGTACAGTTTTCTGCTCGAATCGGTCGTGGGCGGCGAGCGCTTCGGGCGCTATTCGTTCATCGGCCTGCCGGCGCGAACGCTGCTGCGCGCCACCGGCTTTCGCACCGAGATCGTGACGAACGGCGAGGTGGTCGAGGTCGACGACGGCAACCCGCTCGACTTCATCGCCCGCTACCAGCAGCGATTCAAGGTCGCGCTGCGGCCGGGCATGCCGCGCTTTTGCGGCGGCCTGGCGGGCTATTTCGGCTACGAAGCGGTGCGCTCGATCGAACCGCGGCTGGCCAAGACGCACAAGCCGGGCGGGATCGGCACACCCGACATCCTGCTGCTGCAGTGCGAGGAACTCGCGGTGATCGACAACCTGTCGGGTCGCCTGTACCTGATCGTCTATGCCGACCCGGCCGAGTCGGAAGCCTATTCGCGCGCCAAGCGCCGGCTGGCCCAGCTGAGCGACCAGCTCGCCTACAGCGTGACCGCGCCGCCGGTGCGACGGGTCGCCGCCCACGCGGTCGAGCGAGAATTCGGCAAGGACGCCTATATCGCAGCGGTGCTGAAGGCCAAGGACTACATCGCCGCCGGCGACATGATGCAGGTGCAGGTCGGCCAGCGTCTGCGCAAGCGCTACACCGAATCGCCGCTCAGCCTGTACCGCGCGCTGCGCTCGCTGAACCCGTCGCCGTACATGTATTTCTACGATATGGGCGAGTTCCAGATCGTCGGCGCCTCGCCCGAGATCCTGGTCCGCCAGGAGCACACG
>JBDSEG010000154.1:0-13202 GCA_039920165.1 Burkholderiaceae bacterium
TGTTCGACCCGAGCGCGGCCGACGATCTGGTGCAGACCGCGCTCGAACGCGCGCTTGCGCACTGGCACCAGTTCGACCAGCGCCGCGACATCCTGGTGTGGACCGTGAGCATCGCCCACAACGCCTATATGGACGATCGGCGTCGGCATGCCCGCACGCCCTGGTTCGACGCCGACCCCGAAGCCGCGCTCGCGCAGGCCGCCGCGGTCGGGAGCGACCCGGGTCTGCGCATCGATCTGATCGCGGCGCTCAAGCGGCTGCCGGTCGAGCAGCGCGAGCCGATCCTGCTCGTCGCCGTCGAGCAGCTGAGTTATGCCGAGTGCGCCGAGGTGCTGCGCATTCCCGTTGGCACCGTGATGTCGCGCATCTCGCGCGGGCGGGTCGCACTGCGCGCGCTGCTCGAGGGCCGCCCGGTGCCCGCCGCGCATGGCTTGCGCCGCGTCGTCTGACATCGAGACCTGCCGTGAACACCCCCATCGACGACAACCTCCTGCACGCCTGGCTCGACAACGAGCTGGCGTCCGAGCAACGCGAGCAGGTCGAGCGCTGGCTGCAGGATCACCCCGAGGATGCGGCCCGGGTGCGGCTGTGGTCGGCCGATGCGCAAGCCATGCGCGCGACGCTCGAACCCATACTGTCCGACCCGGTGCCGCAACGCCTGACCCAGATCGTCTGGAACCGCGCGCCGGCCACGCTCGCCGCGCCTTGGCAGCGCTGGGCCGCCGCGGTCGCGGTCTTCGTGCTCGGCGGCGCGGTCGGCGCCGCCGCGACCTGGCGCGTCCAGACGGCGCAGAACGCGGCGCAGTCGGCGCGCCAGGCAGACCGCCTGGTCGGCGCACAGGGCTGGGTGCGACGCGCCGCCGTGGCGCACAGCGTCTACGTGCCCGAGGTCCGCCATCCGGTCGAGGTCAAGGCGCAGGAAGAGCATCTCGCGCGCTGGCTGACGCGCCGGATCGAAGTGCCGGTCAAGCTGTTCGACCTGCGCGAGCAGGGCTTCGAGCTGGTCGGCGGCCGGCTGTTGCCCGACGCGTCCGGGCCGAGCGCGCAGCTCATGTACCAGGCGATCGAGCCGCCGGTGGGCAACGCCAAGCCCGAGCGCGTGACGGTCTATCTGCGCAAACCCGACAGCGCAACGCCGGCCGCATTTGCCTACGAGCGCCAGGGCGAGCTCGGCCTTTTCTACTGGGTCGAAGGCGACAGCGCGCACGGCAATGCGACCGGCTATGCGCTGGCCGGCACGTTGTCGCGCGAGCGCCTGCTGGTGCTGGCCGAGGCGATCTACCGGCAGGGCGCGCAGAAGCCGTGACCGATGGCCGCACCGGGCGTGCGGCGCAGCCCGGCAGGCGAGATTGCGTCCCTAGAATGCGCCGATGACCTCGCCCCCGGCGGCCGCCGCACCCGACTCCGCCGTCCGCCCCACGCCGGTCTACCGCCGCAAGCTGTTCTGGGTCGCGCTGCTGTATTTCAGCGAAGGCCTGCCGCTCGGCGTCTTCTTCGACATCTTCCCGGTCTATTTCCGCCAGCAGGGCGTGAACCTCGCCGACATCGGGCTGCTCAGCCTGCTCGGCCTGTCCTGGACCGTCAAGTTTCTCTGGGCCCCGGCGATCGACTGGGCACGCCATCACCGGCTGTGGGTGAGCGCGGCGAATGCGGGCATGGCGTGCGTGATGTGGTTCTTCGCGGCCGGTTCGGCAGGCGGCGGTGCGTTTGCGTTCGGGCCCTGGGTCTGGGTCGCGATCGGCCTCTTCACCGTGCTGTCCGCGACCAACGATATCGCCACCGACGGCTACACGATCGAGCTGCTCGACCGCGACGAATACGGCATGGCCAATGGCTTTCGAATCGGCTTCTACCGCGTCGGCATGCTGTTCGCGGGCGTCGTGCTGATGCTCTCGGGCTGGTACGGCTGGAGCCTCGCCTATGTGCTCGGCGGCGCGGTGTTCGCGGCCAACGCGCTGATGGCCCTCTTCGCGCCGCGCGAGCAGCTTCGCGTCTCGACCAACACATCGCTCGCGACCGAGATGGCGCTGTTGCGCGAGCAGCCGCTGTGGATCGCCGCGCTCGCGCTGGTGCTGATCGGCCTGCTGTGGCCGGCGCTCGCGCCGCTGGCGAAAGTGATGGGCTGGAGCGCGGTCGCGCTGTGGAACCAGACCTGGTGGTTCAAGGGGCTGATCCCGGTCGGCCTGATGTTCCTGGGCGCCGGCCTGATGGTGACGGCGGCCAACCACCCGCGCGCGCAACTCATGCGCGAGGGACCGGTATTCGGCGCCTGGGTCGAGTTGCTGTCGCGGCCGGGGATGATCGCGATACTGATCTTCATCCTGCTGTTCAAGCTCGGCGACGCGGCGATGGGTTTCATGGTCAAGCCGTTCTGGGTCGACAGCGGCTTCAGCAATCAACAGATCGGTCTGGTGAGCGTCAACCTCGGCCTCGCACTGTCGATCGGCGGTGGGCTGCTCGGCGGCTGGTACGTGGATACGCGCGGCATCTACAAGGGCCTGTGGGTGCTCGGCATCTGGCAGGCGGTCTCCAACCTCGGCTATGCGGCCGCGGCGTACTACGTTCCCAAGGTGGCGGCGGGCGGCGAAGTCGCGCTGGTGCACCAGTTGATGGTCTACAGCGCGAGCGCGCTCGAAAGCTTCACCGGCGGCCTCGGCACCGGCGCCTTCCTGGCTTTTCTGATGGCCATCACGAGCCGCGCCAAGGCGACGACCGAGTACGCGATCCTGTCGAGCATCTTCGCGTTCAGCCGCGCCGTCGCAGGCTGGGCCGGCGGCATCGGCGCGCAGGAGCTCGGCTACGCGACCTACTTCTTCCTCACCTTCTGGCTGTGCTTCCCGGCGTATGCGCTGCTGCCGCAGGTGCGCGCGATGCTGAGCCGCGCGAACGGCGATGCGCCGGTCGAGCCGGCCGCCGCATCGGCATCCGGGGCGCCGACGGAAACCGCGCCGGCCCATCCGTGATGTCCGATCCAGCGCATCCGTCGAGGCTGTCGGGCTGCGCTTGCGGGCTGCACCGGCGCGCGTTCGGCGGCGCCATGCTTGCTGGCGCCTTCGCGCCGCAGGCCTGGGCGCGCGGTGGCGTCTCGGTCGGCGAGCAGTCGCGTTTTTCCAAGCTGGTACCGGCCGACCAGGTCGAGCAGGCAGCGGGCCAGCAATATGGCCAGCTGCTCGCGCAGGCACGCCAGCAGGGCGCGCTCGCGCCGCCGGACCACCCGCAGGTCGTGCGCCTGCGCGCGATCGCGCAGCGCATCATCCCGTTCGCCGCCGAATGGAATCCGCGCTCGCGCCAGTGGCGCTGGGAGGTCAACCTGCTCGGCGGCAGGCAGATCAATGCCTTTTGCATGCCGGGCGGCAAGATCGCCTTCTTCATCGGCATCCTCGACAAGCTGCACCTGAGCGACGACGAGGTCGCGATGGTCATGGGCCACGAGATGGCGCATGCGCTGCGCGAGCACGCGCGCGAGCGCATGGGCAAATCGGCCGCCACCAACATCGGCGCCAATGTCCTCTCGTCGCTGCTCGGGCTCGGCGGCATCGGCAACGCCGTGCTCGGCGCGAGCACCCAATTGCTCAGCCTGACCTGGAGCCGCGACGACGAGACCGAGGCCGATACCGTCGGCCTCGACCTCGCCGCGCGCGCTGGCTACGACCCGCGCGCCGGCGTCATGCTGTGGAACAAGATGGCCGAGGCCAACAAGAGTGCGCCCCCGCAGTGGCTGTCCACCCACCCGAGCGGGCCGAGCCGCATCCGCGAGATCCAGGCCAACCTGCCGCGCGTGCTGCCGCTATACGAGCGCGCCGACAAGCCGGATCGGCGCTTCGGTCCGCCGGCGGCGGCGGCGGTCCCGCGCTGACGCGCGAAGCCTCAGCGCACCGGCGTCGCGAGCATCCCGGCGAGGGCGGCTGCATCGGCCGCGTCGAGATCGGCGCTGAGCACCGATCCGTTCGACCTCTGCACCACATCGGACGGATCGGTGCGCAGCGACCAGCGCGCAACCGGCGCGCCGTCGCGGTAGAGCGTCAGGCCGGCCGGCGCGACGACATCCGGCAACGCGCGCCAGCGTCCTGCCGTCGCCGCGTCGAGTCGCGCCAGCACTGCGGCGAGCGCCGCATCGGCAGGCTGCGCGACGCCGCTGGCGCGTTGCCAGGTCCAGCGCTGCGGTTCGGCGGCGATCGACGCGCGCCATGCGCCCAGACCCGGGGCGGCGGACGCCGGCACGGTGTCGGCCTTGCGAGTTTCGGCGGCGCGAGCGATCTGGCCGACGTTGCGTGCGGCTTGGTCACGAATCGCAGCGGCCTCGAGAGTGTCCGCTGCGGCCGGGGCCGCCGGGGCAGCGGCTGCCGCCTGTGTGGCCGGTGCTTCGCGCGCTGCCAACGGGCGCGCGGTGTCCGTGATCAGTGGCGGTGGTGAGAAGGCGGCCTTCGCGCGGGCGTCGGATACCGCGCGTTCGGCAGCGGCGTCCTCGCGCCGCGTCTGCGCGGGTGCCGGTGATGGGGGCGTGCGTGGCGCCGCGGGCGCTGTGCGTTGGAGCTCGGTCCGCGCCGGCCTGACCTCGGCCAGCGCGGTCGCCGGCATGGCCGAGGTCGCAACGTTGCGCGTCTCGTCCTTCGGTGCCGGCGCGACGACGACGGCAGCCCGCGCGCTCGCTTGCGACATCGGCGCCGCCGGAACGGGCTCGGTCGGCGCAGGCATCGGCCGGTCCCACCACAGCAGACCGACCAGCGTCGCGACCATCAGGCTGGCGAAGCCGGCCGCCGCTTGGGGGCGCGCGAGCCAGGCCCAGAAGATCGCGAACCGGCCGACCCGACGGGCGGGTGGTCTGCGCGTGGACGGCGCCGCCGCGGCGTGCGCTTCGCGCCGGATCGCCTCGCTGAGCGCGCGCGGCGGCTCGGCCTGCGCATCGGGCGCATGGCGCAGCGCCTCGCGCAGCCAGGCGTCGCGCTCGGGGTCGGCGCGGGGGTTGGACGAGCCGGTGCCGCTCATATCGATCCGGGCGCGAGGTAGGCGCCCATGCACGTGCGCAGTTTGCTCATCGCATAGCGCAGCCGTGTCTTGGCGGTTTCGAAACCGACCTCGAGCGCGCGCGCCACGTCGTCGAGCGCGAGGCCGTCGTCGTGGTGCAGCAGGAAGGCGCTGCGTTGCGGCAGCGGCAACTGGTCCAGGCAGTCGAGCAGGCGTTCACCGGCGCGCCGCCAGAAGGCGATTTCCTCGCTGGGCGGCGTCGCGCTGGGCGGGGCCGGCCAGTGCTGCCAGGCGGGCGCGTCGGGTTCCCACGGTGTGCCGTCGGCGGCCTCGAAGGCATCGATCGACACCTCGCGTCCGCCGCGCCGCAAGAGGTCGATGCAGCGGTGGTGCGCCAGCGTGAAGAGCCAGGTCCGAAAGCTCGCGCCCCGGGGCGACCAGCGGCTGCGCTCGCCAACCACGCGCAGCCAGGTGTCCTGGAACGCCTCGTCGACCTGACCTGCGTGCCTGCTGCCCAGCAGCCGGCGCACGAAGCGGTACAGCGCGGCGTGGTGGCGCGCATACAGGATGTCGAACGCAGCGGCATCGCCCCTGGCATAGGCGGCGATGAGGGCGTCGTCGGTCGGTTCGGTGGCTGAAGGCATGCGCGCGATCGGTCGGCGGCGCCAGTCTGCACCAGCGCTTCGATGCGGGTGATACGTCGCAGCGCGTCGAACGGGGTGAATCGCCGTGCATATCGCGGAATGATCCGAGGCATCACCCCGTTCGTGCCGCCGCCGCGTACCAGGGACAGGAGCGCCCGGCCGGGTGCGCCAGCCACCCCCTCGGGATCCGATGCCATGAAACCCAACCTGCGATTCAAGCTGCCAACGGCTGCCGGCCTTTTCACCGCCACACTGATGCTCGCCGCGTGCAGCGCCGGATTCGCCGGCGCGTGGCCACCGCCGTGGCACGGGGCGAACGATCCGCAAACCATCGGCGGGGCAGCGGTCGACTTCTCGCCGGTCGACTTTCGTGCTCCGCAGGCCAATCATTGCCGCGGTACGCCGCCGGTGCGCGAGACCCAGGCCGGCTTCGGCACGACGGGCCGCATCTTCGGCCGGGCCGAGGCGCCAGCGTCGACGCGCGAGCACGCCCGCACCGACACCGCTGCCGCGGCCCGCGATTCGGCCGCCGCCAAGAGCCCCGCCGAGCGCCCGGCGGCCGATGCGCGCCTGTTGAATATCGAGCCGGCCGAACTCGCGCGCTCGCGCTCGCGTTCCGCCTAGCCGCCGCCGTCGCCGTCCCAGCAGGACACGCGTGCGTACGCCCCGAACTTCCCGGTGCAGGAACCGGTGCGCGCTGGAATGGTCGACGACAACGCAGACTTCGGCGCCTACCTCGCCTACCGCGCACGCCACCCGGGCCTCCCCGTGCGCGAGCGCGATATCGGCGAGCGCTACCCGTTGCAGGTGAGCGACGCACTGGGCCGGCCGGTGCACGACGCCGAGGTCGCGCTGCAGCGTGCCGGCGTCACCGAGCCGGTGGCCTGGGCGCGCACCGATACGGCCGGCCGCGTGTGGTTGCATCCGCGCGCTTTTCTGCCACCCGGCGACGACGATGGGATGCTCGGCGTCGCGGTGCGCAAGCACGGCAGCCAGGCGCGCGCGATGCTGCGGCGCGGCCAGGCGAACGCGGTCCAGGTCAGGCTCGACGCTTCGCCGACCTGGGCGCGTTCGCGCCTCGATCTCGTCTTCATGATCGACGCGACCGGCTCGATGGCCGACGAGATCGCCAAGCTCAAGACCTCGATGCGCCAGATCGCGCAGCAGATCGCCGAGCTGCCGGCACGACCCGAGCTGTGCTTCGCGCTCGTCGCTTACCGCGACCGCGGCGATGCATTCCTGACCCGCAGCCTCGACTTCACCGACGACCTCGGCGCCTTCCAGACCGAGCTCGCGCGCCTGCAGGCGGCCGGCGGCGGCGATATGCCCGAGGCGCTCAACGAAGCGCTGCACGAGGTCGTCCACGGCCTCGCGTGGCGCGCCGATGCGGCGCGGCTGGTTGTCTTGGTCGGCGACGCGCCGCCGCACCTCGACTACGGCGGCCCGCAGTACGACCGCGACATGCAGGCCGCGCTCGCCAAGGGCATCAAGGTGTTCGCGGTCGGCGCGAGTGGCCTCGACCCAGCGGGCGAATATGTCTTTCGCCAGATCGCCCAGTACACCGCCGGACGCTTCGTCTTCTTGACCTACAAGAACGCTGCACGGCCGAGCCACGGCCCGGGCGACCGGACCGTTCACGACGTCACCGGCTATTCGGTCGATACGCTCGACCGGCTCGTCGTGCGACTGGTCGGCGAAGAGATGGCGCGGCTCGCGCGGTAAGCGCGTCGGCGCTCACCCGCCCAGCACGCGCAGGATCTCGCGCCCGTAGGCCTCGAGCTTCTTCGCGCCGACGCCGCTGATCTGCGCGAGGGCGTCCATCGAGTCGGGCTGCTGCTGCGCCATCTCGGCCAGCGTCGCGTCGTGGAAGACGACGTAGGCCGGCAGGTTGTGCTCGCGGGCGACTTCGCCGCGCCAGGCTTTCAGGGCGGCGAAGCGATCGAGTCCTTCGGCGTCGAGCGGCAGGGGCGGCGGCTTGTCGCGGCCCCTGCTGCCGGGCTCGCCGCGAGATCGCTTCGACTTGCCGCGTCCCGGTGCATCGCTTTGCACGCGCAGCAGCAATCGCACTTCGCCGCGCAGCACCTCGCGCGCGCTGGCGGTCAGCTCCAGGGTGTTGTATTCGCCTTCGGTGCGCAGATGGCCGAGGGCGATCAGCTGGCGCAGCACGGCGCGCCATTGCGGCTCGGCCAGGTCGGCGCCGATGCCGAAGGTCGACAGGCTCGCGTGGCCGTGCTGGGCCACCTTCTCGGTGGCCTTGCCGCGCAGCACGTCGATCAGATGGCCGGCGCCGAAATGCTGGCCGCGCTGTTGGTGGAAGCGGTAGATGCACGACAGCGCCTTGCGCGCCGCCGCGGTCGCGTCCCAGGTCGCGGGCGCGCTCGCGCAGTTGTCGCACGGGTTCTGGCGCACCGGGTCGCACGGCGGGCTCGCCTCGCCGAAATAGCCGAGCAGGCGCGCCCTTCGGCAATCGTGCGCCTCGGCCAGGGCGAGCAGGGCGTCGAGCTTGCCGCGCTGGCCGCGCTTGAATTCCTCGCCGGCGGGGCTGTCGTCGATCATGCGGCGCTGGTTGACGACGTCGGCCAGGCCGTACGCCATCCACGCATCGGCCGGCTCGCCGTCGCGGCCGGCGCGGCCGGTCTCCTGGTAGTAGCTCTCGATCGTCTTGGGCAGGTCGAGGTGGGCGACGAAGCGTACGTCGGGCTTGTCGATGCCCATGCCGAAGGCGATGGTCGCGACCATGACGATGCCGTCCTCGCGCAGAAAGCTGTCCTGATGCCGCTTGCGCACCGGTGCATCCAGGCCGGCGTGGTACGGCAGGGCCTTGACGCCCTCGGACGCCAGCCAGGCCGCGGTCTCCTCGACCTTCTTGCGGGATTGGCAGTAGACGATGCCCGCCTCGCCTTCGTGCTCGTCGGCGATCAGTCGCAAGAGCTGCGCGCGTGCGTTGTCCTTCTCGACGATCGCATAGCGGATGTTCGGCCGGTCGAAGCTGCTGATGAAGATGCGCGCATCGGCCAGGCGAAGCCGCTCGACGATATCGGCGCGGGTCAGGTCGTCGGCGGTGGCGGTGAGCGCGATCCGCGGCACGCCGGGGTAGCGCTCGTGCAGCACGTGCAGGTTGAGGTAGTCCTCGCGGAAGTCGTGGCCCCACTGGCTCACGCAATGGGCCTCGTCGATCGCGAACAGGCTCAGCAGGCCGCGCTCGTGCAGCGAATCGAGCTGCGCCAGCATGCGCGGCGTCGCCAGTCGCTCGGGCGCGACGTAAAGCAGGACGAGCCGGCCCGACATCATTTCGCGCTCGATGCGCTGGGCCTCTTCCGAACTCAGCGTCGAATTGAGAAAGGCGGCGTGCACGCCCGCCTCTTCGAGCGCGCCGACCTGGTCGTGCATCAGCGCGATCAGCGGGCTCACGACGAGGGTAACGCCGTGGCCGCGGCGATGCCGGACGATCGCAGGCACCTGATAGCACAAGCTCTTGCCACCGCCGGTGGGCATCAGCACCAGCGCATCGCCGCCGGCCACCACGTGGTCGACCACCTCGGTCTGGGCGCCGCGAAAGGCGCTGTAGCCGAATACCTGGTGCAGGACGTCGGCCGGCAAGAGGGCAGCGGATGAGGCGGGCGAAGACAAGGCGGCGGTCAAGAGGGCGATGGTAGAGGAGCCGCGGAAGGCTTCACGCGTGAGGCGAGCCGAGGGGCGCGAGCGATAATCGCGCACCGTCGAAGCCCGCTTCGAAACCCCCGTCCCCGCTATACGAAAAGGAGCGCTACGCCATGGCCTCAGTCAACAAAGTCATCGTCGTCGGCAACCTCGGCCGCGACCCCGAGGTTCGCTACAACCCGAACGGCGGCGCCTGGTGCACGGTCAGCATCGCCACCACGCGCAGCTGGAAGAACAAGGACTCGGGCGAGAAGATGGAAGAGACCGAGTGGCACCGGGTCGTCTTCAACGACCGCTTGGCCGAGATCGCGGGCGAATATCTGAAGAAGGGCCGCTCGGTGTATGTCGAAGGGCGCCTGAAGACGCGCAAGTGGACCGACAAGGACGGGGTCGAGAAATTCACCACCGAGATCATCGCTAACGACATGCAGATGCTCGGCAGTCGTGAAGGCATGGGTGGCGGCGGTGCAGGCCAGGGCGACGACGATGGCGGCCCGCCGTCGGGCTACGGCGAGCGCAGCGGCAGCGCGGCGCGTGCTCCCGCCGGCCGCCCTGCCGCGGCCGCACCGCAGCGACCCGCCGCGAGCAAGCCGACGACCGGCTTCGATACGATGGACGACGACATTCCGTTCTGACGCGAAGCGATCAGATCGGCTCCCGGCCCGCAACGCAATCGCGCTGCGGGCTTTTTCTTGCAAGCGAACGCGAAGACAACGGTCCGGCGCAGCGCCGGCTGCCCACCCAAGGATCGGTCGTGCCCGGCAACCGGTTTCATCGAAAGACTCTGTTCATCGCATATGGCACCGTGGGCGCGCTGGCCGGCTCGCCTGTGCTGGCCCAAGGACTTCAGCCTTCGACCGCGTTCGTGCAGGCTTCGCGCAGCCCGGCGACGAGCGGTCTTGTCGGCGGCGTGGCCTGGCCGTGGCAGTGGCAGCATCGACTCGGCGCTTCGGTGATCGTCGGCTACTGGGAGATTTCGCTCGGGCGCTGGCGCTCCGATGCGGGCGAGGCGGGGCATGTCCAAGCCTGGGTGAGCCAGTTCGGCGCCACCCCGGTGCTGCGCTTGCAAAGCGCCGACGATGCGCTGTGGTTCGCCGAAGCGGGTGTCGGCGCGAACCTGATCGCCCCGCTTTACCGATCGCAGCGACAACGTTTCAGCACGGTCTTCAATTTCGGCGAGCATATCGGCGTCGGCCGGCGGTTCGGCGCAGCAGGCCGGCACGAATTTTCGCTGCGCCTGCAACATTTCTCGAATGGCGGCCTGCGCGACCCGAATCCGGGCGCGAATTTCGTCGCCCTGCGCTACGCGTGGCAGTTCGATTGACGCCGCGCGAGCGGCCTCAACGGGCATCGCGGATCTGCGTCACTTCAAGCGTCGTCACCGGCGCCGCGCGGTTGCCCCAGCTCGTGCGCAGGTGGCTCAGCACCTGAGCCACCTCGTCGGCACTCAGCACGGTCGCGAAGGGTGGCATGCCGAACGGCCGCGGATTGCCGGCGGTCGATGGCGGAAAGCCGCCTTCGATCACGATGTGCACGAGGTTCGCGCTGCTGCGCATCGTCACGGCGCGGCTGCCGGCGAGCTCCGGATACATGCCGGCCACCCCTTCGCCCTGCTCGCCGTGGCACTGCGCGCAGTGCTGCGCATAGAGCTTGGCACCGGGTGTGTCGGGCGCCGGGTCGGGCGTGGTGGCGCCGCGCCGCTGCTCGGGTGCCGTCGGCGGCAAGGCCTTGAGGTAGCCCGCCATCGCGCGCAGGTCGGACTCGGTCAGAAATTGGGTGCTGCCGCCGACCACCTCGCCCATCGGCCCGGAGACCGCACCGCGCGCCGAGACGCCCGTGCGCAGCAGGTCGACGATGTCTTGCAGATCCCAGTCGGCGACGCCGGCCTCGTCGGCCGCCGTCAGCGACGGCGCATACCAGTTCTGCACCGGGATCAGCCCGCCTTCCAGATCGAGCGGACTCGACGCCGCGCCGAGCGCATTGCGGCGCGCGTGGCAGGCGTTGCAGTGGCCGAGCGCCTCGACAAGATAAGCGCCGCGGTTCCAGTCGGCGCTGCGCGCCGGATCGGTCTCGATCTGCGCCGGCCGGAAATACAGCGCGCGCCACAGGGCAAGTGCTGCGGGCTGGTCGTACGGAAATTTCAGCGAGTGCCGGCGGTTCGCCTGTGCGACGGCCGGCAGACTGCGCAGATAAGTGTGGATCGCATCCGAATCCGCGCGCGCGATGCGCGTGTAGTTCAGGTACGGGAACGCCGGGTACAGGAGCCGCCCGTCGCGCGAGCGGCCGTTGTGCAGGGCGCGCCAGAACTCGGCCGCGGTCCACGCGCCGATGCCGGTGGCGCGGTCCGGCGTCAGGTTGGGCGCATAGACGGTGCCGAACGGCGTCGGCACGCCGCGTCCGCCGGCATAGGCAGCACCGCCGCGGTCGGTGTGGCAACCCCGGCAGTTGCCGGCCCGCGCGAGATAGGCGCCGCGCGCGATCAGCTCGGCACTCGGCGCGCCGGCGGTATCCGCGACGAGTGGATCCTCGCCGCGCAGGTTCAGCCAGACGACGAGCGCCGTGGCGCCGAGCGCCGCGACAAGCGGCAGCGCCAGCGCCGCCGCCACGCCGGTGCGCGTCACGGAGGCAGCCCGCCGCACGGCAGCGGCACCGGCCCGGGCGCCGATGCGGCCGGCTTCGCACCGGGCGGAACCGGCTGCGCCGCAAGCCACATCGATAGCGCGCTGATGTCGGCGGGCGCGAGGCGCCGCGCCACCTCGGCCATGCAGTCGGGCGGCGCTGCGCGGCGGCCCGCGGTGCGCCACGCGCCGAGCTGCGCATTGAGATAATCGCGCGGCATGCCGAGCAGCGCCGGCGTTGCGGGTAGTACGCCCATGAGCGCAGCGCCGTGGCACTGCGTGCACGCGGGCACTTGCAAGGCCAGGTCGCCACGCCGTGCCAGGGCTTCACCGCGTGCGAGCGTTGCAGGGTCGCTGGCGAGTCGTTGCGGTGGCGGATACGGCACATCGAGCGCGGCGAAATGTTCGGCGATCTCGCGCAGATAGGCGTCGGAAAGCGGCGTCAGCAGCCCGGCCATCAATTCGTACTGGCGCCGCCCGTCGCGAAAGCCGAGCAACTGCTGGTAGAGGTAGCCGGCCGGCTTGCCGGCGATGCGCGGGTAGTAGCCGTCGCTCGCCGCGCGGCCTTCCTTGCCGTGGCAGCCGGTGCAGGCGAGCACGCGCTGCGCCATCGTGTCCTCCACCGGGGCTGGAGCGGCGCGCAGCGGCGCCGCGAGGGCGAGTGCGAAGGTGAGGGCGGCACTTGCCGCGATCGACCTGCGTGCCACGGCTTGCCCGATCTGGCGGCGAGGCTGAAGGCTCAAGCCTCGGGAGCCGGCAGCGCCGTATCGGCGTTCATCGCATCGGCCTGCAAGCCGGCGCGCACGCCGGCCTGGTCGGCGACCGATCGGTTCTGGCTGACCTTCCATTTGCCGCTGATCGATTCGACGCGCAACTGCACGCCGACGATGGCGCGCAGCATGCTGTCCACGAACTCGGCCGGCGCATCGCTCACCGCCCACGCCGCGGCACGCGTGCTTTCATGGCGTTCGGTCAGGCGCGTCACGAGCGCTAAAGTCCACGCCGCATCGTCCATCGGCTCGAAGCGACCGCGCGCCTGCACCATGATGTAGTTCCAGGTCGGCACGACCTTGCCGTGCTCGGCCTTGCTGGCGTACAGCGACGGCGAGACATACGCCTGCGGCCCCTGGAAGACGACGAGCGAATCGACATCGCCGCGCGCCTCGCGCCACACCGGGTTGGCGCGTGCGACGTGGCCGCGCAGCGTGTGCGTGCCGTCGGCCTCGACATCGAGCAGCCACGGGATCGCATCGGCGGCGAGCGCGCCGTCGCCCGACCGCGTGACGAGCAGGCCGAGCGGATGGCGCCGCACCAG